>NZ_CP032050.1:1232500-1551071 GCF_003687485.1 Euzebyella marina | reverse complement strand
TTCCTTTTTTAAACCCAAATAATAATCATCTAAAATATCTTCAGCTTCAAGCAATTGTAACATACCGTAAAAAAGGCCCTCTAACGACTGTACGTTCGATTGAACTTTTCTAATTATCTTGAAATCGATAACCTTGGCTAGTTGCATAAAAACAGGTCCATTGACTTTGGATCCAAATCCCTTTAATAATAGAGCAAAAAGAACACCTTCCCAATCATTATTGGTTCGTTTTAAAAGTTCGGCCACTTCAACTGATTTTTGTTCCAGTCGTTCAAAATATAGCCTTTCAAGCCAATTATTCATGTGAAATTCACTGACCGAGCCTATATTGTTTTCACAATTGATGAAGGAAGTGTTTCTTGAATCCATCAATTTTTGATAGGCTGTAAGGAGGGTGTTAGAAATATAGTTTTTTAGCTCTAGGGTAACGAGATGAGTACCTCCCTCCGTGAGAACATGACAATCATGTTGCCAAACGACGTGCAGAATAACATTCTTATAATTGGGGTCTTCTTCATGCTTATGAGCGTACCAATCTGAAGATTTTAGATGTATTTCTAGATTTCCGGCCCACAGTTGACCATCTATCTTTATTTGGGCATTAAAAAAGTCGGGGCCCGCTAATTGATTATGTTGCCCGAAATCAATTATCTCAAGGGCTTCACCGTCGGTAGATTTCAAATCGTGCAATGCCAGTTTCTTATACTTCCAAATAAAATGAAGCAAATCTTCTCGCATAGGGTTATCGGTTATAAAAAAGTTCAGGTACCACAATTAATTAAGAGTACCTGAACTTAAATATACTGGAATAATATTTTATAAGCCTATTCGGCCACTTCACCCTGCCAGTTCATAAAGCCACCTTCTAAATTGTACGTTTTATCAAAACCTACTTCGTTCATAATAGAACATGCTTGAGCACTTCTTGCCCCAGACCTACAATAAACATAGTAAGATTTAGACTTGTCCAGTTTTTCCAATTCATCTAAAAAACCTTGACCTAAATGAATATCGATATTTTGAGCCCCGGGAATATAGCCGTCTTCGACCTCTTCAGGTGTTCTAACGTCGAGAATAAAAGCATTCGAATCTTGCTCTAATTGTTCTTCCCACTCTTCTTGTGATAAATCCATAATGTATGTGTTAAAGCCAAGTAGCATTTATATTACATGGCATTGAATTATTCTAAAAGTATACAGTTTTCAAAATTACATTTTTTTACCAAGAGCAAACAGCAATTCATTTAACAAAAAATTGTGAAGCCAAACTTCAAAGTTATATTCAAAACAACATACATTTGTATATACAATAATTGTAATGACATGAATGTTGAGGAAATAATAAAAACCGAGAAGAAAATTCCACTGCCAAGCAGGACCATCATTCATTTAAGCCTAGTCGCCAATAAAATCAATGAAATAATCACCTGCTCACTTAAAGCCTACGAAATGTCGCTTGAGCAGTTTAACGTTCTGCGAATCTTGAGAGGTCAAAAAGGCAAACCCGCCAACCTTTCTACATTGAACGAGAGAATGATTACTAAAATGAGTAATACCACCCGATTGGTAGACAAACTCATCTTAAAAGGTTTTGTAGACAGGTCTATTTGCCCAAGTAATAGAAGAAAGGTAGAAATAAGAATTACCAAACCTGGAGAAGAAATTCTTCTTGAACTTGATAAAGCCATGCAAAAGGCAGAAGAAAGAATACTAAACAATCTGAATACTAAAGATTTAGAAGAATTAAACAAACTTCTAGATAAGTTTTAAACTAAATATTAAATTTATACAAATGAGTAATTATATTGACAATCTTAACTGGCGTTATGCCACCAAAAAATTTGATAGCACGAAGAAGATTTCTGAAGATGATTTGAGCAAACTTTTAGAGGCTACCTCTTTAAGTGCTTCATCTTACGGATTACAACCATACAAAATTTTAGTCCTGAAAGATGATGATATAAGAGCTAAGCTAAAGCCCGCCGCTTGGGGCCAGTCTCAAATTACCGAGGCTTCGCACCTTATAGTATTGGCAAATCAAACCACTTTCGGCGATGAGCTAGTAGACGACTATTTGACGAACGTTAGTGAGACAAGGGGTATACCTGTGGAAGGATTAAAAGCCTACGCCGATTTAATGAAAGCGAATTTAATGCCTTTAACAGATGAGCAAAAAGCCGCTTGGACGGCAAAACAAGCTTATATAGCATTAGGAAATCTTTTATCAGCTGCGGCAGATCTTAAAATAGATACTTGCCCCATGGAAGGTTTCGATTCGGCCCAATTCAACGAGATTCTCGGGTTAGATGATAAAAACCTAAACGCCGTTGTTCTGGCAGCTGTAGGTTATCGTTCTGAAGAAGATCAAACGCAGCACTATAAAAAGGTTAGAAAATCTACCGAGAACTTGATTACGATTATATAAACATTACTAATTATTAACTAAAATTATTGAAATTATGAAAAAAGGAGTATTTACCTTGGCATTGGCCTTGGTCTTTGGATCAGCAGCTGCGACCGAACCGATTGCCGAAGAAAAAAAAGAAGTAAAGACCGATGCCAGTACTGTTACCTGGAAAGCTTATAAAGTTACCGGTTCTCACACAGGTACTGTTAATTTAGAATCCGGACATTTAGTATTTGACGGTGACCAGTTGACTGGCGGAGAATTCGTGGCCGATATGACCAGCTTAATTTCCACAGATATGGAAGGCGATGGTAAGGCTAAGTTAGAAGGTCACCTTAAAGCTGATGATTTCTTTGGAGTTGAAAATCATGGTACATCTAAATTAGTTTTCACCGAAGTAAAATCTACCGGAAAGAACTCTTACGAAGTAACAGGAGATTTAACCATAAAAGGTATTACCAAGCCTGTCACTTTTGATGTTTCTATTTATGGTAGCAAAGCTACCGCAACCGTTAAGGTAGACAGAACTAATTATGACATCAAATACGGTTCAGGTAGTTTCTTTGAAAACCTTGGTGATAAAACCATCTATGACGAATTCGATTTGGTCGTTGACCTTGAGTTTTAATTAGAAGATACATTTATAATAAACTTGACCTCACAAGTTTTGCCCGCTTTATTATTAAAGCGGGCTTTTTTATTTTCTGATTGACTATTCTAACAATACGCGAGCGTAATGTGACGCGTATATCAACGATTGATTTTAAACCAATTTTTGATTTGCGGTTATAAAAATGATTTCTATATTTGAACCATGCACAACGGAAAAGTAAATACTTGGTGGTGGAACAACTCTCGACAGAATTCGTGAGCGAACCTCCATATAAGTAACATTATAAAGAAAGGCTTGTCAATCACGACAAGCCTTTTACTTTTGAACCCTATTGAAAATGAAGTACAAACTAAAGACCCACTACAAGAAAATACTGGCCGACACCATAACACCGGTCAGCGTTTACTTAAAAATCAGAGATCGATTTCCGAATAGTATTCTTCTTGAAAGTAGCGACTACCATGCAAACGATAATAGTTTTTCATATATCTGCTGCAACCCCATTGCCTCGATTAAGGTAGAAAATGAAACTATATATCATCAGCTTCCTGATGGATCGAATCACGAATCTACCATTGATGCTGAAACCGATGTTGTTCAATCAATTCACGATTTCGGTCAATTGTTCGAGGTCGAAGAACACGACTTTAAGTTTATCAATAATGGGCTTTTTGGCTACATGGCCTATGATGCGGTTCGTTACTTTGAAGATATCGACTTAACAAAGAAAAAAGATTCTGTTGCCATACCCGACATCTATTATGCGGTATACCAGAACATCATTGCTATCAATCACTTCAAGAACGAAGCCTACCTGTTCGCCCATTGCTTTGAAAGCGACGATAATATTTCACAGATTGAGCAGATTCTCAACGTTCGTAATTTCGCCTCTTATAACTTTTCTTTAGAGGGTGAGGCCGCTTCCAATTTAGAAGATGATGAATACCGGGAGCATGTTCGGTTGGCAAAAAAACATTGCCATAGGGGCGATGTTTTTCAACTCGTGCTTTCAAGAAGGTTTTCACAAGGTTTTAAAGGGGATGAGTTTAATGTGTATAGGGCACTTAGATCGATCAACCCCTCTCCCTATTTGTTCTACTTTGATTACGGAGATTTCAAGATTTTCGGAAGCTCGCCAGAGGCACAGTTAATCGTTAAAGACGGTAAGGCAGAGATTCACCCGATTGCAGGAACCTTTAAGCGAACCGGAAACGATGAGCAAGATGCGGTTTTGGCCAGAAAACTAACAGAAGATGACAAAGAGAACAGTGAGCATGTAATGTTGGTCGATTTGGCCAGAAACGATTTAAGTAGAAACGGTAATATGGTAGAGGTTACCAATTATCGTGAAGTTCAATTCTTCTCTCACGTAATTCATTTGGTTTCAAAGGTTACCGGGCATAAAAAAGAGAACATTACGACCATGAAGGTGGTCGCCGATACATTTCCGGCCGGTACCTTGAGCGGAGCACCAAAACATATGGCTATGCAACTCATAGAAAAATATGAGAAGACAAGCAGAGGTTATTATGGGGGTGCTATTGGGTTTATGGACTTTAATGGCAATTTCAATCACGCCATTATGATTAGAACTTTTCTGAGCAAAAACCATCAACTACATTACCAAGCTGGTGCGGGCCTAGTTGCCGCATCGAACCCTGACGATGAACTTCAAGAAACCTACAACAAATTGGGTGCCTTGACCAAAGCATTGGAAATAGCCAAAACCATATGAGCATGAAGAAGATTTTAATGATCGACAACTATGATAGTTTTACCTATAACTTGGTTCACTATCTTGAAGATTTAGATTGTGAGGTTATTGTCAAAAGAAACGACCAACTAACCCTTGAAGAGGTAGATGCTTTTGATAAAATCGTATTATCTCCAGGGCCAGGAATACCTGATGAAGCAGGGCTTTTAAAGCAGATTATTGAAAAATATGCGCCCACCAAGAGTATTTTCGGTGTTTGCCTAGGTCAGCAAGCCATTGGTGAGGTTTTTGGTGCTTCATTAATCAATCTTGATCAAGTATATCATGGCATTTCCACAAAAATAAAGATTGTTAAAAGCGATCCAAATTTTAAAGGCCTTCCTGAAGAAATTGAGGTGGGCAGGTACCATTCGTGGGTCGTGAATACAGAACTGCCCGAGGTATTGGAAGCCACCTCGTACGATGAAAACGGACAGATTATGAGTCTAAGGCATAAGACCTTCGATGTGTCAGCTGTTCAATTTCACCCTGAATCGGTTTTGACCCCTCAGGGCAAAGAAATTCTTAAAAACTGGCTAAACTCCTAAAAAAACAAAGAGAAAGCAGACAATGAAAGAGATACTGAACAAATTGATCAATCATGATTTTCTGTCAAAAGAAGATGCGAAACAAGTTTTGGTCAATATTGCCAAAGGTGAATATAACAGCAATCAAATTGCCGCTTTTCTAACGGTATATATGATGCGCAGCATTACGATAGAAGAGTTGGAAGGGTTTAGAGATGCCCTTCTTGAACTGTGCCTTGCGGTCGACTTATCGGATTATAACCCCATTGACCTATGCGGAACGGGTGGAGATGGAAAAGATACATTCAATATTTCTACACTGGCATCTTTTGTTACCGCCGGCGCCGGAGTACATGTTACCAAGCACGGTAATTATGGGGTATCGTCTAAATGCGGTAGTAGCAATGTCATGGAATTTGTTGGTATCAAATTCAGCAATGACCCTGATTTTCTTAAAAAATCAATTGAAGAGACCGGTATATGTGTATTGCACGCGCCACTTTTTCATCCCGCCATGAAAAATGTAGCCCCCATCAGAAGAGAACTCGCCGTTAAGACATTCTTTAATATGTTGGGGCCCATGGTGAACCCTGCTTTTCCAAAAAATCAAATGGTGGGTGTATTCAACCTCGAATTGGCCAGAATGTATGGTTATCTCTACCAAAATACTGATAAGAACTTTACCGTTCTGCATGCCCTTGATGGTTATGATGAAATATCACTGACCGGAAATACCAAAACAATCAGTAATCATACCGAAAGTATGTTGAAACCCGAAGATTTTGGGGTCAAGACCATTAAAGCTTCAGAAATTGTGGGTGGCGATTCAGTTGAAGAATCGGCACAAATCTTCCTGAATGTTTTACAAGGTAAAGGTACCGAGGCACAAAACAATGTGGTTTGTGCCAATGCAGGTATTGCCATTGCCACCGTTCAAGATTTGAACCCGAAAGAAGGATTTGAAAAAGCTAAGGAATCATTACTGAATGGCAATGCGTTAAATGCGCTGAAAAAATTACAACAGCTAAGTGCTTGAACCGATAATTGATTTAATATGAACATACTTGATAGAATAGTTGCCGATAAACGTATCGAGGTTGACCTTAAAAAATCGGTAATATCTGCCCGCCAACTTGAAAAATCGGTCTTGTTCGGGCGTTCGGGCTCTTCACTAGCAGATGCTCTAAGGTCCAGTAGTTCTGGAATCATCGCAGAGCACAAACGCCGCTCGCCCTCTAAATCGGTCATTAATCAAGGTTTGAATGTTTCAGATGTGGTTTACGGTTATGAAACCGCAGGGGCAACAGGTATTTCAGTATTGACAGACGGAAAGTACTTCGGAGGTTCTTTAGATGACTTGCTATTGGCACGGGCCTCAGTAGAAATACCCATCCTAAGAAAAGAATTTATCATTGACGAATATCAAATATTAGAGGCGAAGGCCTTTGGTGCCGATGTAATTCTTTTGATCGCTTCCATTTTAAGCAAAGAAGAAATTAAGCAGTTCTCTGAGCTGGCAAAGAGCCTACACCTCGATGTATTACTTGAAGTCCATAATTTGGAAGAACTTCAAAAGTCGATTATGCCGAGCTTAGATATGTTGGGTGTTAATAATAGAAACTTAAAGACTTTTGAAGTCAGTTTAGATACCAGTAAAACTTTGGCTACCGAAATTCCTGATGAGTTTGTGAAAGTTTCGGAAAGCGGCATCAGTACTACTGCAGCCATTAACGAACTAAAGACTTATGGATATCAAGGCTTTCTGATCGGTGAAAATTTTATGAAGACAGAGAACCCTGGTATGAATGCCCAAAAGTTTATCAGTGAGCTTGTGGCTGAATAAACGGTATTAAGATGAATTACTTTTATACTAATCCAAAAGAAAAACCTTCAACATTGAGTGATACCGGCCATTTAAAACTTAAAGTTTGTGGCATGAAGCACAACCCAACGGAAATCGCTTCACTGTCACCCGACTATCTTGGTTTTATTTTTTGGGAAAAGAGCGAACGTTATTTTAAGGGTTCGCCGCCACCATTGCCCCATAAGATTAAAAAAGTGGGGGTTTTTGTCGATGCAAGCATAACCTATATTCTACAGAAAATAGAGGATTATAATTTGCTATTGGTACAATTACACGGAAATGAAAGTCCTGAATTCTGTCATGAACTTAAAACGAAAGCTAAGCAAATACAGATTATCAAAGTTTTTTCCATTAAGGATGATTTTGATTTTGAAAAGCTTGAAATATTTGAAACTGTCTGTGATTTTTATCTATTTGACACCAAAGGAAAATTACCTGGAGGTAATGGATATGCATTCGATTGGTCGGTATTAAATCAATACAACTCTACCAAACCCTACTTTTTAAGCGGAGGAATAGGGTTGGAAGAACTAAAATCTATTCAAGATTTTTCAAAAAAACCGGAGGCTCAATACTGCCATGCCATTGATATCAACAGTAGGTTTGAATCAAAACCAGGACTCAAGGTGGTAGATAAGGTCAAGACTTTTAAAGAATTGCTTACTAAAAACGAATTTTAAATGTCGTACAACGCTAACGAAAAAGGATATTACGGAGAATTTGGAGGAGCCTTCATACCTGAGATGCTGTACCCCAACTGCGAAGAGCTTCGTCGCAACTACATCTCGGTAATGAAAGAAGATTCCTTTCAAAAGGAGTTTCATCAATTGCTAAAAGATTATGTGGGCCGCCCTACCCCACTCTATTTTGCCGAAAGGTTATCTAACAAATACAACACCAAAATCTATCTAAAAAGGGAAGATCTTTGCCATACAGGTGCTCATAAGGTGAACAACACCATTGGTCAAATTCTTATGGCCAAGAGATTGGGCAAGAATAGAATTATTGCCGAAACAGGTGCTGGTCAGCACGGGGTGGCCACGGCTACCGTATGTGCTTTGATGGGTATTCAATGTGTGGTCTATATGGGTGAAATCGATATTCATCGCCAGGCTCCGAACGTAGCCCGTATGAAAATGCTAGGCGCAGAGGTACGACCAGCAAAATCCGGTAGTAAAACATTAAAGGATGCCACTAATGAAGCCATTAGAGATTGGATCAATAATCCGGTAGATACTCATTACATTATTGGCTCTGTCGTTGGCCCTCACCCGTATCCGGATATGGTGGCCAGGTTTCAATCTATTATTTCAGAAGAAATCAAATGGCAATTGAAGGAGAAGGAAGGTAGGGAAAACCCTGATTATGTGGTTGCCTGTGTAGGTGGAGGTAGCAACGCCGCCGGCGCTTACTATCACTTTCTTGATAATACCGATGTGGGCATCATCGCCGTTGAAGCTGCCGG
The DNA here is from genome assembly GCF_003687485.1 of Euzebyella marina. Lineage (GTDB taxonomy): Bacteria > Bacteroidota > Bacteroidia > Flavobacteriales > Flavobacteriaceae > Euzebyella > Euzebyella marina. The sequence goes on along the minus strand of NZ_CP032050.1, from coordinate 1,542,443 downwards.
CAAAGGAATACACTCCGGTGAAAGTGCCGCTACATCGGCACTTGGAAAAGTCGGTATTATTCATGGGAGCAAAACCTTGCTTATGCAGACCCAAGATGGTCAGATTACAGAACCGTATTCTATTTCGGCAGGCCTTGATTATCCTGGTGTAGGGCCTATGCACGCACATCTTTTTAAATCTGGCAGAGGTGAATTTATATCGATTACAGATGACGAAGCTATGCAAGCCGGTTTATTGCTCTCAAAATTAGAGGGTATTATTCCCGCCATAGAATCATCTCATGCTTTTGCGATTTTAGAAGAACGGAAATTTAACACTGATGATATTGTTGTCATCAACCTTTCGGGGCGGGGAGATAAAGATTTGAATACCTACATTGATTATTTTAAGCTATGACAAACAGAATAACCGAAAAACTTCAACAAGACAAAAAGTTGCTTTCTATATATTTTACCGCTGGCTATCCTGAGCTGAACGATACGGTTGGCATCATCGAGGGGTTAGAGAAAAACGGGGTCGATATGATTGAAATCGGACTGCCTTTTAGCGATCCTTTGGCAGACGGCCCAACGATTCAAGAAAGCTCGACAGCCGCCCTTAAAAACGGAATGACTACCGAGGTGCTGTTTGATCAGTTGAAAGATATTAGGAAAACGGTTTCCATTCCGTTAATTATAATGGGATACTTCAACCCTATGCTACAATATGGTGTAAAGGCCTTTTGTAAAAAATGTGAAGAAATAGGTATTGACGGACTAATTATTCCAGATTTACCGGTGGATGTATACCATGAGGAATACCAGGCCATTTTTGAAAAAAACGGACTCCTCAATGTATTTTTAATTACACCACAAACTCCCGATGAGCGAATTCAATTTATTGATTCCGTTTCCAAAGGATTTATTTACATGGTGAGTTCTGCGAGCGTTACGGGCGCTAAAAGTGGTTTTGGCAAAGAACAAGTTGAATATTTCGAGCGCATTAAGAGCATGAACTTGAAAAATCCGCAGATAGTTGGTTTTGGAATCAGTAATTCAGAAACTTTTGGTCAAGCTACAAAACATGCCAAAGGCGCAATTATTGGGTCGGCCCTCATTAAGCATCTAAATAAAAACGGAGCTAGCAAACTCGATTCATTCGTAAATACTATTAGACAGGAATAAGGACAAATGTTAAACGAGGAAGAAAATCAGAAATACGAAGTGTGGCTACGGGGCCCTATTGCTGGTATTCCCGCTCTCTTGCAACCAGCCGCCCATGCCCTACTCCAAACATCTGAGGAAATAAAAAAGTACACTGTGAACATCTGCCCAGAGCAACTTTGGCTACAACCCCATGGCAGGGCTTCCATAGCTTTTCATCTGCAGCACATCACCGGCGTTTTAGATCGAATGATTACTTATTCCAAAGGGAAAAGTTTGAACGAAAGTCAGTTCGAATTTTTAAGAGCGGAAGGAAAAGAAGATAGAACGATAACCATTGCCCACCTCATCGAGGATTTTGATGGTCAACTCGACGAAGCCTTGGCCTACTTTAAGACTCTTTCTGAAGATGTTCTAAAGGAAGGGCGTACCGTAGGTAGAAAAAAACTGCCCAGCACGGTAATTGGTTTACTGTTTCATTCCGCTGAACACTCCCAAAGGCATACAGGGCAAATGTTGGTAACCGCCAGCATCGTAAAAAGTGCTCAAAAAAACTGATAATTAACGGTTTAACTATCTATAACATAGTCTTATCTATGCTTTAACAGCGATTGCCCCTTCTATTGTTTAGATTAAAGTAAATCAAATAAAAAACATAGACATGGGAATTATAGAAGATAAAAAATTCAGAAGGAAGAAGGAACAAAGTAATCCTACGAATCCTACTGGTAACACTAGAATAGATACCAATAAGTTTGATTTTGATGAAAAGACCATCAAGAATCAACAAAATAAGAAATAAGAGGCTTTACATTAAATAGCCAAATCTAAAAAAACCCCGCAACGGAAGTTTCCGTTGCGGGGGTTTTACGATTTTATAAATAGTCAATAACCTGGATTTTGTTGTAATAATGAATTTCTATCCATTTCATTTTGTGGAATGGGCCATATGTATTCATGGTTTTGAAAATCCTTTAGGTCTTCTGGGTGTGATTCATTAAACTCCAACAGTTTATCTTCTAGTAATTGCCAACGCACGAGATCGTCTTTGCGAAGACCTTCAAAACAAAGTTCCAGTTTTCTTTCCTCTACGATAGCATTAAAAAATTCTTGCTGGCTTAATCCTGATGGCAGGTCATAATTTTCATTTTGATAAGCTCTTCTGCGTACGGAATTAAAAGCTTCGTACGCCATTGCTGTAGGACCATTTACATTATTTTCCGCTTCGGCAAGCAATAATAAAATATCAGCATATCTAATCAGAATAGAATAATTAATAATGTCGCTTTCAGTTATATCTAATTTTGACTTAAACTTTAATGGCCTCCAATCTTCGGGATTGACGGCATCTTCAATTTGTGCACCGGCCACTGTAAATGAAGCTATATTGTGATAGAATCTCTGATCGGGAACGCTAATAGGAAAGGCAACCGAATCCGTAAAGGTATTCCCTGCCCCAGATGCTATTATAAATGAACGGCTCAGTAATAACCAATCCCCGGTTGCAAATCCCAAAGGCCCCCAAGCTTCCCCATAGAAACCGGAAGAAAATTTAACGGCAAATAGGTTTTCTAAGCTTTGGGAAGCCATGGTTGAGTTGAACACATTAGAATAACTTTCCTCCAGAGAAAGCAAATTCAGTAACTTTTTGAATTGCTCCAAGGCTTTGGTATATTTCTCGGTTTGCAACAAAGGAAAACCCGCCATTTGCATATATACTTTGCCTAAAAGAGCCGTTGCCGCTTCTCTACTAGATTCGTAAACGGATTCGAAATGTGGTAAATACTGCTCGGCAAAGACTAAATCTTCAATGATTTGTTGATAAACCTCCTCACCACCTTGTACATATTCCGAAGGAGTCTCAAGATTGGTATTCAAAGTAGTTACCAAAACAGGATTTCCATAAATCTTTACTAGGTTGAAATACGTTAAAGCTCTTAAAAATTTGAATTTAGCCTCAAACTCGACTTCATCAATTTCCTGGGCACCCAAGCATTCAGGATCATTCAAACAATCCAAGCCCATATTTATGTTACGGATTATCGCATAGTACTCTGAAAAAACTCGATTCACAATAGGATCACCTGAAGATAATAGGTATTTATCTAAAGTCGTTAGCTCACCATTTGTTTGTTTATTAACATAGGCGATATCTGTACCTATGTCGCCCCAAAAAGTACTGAAGCCATCAAAACTATAACCATCACCAATTTGTTCATATAGATTACCAAGAACCAAACTTAAATCTATTTCCTGTGGATATATTACAGGAATCGCCTCAAGTTCTAACTTTACAAATATGGTCTCATCATGTAATACGTTCACCATTCTCGTAAAATAATCATCAGGAGCTTCTGGCAATACTACTTTTACCTCGTATTCTCCTACAGAAATATTCTCGAACAAAGCGCTACCTTCACTATCGGTAACTAGAGATAAAGTTGACGGGGAAGTAGTTACATTGGCATTTTCGGAGGGTTTATTGTCGACCCAAACCTGCACCTCTAGATTACCTTTCTCAATGACCGGCATATCTTCATCAGCCTCACTACACCCAATAAGAAAAAGAACACAACACAAGCTAAAAAAATACCTTTTGTACATATGAAAAGAATTGAATCAAGCGAGTTGAAACTTACGTCAATAAGTTAATCGGAGAAAGACCAAAATGACCAAAAACTAATAAATCCGTTAAACGGTTAATTCTATAAATCAAAGAGGGATTTCCAATAAAACTGGAAATCCCTCTTTATTTCATTTAGATACTAATCCTTAAGCCGAGTTTCTACTGGCATTGATGTTACCATACAATGAACGGGTAACAATCTTTTCGTAAAGCTCGGTCAAATCAGACTCTTGCCCAATTTTCTGTAGTGCAAATTGTTGAATAACCAATAATGGTAGCACAATGTTTTCGCGAATCTTAATCGACTCTCGAGACACTGCCTCGTTTTCCATAAGAACCTTACTGCCCGAAATCATTAGTAACATTTTTTTCGACAGCAAATACTCTTCATGAAGAATATTCCAGAACTCGCCATATTTTTTATCCTCCTTCATATAGCTGGTAAGTTCAAAGTAGCATTTGGAAAGCGACATCATACTATTGAGCATTAAAGCCTTAAAGAATGGTACTTCTTTGTATAACTTTTTAATCTCATTAATTCTACCATCATCTTTCAAGGTCTTAATGGCGGTTCCGATACCGAAATAGCCAGGAACGTTCTGTTTCAATTGGCTCCATGACCCAACAAAGGAAATCGCTCTAAGATCTGTAAGTTCTAGTTTCTTTTTATTTCCGCGTTTGCCCGGTCTACTACCAATATTGGCCTTTTGGTAATATTTTAATGTACTTCTATTCTCCAAGTACGGAATGAACATTTCATGGTTCTTAAGGGCATCATACTTTGCAAAACTTAATTCGGAAAGTTCTTCTATCAGTTTGCGCTGCGACCTTGAGATTACGTTCTCTTTTCCAAATAAATTATTGGAAAGACCAGCGGTCAAAAGCTGCTCACTGTTATGAATAAAATGCTCTTTAGTACCGTAGGTACTGGTAATCGTCTGCCCTTGAATGGTCAACTGAATCTCGTTATTGGCCACCTCTTTGGTTTGAGCGGCATAGAATCGATGTGTCTTGCCACCACCTCTAGCTGGTGGTCCACCACGGCCATCGAAGAATATGGCCTTGATTCCATTTTTACTACAAATCTTCGATAAGGTTTCTTTGGTCTTTAAAATATTCCAATTGGCTTTAAGATACCCCCCATCTTTTGTTCCGTCTGAGAAGCCTAGCATGATGGTTTGGTTATTACCTCTATTTTCTAAATGTTCACGATATTCCGGTAAATCGAAAAGGGTTTGCATGGTATCTTCAGAACTATCCATACCCTTCATAGTTTCGAATAGCGGAATGATATCAAAAGTTATTTCCTCACGTTCCCATCCACACCATCTAAATAGGCCGAATACGAACAATACGGAAAAAATATCCTCTGAATTACTAATAATATACCGGTTACAACCATCCTCACCATTGGTGGCTTGAATGTCTTTTAACTGTGAAATGTTTTCAATGGTATCTTTTACTATCGGCTCATCATAATCACTTGCATTCAACTCAAGCTTCTTATTGATCAGAATATCAACAAGCTCTTTTTCGGATAGCTCATCGACAGTTTCTTTGATCAAACCATTTTGCTTTAGAATGGTTTCTATAGCCAGTTTGTGCTTGCTATGATCTTGACGGATATCAAGTGTAGCGAAATGGGTTTTGAATATTTTGACCTTATCAAGAAAAAAATCTAATTCTTTAAGATAAAGGCTATGATATTTGGTCACCAACAGTTCGCGAATGTCGAGCAAAGGCTGAAGAATATCTTCATAACCCACATTCTTGCTGGCATCGAACATAGCTGTGTACAGATTGTTTCTCAGTTTTCTAATCGGCTCTTGAACCCCTTTGAAGGTAAGCTTCTTTTGAATTTGCTTAAGGTCATTATAATAACATTTCATCAAAGTGACACGCAGCTCGTTCGCTACGTCTTTGGTAATCGGAGCAGTTACGAACGGGTTACCATCTCTATCACCACCTGGCCAAAAACCAAGTTTCATAATATTATGGTTATCAAAATCTGCCTTTCGAATATTCGATTTGATATAAGAATATAATTCACCAATAGCCTCATAATAAGTATGTCGGAGGATGTAGATAATATTCTTGGCCTCATCTAGAGGAGTTGGTTTTTCGGCATTCAAAAGTGATGTTAAACCCAGTTGTTGTAACGTTACGTCGATATCATCGATACGGTCTTCTAAAATCAGAGACCGAAGGTCATCAATAATATCAAGAACTGCCGGCGTATAGAATTGCGTTGGGTGGGCCGTTAATACAATTCTGGCACTGAAGGTCGATAATTTCTTAGAGACCTTATCCCAACTCTTATTCTTATCTACCAGTTCAAAATAATCAGGAATGCTCAACGATCTTCGATGCTCTTGCAGTTTCGGAAAAGCCGCATCTTCAACACTATCATAAAGTACCACTTGACGTTCAACATACTGAATGATCCGGAACATAAAATCAATGCGTTCTTTCTCTGATTCTATCTTCACATAGTTTTGAAAAAATGATTCCAAAATTTCTTGCGGATTTTGACCGGAGTCCAATCCTTTTTGGCATTGATCCAATAAAAGCGGAATAAGAATACCTACGTTCTCAATATTTCGATAAGGTAGGTTTAGAAAAAGACTATTGTAGACATTAAATTTATTATTGACCGATTTTTTAAACTCGTTCAGTTTCTCATCTTGCTGTTGCATAGGCTGTTTTATAAAAAATATGGTTATCAGGCGATCATTAATCAGGTAATCGAGTTTCTTTTAGCTCCATAAATATCGGTATTCTACGGTGATTGTCAATCTATCGCTGAGGTTATAACAAAAATATTTGGCTACACTACAAAAACAACAGAGTTCACAACAATAATTTCGATATCGCTTTGCTTACTGATACTTTTACTCATGTAAACAAAACAGAAGTAAATTTTTTCATTTTCATATAGTGTTCTCGTAAAAGAGCTTTGTCTAAACCGACAAGGCTCTTTTTGGTTTTTGACCTCACTACATAAAATTTCGACTCGATTTACGAAGCACCCAACATAGCGATTTAAATGGGAAAAGGGAAATTCTAAGAAATAAAAAATTGCCTGTATTGATCGACCCGAAAATCTAAGGTGTTATACGCCACGTTTAAAGATTTTTGATACTTGTAGGCATCTAAACTGCCCACTGCCCGATTGGCAGCTCCAGATGGCGCGGTAAGCGATACAGTCTCTATCGTTCTTTTAGTCTTTGGTAACTCAAAAGAATAGATTCGGGGCACTTGATCCGAAACAGTTCTTAATTTGATATGGTGCGCTTTTATTGATTTTCTAAAGAAATATTCCGGCCCATTTTTGCTGTTGCCACCCATGAACAAAATAGTCTTGATTTCTTCATAATTTTCAAGATGGCCAATTATATCTCTCAAGCAAACATTTTGCATACCTAAATCCGAAGCATCAACTTTCATTCTTTCGGCACTTTCAACAATATCGCAAACGGCTATCTTTTGTTCAAAAAGAAAGTTTTTTCTTTGGAGAACTGCCTGCTGATTATTCTCGAATTTTAATTGCAAGTTAAAGATGCGGTCTAAAATGGGCCAAAGCATACCATTTCTACTACCATAACAAAAATCGACATCATCGGGCTTCAAATCGCCAGATGTGAACCTTGGCGGAGGAAGCGTACCAACGATGAGCTTTGTGGCTTCGGGAAATAGAAATGGCTCATAAGGATGGGTATGCAAAAACAAGACAGAACAATTTTATAATAGTCAGATAGGGTAAAAAACCAAGTTTCAAAAATGGAGATTATCGTGGGCAAAAACAAGCCTTCTTAATTTCCGGTAACGAACAAAACTTGATATTTCTTCTGAAAAAAATTAATTTTCTCCTTCAAAAAAATAAATCATGGGAAAAGGAGATCAAAAATCTAGAAGAGGAAAAATTGCCAATAGGTCGTACGGAGCCAAAAGGCCGCGCAAAATTAAAAGAAGACCCACCGTGGAAGAGAAAATCGATATTAAGAAAAAAAAGTAACTACCTGATGAATACGGGTTCGTTTTCTTTCTCGGAATACTCTTCACTAAACTTATACCCGTCATAATCAAAGCCCTTGATATCAGACAGCGTTTTCGCATCGGTATCGATAATGTAACGAACCATTGAGCCCCTGGCCTTTTTGGCAAAGAAACTGATGATTTTAAGCTTATCATTTTTCCAGTCCTTAAAAACAGGACTGATTACCGGTACTTTCAAACGTTTGGTATCAACCGCCCCGAAATATTCATTACTGGCCAAGTTCAAGAATAACTCATTATCATCTAATTCGGCATTTAAAAAATCAGTAACAGGTTTCTTCCAGAATTCATAAAGATTATTTTTTCGGCCGACCTTTAATTTGGTACCCATCTCTAATCGATAAGCCTGAATAAGGTCAAAAGGTTTGAGCACACCGTAGAGACCTGACAAAATTCTTAAGGTATCCTGTAGCTTTGTCAGTTTTTCTACTGGTATGTTAAATGAATCTAACCCTTGGTAAACATCACCGCTAAAGGTAAAAGCAGCTGGTCGCGAATTATCAGCTGTAAAGGGTACTTCGAAATTCTGGTTACGCTCCCAATTCAATTCAGCAAGGTTATCTGAGATTGACATCAACTCTTTCAAAGCTTTAGGCTTCTTCTTTGCCAAGACTTTATTCAGCTTTTCAGCTTCCGCGATAAACTGGGGCTGGGTGGGTTTTATTTCGGGCAATTCGGTATCAAAATCCAACGACTTGGCAGGAGAAACAACAATTTTCATTTCTAATTTTTTAGCGGGGTAAAAGTAAGGAGGTTAGAAATGAAAAGCAACGGCCTAACCATAGTCTTCTTGATGAAGCCATTGAATTTGATTATACCTATTGACTATGTTTCGAATAATGCCTCCACTTGTCGATACAGGCTACCATATCTTCCGGAATTTCAGAATCGAACCGCATTAGTTCACCACTTACGGGATGGGTAAAGCCAAGAGTTTTTGCATGAAGGGCCTGTCTGGGCAATATTTTAAAGGCATTGTCAACGAACTGTTTGTACTTAGTGAATGTAGTACCCTTCAATATTTTATCACCTCCGTAGCGCTCGTCGTTGAATAGGGTATGGCCGATGTATTTCATATGTACCCTTATTTGGTGGGTACGACCGGTCTCCAGCTTACAAGAAACCAAGGTAACATAGCCCAAACGCTCTAGAACCTTATAATGGGTAACGGCTTCTTTACCTTCATCGCCATCAGGAAAAACCTGCATCTGCAACCTATTTTTTGGGTTACGGGCAATGTTACCTTCTACAGTTCCTTCGTCATCTTCGACATTTCCCCAAACCAAGGCGATATATTCCCGTTCAGATGTCTTATCAAAAAATTGTTTGGCCAAGTGGGTCATAGCCGCCTCCGTTTTGGCAACGACCAAAAGCCCGGACGTATCTTTATCAATTCTATGTACCAACCCTGGGCGTTCATTACTATTGACAGGCAAATCTTTAATGTGATGCAGAAGGGCATTGATTAAGGTACCAGAGTAGTTACCATGCCCGGGATGCACAACCATTCCGGCAGGTTTGTTCACTACCAAAAGCACCTCATCTTCATAGACTATATCTAAAGGAATATCTTCAGGCACCAATAAGAACTCGTGGGGCGGATGCTCGAACATCACCTTGACCTCATCGGCCGGTTTCACCTTATAATTCTGCTTAACTATAGAGCCATTGACCCAAATATGTCCGCTTTTGGCAGCCTGTTGAATTTTATTTCGGGTAGCATACTCGATAAAATTCATTAAAAATTTATCTACCCTTAAAGGTTCTTGACCTTTCGCCGCTGTAAAACTATGATGCTCAAAAAGTTCATCATCGTTCCACTCTTCATTTTCTTGTGATTGCATAGGTTATTCAGAGTCTGCTTGTACCCTAGCCTCGTCTGAAACGGTACCGTTACCGCAGACCAGTTCTATCTTAGATGTCTTGGGAAGTTTATCGCCAGGTTTCACATATTTACCTTTGTACTTGATGTGGTAAACCATATCTTTTCCGAGCTCATCAATATAAGTGACTCTTTGAATATCGAGCCCTACCGCACGCAACATAGAAGTTGCATTTCGTTGCGTAACCTGTATGATGTTGGGTATGGATACTTTTTTATATCCTGAAGGATTGACCGTAAAGTAGATTTTTCGATTCTCTTTTACTTTATTGCCCGCAGGTGGGTTTTGTTCAATAATAGAAAATCTTGGATATTCAGGATTATAATTGGCAGAATCAAGTACCTCATAGCGTAGACTTGCATCTTCAACGGCCTTTCTCATTTCAGGCACCGACATTTTCGAAAAATCAGGAACCTCTACAAACTCTCCGTGATTAGTGGTATTGTCCAAATAACGTAAAACCAAAAACACTAAAATGATGGTAACCAAAATGGCTAGACCTATTTGTATGAGAAAAACTTTACTTCTTAGAAAATTTAAAAAATTTCGCATGAGGATTATTTAGACGTCACAAATATAAGTAATGATGCGCTTCAATATTTTGTTTTAAGACAAAGTTGGGTGCACCTAAAGTTTGAATAATATAATATTCGATTCAAGAATCGATGATAAATCTACTGCTCACAAAATTTTAGTGACAATTCAGACTGTTTTTCTTTTCTTTGAATCGAACTTTTCAAAAAACGAACAAATGAAAAAGAATATTGCCATAATCATGGGTGGCTACTCGAGCGAAGTACAGATTTCTTTAAAAAGCGGCAATGTTGTTTACGAATCTATGAATAGGGAAAAGTTCAACCTTTATCGCATTCATATATTAAAAGAAAAATGGGTTTATGTTGATGAGAAAGATATTGAGCACCCTGTCGATCGTCATGACTTCACCGTAGAAATCAATGGCGAAAAAATCTCATTTGATTGTGTTTTCAACGCGATTCATGGTACGCCGGGTGAAGATGGTTTGATGCAGGCCTATTTTAAGCTTCTTAACATACCCCAAACATCATGCGATTATTATCAATCTGCATTAACATTCAATAAGAGGGATTTACTCAGTACCTTAAAACCATACGGAATCAAATCGGCTACTTCCTATTACTTGAACATGGGCGATGAGATTAAACCAGACCTCATCGTAGCCAAAGTCGGCCTACCCTGTTTCGTTAAAGCTAACAAAGCGGGTAGCAGTTTTGGTATAACCAAGGTGTATAAAAATGAAGAATTGGTACCAGCCATCAAAAAGGCGTATCAAGAAGATGATGAAGTTATTATTGAGTCATTTTTAGATGGAACCGAAGTATCGGTGGGTGTAATTACTTATCAAGGAGAAACCAAAGTTTTGCCGATTACCGAAATCGTAAGTGAAAACGATTTCTTTGATTATCAGGCCAAATACGAAGGTAAATCGCAAGAAATTACCCCTGCCAGATTATCATCTGCCCAAGAAAGAAATGTTACCGAAGTTGCTAAGAAAGCCTATGAGGTACTAAAGATGAAAGGTTACACCCGAAGTGAATTTATCTTTAAAGGCGACGAACCCTATATGCTTGAAATGAATACCACCCCGGGCCTTACTAGGGAAAGTATTCTACCGCAACAGGCAAAAACTGCCGGAATTTCTATCTCGGCCCTTTTCGATAGTGCTATTGAAGAGGCCTTAAAGAAATAGGGCGAATCTTTGGTCATCAATCGTTCGATTCTTATTTTTCATGAAAAATAGAACCGAAACAACTCGATTGAAGGTTTTATTTTTAAAAAATCCTAACCAACTATTATGAAACGTGCTATTTTCCCCGGCTCATTTGATCCACTGACCCTAGGTCATTATGATATCATCATGAGGGGCATTACACTTTTTGACGAGGTTATTATTGCCATCGGTGTCAATGCCGACAAAAAGTATATGTTCACTTTAGAAAAGCGTATGGAGTTTATAACCAAGGCTTTTCAAAACGAACCTAAGGTAAAGGTTCAGACCTATGAAGGCTTAACGGTCGAGTTTTGTAAGAAGATGGACGCCAGTTTTATTTTAAGAGGATTAAGAAACCCTGCCGATTTTGAATTTGAAAAAGCAATTGCCCATACCAATAGAAAGCTTTCCGAAATAGAAACGGTATTTCTACTCACTTCGTCAGGTAAATCTTACATAAGTTCATCAATTGTTAGAGATGTCATAAGAAATGGTGGTGATTATACAGGGCTGGTTCCTGATACTGTGAGAGTATCTTAGCCTGTTTTTTTCACTTAATGCAAAACTTTAGCATTATATTTTCTTTTTTTGCAATTAAATTATTTTCTTGCCATAGATAATCATACTACTTTTAGATTATAATAGTAGGAAATAACTTTCAAATTTCATTATTTTGACCAAACCACTTGAATCTTGAACCAAACAACGGCTTTCGTCATATTCACAACAAACCTTTAGATAAATCCCCCATCCGCACTACTTTAGTACGAAATTTCGTTATTATGCCGAAAGGAACCGAAATAGATAACCAAAAATATCTGATTAAACAATTGCCGAACGCTACGGCATTTGTCAATGTAGATTTTGAGGTAGTTTATGCTTCCGACAAGTGGCTCAAACTATACAACCTAAAGGCTTCTGAGGTTTTCGGCAAGCGTATCGACTACTTATATTCCAATTCCAATAATCAGATTACCAACACTTTAAGTGACTGTATTTCAGAAAAAGTTGATAAAACTTTTGAAGAATGCAAATACGACCCCAGTGGAAAAAAATGGTTTGAATGGCACTGTAATCCTTGGATTGACGAAAAAGAAAATGTAATCGGTCTTATCATTCATACGGAAGATGTTACCCATCAAAAATTAGCGGAAACCAACTTAGGAAGACTTAGATCCAAATTGGATATCATTTCGAAAATCGGAAAAATTGGAAGTTGGGAGTATGACCTAGCTGCCGACAAACTAATCTGGTGTGCGGTAACCAAAAAAATTCACGAGGTAGCCGCTGATTACGAACCGACCATTGAAGAGGGTATTCATTTCTATCGTGATGGTTACAGTCGAAACATGATTGCCATGGCAGTTCATGATGCTATGACGAAAGGTACTTCCTATAGCGAAAAATTAATGCTGATAACGGCCAAGGGCAATGAAATATGGGTTCAGGCCAATGGAACACCGGTTTACGAAAATGGGCAGGTAGTTGCGCTTAGAGGGACCTTTCAAGACATAAACGAAAAGGTAATTTCTGAAAACAAGACCAAGGCGAGTGAAACGCTTTTACATACTTTAATAGATAACCTACCCTTGAATATATATATCAAGGATAAAGAGTCGCGTAAGATTTTGGTCAACAAATCTGAATGTGATTTTCTCGGCGTTAACGACCCTCAAGAATTGTTGGGAAAAAGCAACTATGAGCTTTACGATAGCGACATTGCCGAAAAACTCAATCAAGAAGACCAACAAGTGATGGACACTCTAGTGCCTATCATCAACAAAGAAAGTAGCATACGTCAAAAAAATGGCAAAACCACCACTTTTTTGGTTTCAAAAATACCTTTGATTGGCGAACATGGCAAGGTCAACGGTATTGTTGGTATCAGCCATGATATTACCAACATTAAACAAAACGAATCAAAACTGCGCGATTTGGTCAATGTAGCTTCGCTACAAAATAAAAAATTGGTCAACTTTGCCCATATCGTATCCCATAATTTACGCTCACATACTGCCAATTTTTCGATGTTATTGGAGTTTTTGGTCGATGAAAAAGACGAAGACGAAAAGAAAAATATTATGGGCATGCTTACCAATGCTTCCAACAATTTGATGGAAACGTTGGAAAACCTTAATGAGGTCGTAGCCATCAATACCAATGTAGGATTGGAGAAAAAGCCAATCTTACTTCATGAAAAAATAGAAACGGTACAACAGAATTTAACTGCTTTCCTTAAAAGTCATAATGCCACTATAATTAATGACGTTGAAAAAGACGCTACCGTAAAGGTAGTACCTGCATATATGGAAAGTATTTTAATGAACTTTATTACCAATGCCGTAAAGTACAGAGATCCAAACCGAGAGCCTATCGTTAAATTGAGTTTTCAAAACACGAACGGTTCTACTATGCTATCTATTGAAGATAATGGTTTGGGCATAGACCTAAAGAGGTATGGCGACAAACTCTTTGGCATGTATAAGACATTTCACAACCACAAAGACTCGAGGGGAATCGGTCTCTACATCACAAAAAATCAGATTGAAGCCATGAAAGGACGCGTGGCCGTCTGTAGTGAAGTAGGTACGGGAACTACGTTCAACATATATTTTAATGAAAAAGATTGAGAGTATTTGCATTATTGACGATGACCCCATAACTGTATTTGGAGTACAAAAAATGCTGAGCTTGACCGTTTCTTGCGACAATATCAGTTCTTACGTAAACGGTAAAAAAGCACTTGACGGAATTAAAAAAAATCTTGAGGAAGGGGCAAACTTACCACAGGTCATATTTTTAGACATTAACATGCCCATCATGGACGGGTGGCAATTCTTGGAAGAATTCATCGCTTTACCCTCAGAAGAAAAAGTTCGCATCAATATCATCACTTCATCAATTGATGCCCACGACAAAGAGAAATGGGAACACTACCAAACAAGAACGGACCATTTAATCACTTACAATAACAAACCTCTCTACAAACAACAAATTGCCGAAATAACCCAGAAAGCCTAGATATTGCTAACAATTGTCGGTATTTTGTTATAGCACCGTTCTTTTTGTTTTTAAACTCTGTCTATCATTCTTGCCAAAAGTGTTTTTGCTTAATTTTACCGAATGAGAGCATCAATACAAGAGCATTTTATAAAGAGGTTTTACTATATAATTTTAGTTTCCTTTTTAGTTCTTTCGTGCAAGAGTGAAGAGCAAAACGAAGGTGAAACCTACCAGACGCATTTTGAATCGAGCAATGGTGAAGAAACGGCAACCTACCTACAGACCATAGATTTTTATATTAGGCTGGCTCGAGAATTTCCTGAAATAAATATGCAAACAATGGGTAAGACCGATAGCGGATATCCTTTGCACATCATTACTTATAACCCTGACGGCGATTTCAATTTTCAAAAAATAGGAGATAAGAAAACCGTTATTCTTATCAACAATGGCATACACCCTGGTGAAAGTGACGGAATCGATGCAACCATGCTCTTGTATAGAGATTTGGCTACCGGCCAAATCGAGGCTCCTGAAAATACCGTTCTAGTTACCATCCCCATTTATAATATCGGGGGAGCAATGAATAGGAACAGTACAACCAGAGTCAATCAAAACGGACCCAAATCTTACGGTTTTAGGGGTAATACTCTAAATTACGATTTGAATAGAGACTTTATAAAGGCAGATTCAAAGAACGCCAAGACATTCTACGAGATTTTCCACATGGTAAAACCTGATATTTTTATAGACAACCATGTTAGTAATGGTGCCGATTATCAGTATACCTTAACTCATCTATTCACCCAACATAATAAACTTGGCGGAGCGTTAGGCACCTATTTGCACGAAGAAATGATGCCTAAGTTAGTAGAAGGTCTAAAAAAGGATAATTGGGAAATTACGCCTTATGTGAATGTTTTTAATGCTGTTCCTGAAAATGGTTTTTCCCAGTTTATGGATTCTCCAAGATATTCTACTGGATACACCACCTTATGGAACACGTTTGGTATGATGGTCGAAACCCACATGCTTAAACCATATGAGCAGCGGGTAAAAGGAACCTATAAGCTTATGGAAAAGATGCTTTCAATTGCCGAAAGCGACTATGAGAAAATCAAACTATTAAGAGCTGAAGCCGTACATAGGCACAAAGAATGGAAATACTACCCAACTCAATGGCAAGTTGATACCACACGGGTTTCCCAACTTGATTTCCTAGGCTATGAAGCCGATACGTTGACTAGTGAAATAACGGGGTTTGATCGATTAAAATATGATAGGGAAAGACCTTTTAGCAAAAAAGTTCGCTATTCAAATTATTTCAAAGCGGTCGATTCTGTAGAGATACCAAGCGCGTACGTTCTAAGAAAAGGATGGACAAGAATTACCGACCTGCTAGACCTTAACGATATTGATTATCAAACTTTACAGAGAGATACTTCTCTGACGGTCGAAGCATACAAAATCAAAAATTATGACACATCTGTAGTACCTTATGAAGGCCACTACCCGCATAAAAACACCGAAGTAAATGTCACTGTAAAAAGAGTTCAATTTCAACAAGGCGATGTAATCATACCTACCGACCAACTTGGTTTTAGGTATATTTTAGAGGCATTGGAACCTTCGACCGTCGATTCGTTTTTCAATTGGAACTTCTTCGACCCCATATTGCAACAGAAAGAAGGTTTTTCGCCTTACGTTTTTGAAGATTTAGCATTAGAAATTCTAGAAGAAAACGCAGCTTTAAAAGATAGTTTTCTTCTTAAAAAAGAGAATGACCCGACCTTTGCCAGCAATTGGTATAGTCAACTAAGTTACATTTACGAAAACTCTGAGTATTACGAAAAAGCGCACAACCAATACCCGGTTTACCGCTTAATGAAAGAAAGTCAAGAAGGCAACAAAAACTAGTCGCCGAACAACAATTTAATATTGGGGTAAGAATTCTGAAGAGCCTTTTGAATCTTTTGCGGGCCTTTCCATTTCACTTTTACAATACCTTCTTTTTTCTCTGGTTTGAGTTTACCAGTATACTCGGTTTTCATGGCATACCAGTGAACCTCTTTTAAAGTATACTTCCCGCTATTACTAAAAACGTGATAGGTAGTTCTCAAGAAATTTTCGATCCGCAAATTTTTCACACCTGTCTCTTCCATTACCTCTCTAACGGCGCAATCTTCTATTGATTCACCCTTATCAAGTTTTCCCTTGGGCAAATCCCATTTATCGTTTCTATAGATAAATAGTACCTCACCCAATTCATTGGTAACTACCCCACCGGCGGCCACCACCAATGGTATTTCTTTAGTGAATTTTTTAAGTATTTCTTCGTGGTTGGGATGGTAGATATAAGCGGCGTTCAGCTTCTTCTTCTTGAGTGATTTGATCGCATCTTGAATCGAATTTTCATTCAAGGGAAAATATTCTCCATTGGCAGTTTCCGAGAGCTTATTTGTTAAGATCAACGGCAATTCGTTCACAAAAACTTTATACATTTGCGTCATGGTTTTAGACAAAAACACCGCCAAAAAAACAGCCGAGCTTCTACTGCAAATTAATGCAATAAAGTTGAAACCCGAAAATCCATTTACATGGGCTTCCGGATGGAAATCGCCTATCTATTGTGACAATAGAATTCTGCTTTCTTACCCGGCCATTCGCAACTTTGTAAAAGAAGAAATCGCCAAGCAAGTTGAAAGCCTATATGGTAAACCAGATGTCATCGCTGGGGTAGCTACAGGTGCGATTGGTATTGGTGCCCTGGTTGCCGATGTTTTAGGCCTTCCGTTTATTTATGTGCGACCAGAACCCAAAAAACATGGGCGACAGAATCAAGTAGAGGGCAAGCTGGAAGCCAACCAGACCGTAGTGGTCATAGAAGACCTGATAAGCACCGGAAAAAGTAGCTTGAACGCCGTTGATGCCCTTCTTGAATCTGGGGCGAACGTAAAAGGAATGCTGGCTATCTTCACCTACGGTTTTGATGTGGCGGAAGACAATTTTAAATCCAAAGAACTAGACCTTCATACACTCAGTGATTATGAGCATTTAATTCAACAGGCTTCAGAAACTCACTTCGTCAAAGAAGAACAGTTAAATACACTAAGAGAATGGAGAACAAACCCTTCTCAATGGCAAAATTAGACTTATGCATATAGAAACCCCTAATACCGTCGTACCAAAAGGAAACCAAGAAGTTTACGAATTCTTGACCGACCTGAAAAACTTCGAGAAGCTCATGCCAGAGAATATCGATAAGTTCGAAGTTATCAATGAAGACCGGTTTCTTTTCGCACTTAAGGGCATGCCCGAAATAGTACTTCAAAGAAAAGAGCAAATACCTTATAACAAAATCGTTTTGGGCGCCGCTAGTGACAAACTTCCTTTTTCATTAACCGCCCATATAAATTCGGTGGGTGATACCTCAAGTGAGGTGTCATTAAGTTTCGAAGGTCAGTTCAATGCTATGATGGCGATGATGGTCAAAAAACCGATTACCAACTTTATGGGTACCCTAAGCAGCAATCTGTCCAAAATATAACTGCGACTGGCCCGCTTGATTTTACGCTCAGTAAAGGAGTTTGATTTCCTTTAGTCCGAAGTTTTGAATTATTTGGTCTTCCAACTCTACTATCAGACTACCGTCACTGGAGACCCCTCTGATAAAACCCATAAACAAATCACCCCCTTTACTCTCAAAGGTCGATGGTTTATCTTTACGGAAAAGAACATTTTCATAACGCTTCCATAATCTTGCCATACCTTTGTTGGCCGATAAGTCAAACAAAATTTGAAGTTTTTTTAAAATTAGGGTGAGTAATTCTTCGATGTCATAAGATTTACCTAACAACATTTTTAAGGAAGCTGCGTTCTGTAAGTTAGGAAAATTGGTTTGGTTAACATTTAACCCAATACCGATGATGGCCGATTTAATTTGAGATTCGCGTAATTGATTTTCAATTAAGATGCCACATATTTTATAAGAACCTGACAGAATGTCGTTGGGCCACTTTATTTTTAAATCAGGCACCCCTATGGCGCTCAAACTGTCATAAATGGCCAAAGAGGCACAGATATTGAGACTATAAGAATCAGTTGGAAAAAGACTTAAATTGTTTTTTAATACGCTTAAAATCAAGTTTTTACCTTCTTCTGACGACCATTTAGCACCCATTTGACCCTTACCTTTGGTTTGGCTTTTGGCAACAACGGCGGTAAAGTCGGGCAGAGTCTCTTGAGAGGCCAAATTTTTCAAATAGTCATTGGTCGATTCCGTGGCATTAAGTTTGATTAAATGCATAAACTATGGTTTTCGCAGATAATACCTTTATTGGGGAAAAATCTGAACCTAAAAGAACAAAAAAATAAATAACTTTGTAGAAACTAAAATTTTTGAATGCAAGAAAGCAAATCCAGTGCAGATGAATTAATTGCAGTGATCTTACAGGGGATTGAGGAAGTCAAAGGACAAGATATTAGTTTACTCGACCTAAGAGATATTGAAAATACCGTTTGTGACTACTTTATAATATGTAATGGTACTTCTAATACACATGTTAACGCAATAGTAGGATCAATCCGAAAAACCGTAAGCAAAGCTATCAAAGACAAGCCTTGGCATGTAGAGGGCGAAGATAATGCCGAGTGGGTTTTAATGGATTATGTAAATGTCGTTGTACATGTTTTCCAGAAACATATTCGTGAATTTTATGACATTGAGGGGCTTTGGGGCGATGCCAAAGTAACTTCGGTAGAAAGTAGTTTAAACCAGTAAAAAAGAATAATGGCTAAAGATAACAATACAAACCCTAAAAAACCTAAGTTCAGCTCGTGGTGGATTTACGGATTGATTGCGGTACTTTTATTAGGTTTTCAGTTTTTAGGAAGCGGTAATTTCGCCAGCACCAAAAAAACGACCACCTCAGAATTACAGGAATATCTGAGAAACGGTGATGTCAAAGAAATTATGATCATCACCAACACTAGACAGGCAAAGGTTTTTCTAACGGAAGAAGCGCTCGCCAAAGATGTTCATAAAGAAGTAAATGACAAACCCTTCTTACCTTCAACAGGGGCTACACCTCAGTATGTGTTAGATTATGGTGATCTTCAGAATTTCGAGAATGAAATCAAAAATATCAAGAAAGAGAACAATCTTGACACCATCGTAGATTACGATACCGACAACAATTATTTAATGGATCTGTTGTTGGGTATTCTGCCCTTTGTGTTGATTATCGGAATTTGGATTTACCTGATGCGCAGAATGTCAGGTGGTGGTGGAGCTGGCGCTGGTGGCCAAATTTTTAATATTGGTAAGTCAAAGGCGAAGCTTTTCGACGAAAAAACCGATACCCGCACATCCTTTAAAGATGTCGCAGGTCTCGAAGGGGCCAAAGAAGAAGTAGAGGAAATTGTTGAATTCCTGAAAAACCCGGATAAGTATACTTCTCTTGGAGGTAAAATACCGAAAGGGGCACTGCTCGTAGGCCCTCCGGGAACAGGTAAGACCTTATTGGCCAAAGCGGTTGCAGGGGAAGCCAAAGTACCTTTCTTTTCGCTATCAGGTTCCGATTTTGTAGAAATGTTTGTAGGTGTCGGTGCTTCGAGGGTGCGTGATTTGTTCAAACAAGCTAAGGACAAATCGCCGGCTATTATATTTATCGATGAAATCGATGCTATTGGTAGGGCCCGTGGAAAAAACAATTTTACCGGCAGTAACGACGAACGTGAAAACACGCTAAACCAGTTATTGACAGAAATGGATGGTTTCGGCACTAATACCAACGTTATCGTATTGGCCGCAACGAACCGCGCCGATGTGTTGGATAAAGCTTTGATGCGGGCAGGTCGTTTCGATAGACAGATTTATGTCGACCTACCGGATATCAGGGAAAGAAAAGAGATTTTCGAAGTGCATCTAAGACCTATTAAAACCGCTGAAGCCTTAGATTTAGAGTTCTTGGCACGTCAAACCCCCGGTTTTTCAGGGGCTGATATAGCTAACGTATGTAATGAAGCTGCTCTTATTGCTGCTAGAAAAGAACGTAAAGCGGTAACCAAACAAGACTTTTTAGATGCTGTGGACAGAATCGTTGGTGGTCTTGAAAAGAAAAATAAGATAATTACACCTGGCGAGAAAAAGACCATTGCCTTTCACGAAGCGGGTCACGCTACGGTCAGCTGGATGTTGGAGCATGCCGCCCCGCTTGTTAAAGTGACTATTGTACCTAGGGGTCAATCATTGGGTGCTGCTTGGTACTTACCGGAAGAGCGACTAATCGTTCGTCCTGAGCAAATGCTTGATGAAATGTGCGCTACCATGGGTGGTCGTGCTGCAGAAAAGGTAATTTTTGACAAGATTTCAACTGGCGCCCTTAGTGATCTCGAAAAGGTGACCAAACAAGCTAGGGCCATGGTCACTATATATGGTTTAAACGATGAAATCGGCAACCTTACCTATTACGATTCATCAGGACAAGAGTCCTATGGCTTTACCAAACCGTATAGCGATGAGACTGCCAAGAAAATAGATCAAGAGATTTCAAAAATTATCGAGGAGCAATACCAAAGGGCGATAAAAGTTTTGACCGACAATAAAGACAAACTAACTACCTTGGCCGAAAGGTTATTGGATAAAGAGGTTATTTTTAAGGAAGATTTGGAGAAAATTTTCGGGAAAAGACCTTTCGATAAAGAGTTTGATGAAAAGGGTCAAGAAAAGCTTGATGACAAAAACGTCGATGATACCGAGGTCGCGGGTACTTTGGCCGAAGAAGGTGAAGAAAAATAAATCATTTAATTTAACGTTTTCTATAACTTAGGGAAACGAATACATATAGAGTTATAATACCAAATGGGGCTATTTGACAAATTATTTGGTGGAGGCAACAAGAAAAAGGTTTCCAAAGAAACAGCAGAGACCCGAGGAGCCCACATGCCAGACCTGAACATTCCCGTTGACGAAAAATTTACCATACATTTCAAAAAAAATGGTGGTAAATTTCTCTATTGTGACTCTTTCACCGAAATATCCCAAGCCCTTAAAAACATCATCACAGAGAATAACTGGCAAGACCATCCTTTCTTTGTGCTGGATTCTAAATTAAAAGACAAGTTTGGTAAAGAAAAGGTGAAATTTACCCATCGAAGTGCCGATAGTGATGTTTTCTTTACGACTTGTGAGCATCTTGTAGCCCAGAATGGATCTATTTTGGTCTGCTCGAATCAGCTAATGGAAAAAAAGCTTCACGAACTGCCATATAACGTTATCGTGTTTGCAACCACCAGTCAATTGGTAGAGTCTATTGGTGAAGGTCTCAAGACCATCAAGAAGAAATACAGTGGCAGAATTCCTGCCAATATTACCACCTTAAAACATTTTCAGGCCAACGAAGAAAATTCAGATGATTTTCTAACTTACGGGAGTAGTTCCAAAAATCTGTATCTTTTACTTTTGGAAGACCTGTAAATTATGAGGGAAATACTTCGGCGTTCACTTACTGGGGCAGTTTATATTGTGCTACTATTATCCGTGGTATTTTTAAGCTCCGACGCCTTTGATTTTTTATTCATGGTTTTCGGCCTCGCCTGTCTTAATGAATATAAAAAGCTCGTTGGCCTAAGAGGGTTACATATTTACTTTGCCTATTTAGTTCTATGGTGGGCATTCATCTATTTTGTAACCGACATGTGGCCTGTTTACACCCTTTTAGGGTGCACCTTGGCAACCAACGCTGCCCTCTTATTTTACCTTTTCAACAAAAAAGAAAGACTTTTCAATACTCTTCAAAAATTCATTATTGGCCTTTTCTATATTGGTGGGGGATTTATTTTTCTTACCATGATACCTTATACCAATGATGACTTTGTGAAGTTCCTTATAATAGGTATTTTTATCCTGATTTGGGTGAACGATTCTTTTGCCTACATTACAGGTAAAGCGTTTGGAAAACATAAGCTTTTTGGACGAGTTTCTCCCAAAAAAACAGTGGAGGGAGCGCTCGGAGGCTTGATTTTCGCCATGGGAACTGCCTACTTTTTAGGAAAATACGAACCCATAGTTACACCGATGCAATGGGTACTTTTAGCAATCGTAATTGTAGTTGCCGGTAGTTTAGGCGACCTTGTGGAATCAAAATTAAAAAGAGCCGCAGGAGTTAAGGATAGCGGAGCACTTTTACCAGGTCATGGCGGAATGTTGGATCGTTTAGATAGTTTAGTATTTGCGGCGCCATATGCCTTTTTAACATTAAAGATTATTGACTATGTTTCATAGAGAGGGTCAAAAAATAATACTGACCACTTTTTTTATAGTTTGCGCCATCATCTTGGTTTCGCAATTCTACGTTGATATAATGTGGCTTAGATGGGGATTGCAATTATTGGCGGTTGTTCTTTTGATTCTCATTCTCCAATTTTTTCGTAATCCGACAAGGAGGGCAGCTAAGACCTTTGATGAAATTCTTGCCCCTGTCGATGGTAAGGTCGTGGTTATTGAAGAGGTTGAAGAAACCGAATACTTTAATGATAGAAGAAGACAGGTATCTATTTTTATGTCGCCAACCAATGTACATGTAACAAGATATCCTGCTAGCGGTAGTGTCAAATTCTCTAAATACCACCCCGGAAAATATTTGGTAGCGTGGCACCCCAAATCGAGCACTGAAAACGAACGTACAACTGTTGTCATACGCACTCCGAAATTCGGGGATATTTTATACCGTCAAATAGCCGGGGCCCTTGCCAGAAGAATTGTCAACTATGCCGAGATCGGGGAAAGTGTTCAACAGGGCGAAGATGCCGGTTTTATCAAGTTTGGTTCAAGGGTCGACTTATTTCTACCTCTAGACTGTGCCGTAACAGTAAAACTTAACCAAAAAGTAGTTGGGGCAAAGACATGTATAGCAGCTGTTGTAAAGAAAGATGAAGAAGGAGAAATTGCATACTGATTTTGCAGAAGCGGTCGAGTATATAAACAATTATACCGATCCGTTACCGGCAGACCTATTGCTAAAACTGTATGCTTACTACAAGATTGCAAACAAAAACTATAGTAGCCCCGATAGTAAAGTGCCCCTTATCAATGCCTTTAAAGCCAATGCTCTGATACAAGCGAAAAACATGGGGCGAGAAGATGCCATGAAGGCTTATATAAAACTCGTTAAAACAGAGGTGAAGAATTAATTACTTTAAAAAAGCAGTAATTACTATTCGTAAAGGTCTGACAAATCTGCTTGGCATAAATCCAGAACAAAATCGCCCATTTTAGAAGTAATATCCTTAAAAAAGCGTTCGCCTTTTTCTTTTGTAGCTTTTTCGGGATTACCAACTCCAGTATCTTCCGTTACCTGAGACCATTTTCTTTCGGCCCACGCCCAACCTTCTTTAAAAGCCTGAATTTTATATTTTTTTGAGGCCCCACTACCCCATTTGTCTTTTGACAGCACCAAGTCAGGTCTGAGATAGAGCATTAGACTGGTTTCCATCTCATCGGCATGATCACCTTCTTCCTCAAAATAATTACGCTTATTTACCACCTGAGGAAAAAAGCTGAAACTTATAAACATCTTCGGAAATTTCAGTCCTAATTCACGAACCAAAGGCTTAAAGTCATTTCCTCCATGACCATTAAAAATCAAAAGCTTATAAATGCCTTGGCGATTCAGCACCTCAACAATATCGGTAAGAATTGCCAATTGGGTACTTGGGTTCAAGTTTATATCTAAATAAATATCAGACTGCCCTGTATTGACCCCAAATGGAAGTACAGGC
Source organism: Euzebyella marina (assembly GCF_003687485.1). Classification (GTDB taxonomy): domain Bacteria; phylum Bacteroidota; class Bacteroidia; order Flavobacteriales; family Flavobacteriaceae; genus Euzebyella; species Euzebyella marina. The sequence goes on along the minus strand of NZ_CP032050.1, from coordinate 1,518,202 downwards.
AATACTATGGGCCTACCCCCTTTTTCCCAAGCATGCTTGGCCATTTCCGCCACCATATGTTCTGCCTGTATATTATCAGTGGCATAGGGTAAATGATAATTATGTGCTTCGGTTGCGCCCCAAGGTAAGATTACCATATCAAACGATGCACTTTTAAGGGCTTCCCAATTGGTTTCGGCCAGAATATAAGGTCTCATAAAGTATTTGATTCTAAACAAACTTAGCAAAGCTCTAGATAAATATAACCCCTTGCCTAGAATTTATTTTTAGAATTTAATTACAGAGGCTAAGGACAGACCTAGACGACCCAACCCTTACCGAAGGTTTTATTTTCAATGAAGGCGAAATAGACAGAGCATATTACAGTCACAAAAAAATAAGTCAAAACCAACCAACTACCAAATGAGAAAAATTGATTGATTCCGAACCAATCGCCATTAAAAGTCACAAACAAAATACCTACAATACCCCTAAATAGTTCTATATAAACACCATAGTTCAATTGATCCATAAGGCTGGTGTATCCATAGATACCAACAAATACAAAAGTGCCAAACAAGAGAAGACCACTAAAACCTATTGCCTCGAAATTATAGAACATAAACCATAGAAAGCATAAGGTCACTATTAACTGAAAGATAATATATGCCTTAAATGCCGGAGTTGAAGGTGTACTATATCTCTTAAAATTATAAACATCTTTTATCGTTTCGACGGGATATTTTGATTTTACGTCAGCAGGTCTCCAACCTGTTGGCATGAACCAAATTCTTAATTTGTCTTTCAGGCTCTTGGTACGCCAAGCATCTTGAACCAACCTATATAAATGTTGAAAATTGATTCTTATAGGGTTCCAGGTACGAGGTTGCTTTAGAACACCATATTGCGGAGGAACGTGATCTAATTCTTCTTGAAAAGTACCAAACCACCGATCCCAAACACATAAAACCTGACCTAAATTTTTATCTATATACTCAGGATTGATGGCGTGATGCACCCGGTGTTGCGATGGTGTTACCAAAACATACTCTAAGAAACCAAGCTTTCCGATATGTTGGGTATGATACCAAAATTGAGCAAACAAGTGTACGGGCGCTAAAATCGCAATTACCTCATTCGGTACCCCAAGAATAGCTGCTGGCAAAAGAAAAAGCGAAAAATAGCCTATAAGGTTTGATATGGGCTGTCTTAATGCACAAGCCAAGTTAAACTCTTCACTACTATGGTGAATTACGTGTTGATTCCAAAAAATATTGATTTTATGGCTTAACCTATGGTTCCAATAGCCTGCAAAGTCAATCGTCAGAAAGGCAATTAACCAGACCAACCAAGTTGATTCGAATTCGGTAATGGCCAAATGGTCACTTAAAAAAGGATAAGAAATGAGAACCAGACCAAGCCCTAGGGTATCTTTAATGATATTAGTAAAACCTGAACTGATACTTGCAACCGAATCAAGCACCTTGTGTTTTTGGTCTTTTTTAAAATAGCCGTAAGCTATTTCAATCAACAATAAAATGACAAAAAAAGGAATGGCGTACAATAAGGCCGTGGCATATGTTTCCAAACTTCAAGTTTTAAAATCAAGTTATCTATAGATATCACTCTTTTAATTGAAAGGACCGACCATTATATGTGCCCGAAAAGTACCTGGATCCATCAACCAAGGCATTCCTTTTTCGTGGGGCTTGGTCGGCAGTCCCGTAGATTTGGCTGTAGCGAAAGGCGTGTAAATTACATAGCGATATTGCCCATCACTTAATTCGCCCGTCTGTTTATCATAAGCATCGTCACTCCCGTAATAAACGTACATCATACTCGGTGCCAATGGCATCTGCCATTTGCCTGCAGAGACCTCAGCACCTTGAATTTCTCTTTTCTCCTTTGTATTCTTACCCTCTAAGGTCAACTCCCGACCTCTCTTCATAAAAGGCTCAAGTTCTTTGGAATAACACGCCACACTAATACCTTCAACTTTCGGGTCATCGCAAAGACAAATTAAATTGTTGGTACCCTCGCGCAACACCACCAACTCCCCTTTTGGCGAATAGCCATAAACCGTAGTTGTTTCTTTGTCCCCTTCTGGTACAGGAATCAAAGCGGTGGCTATCTGAACCTCTTTCGGCAAGATAGTTTGTTCTTGAGAACATAAAAATTGAACCGACCCTAAAACCAGTACTAAAAGAAGACTCCTCATTTGTTCGTGTTTCTTTTAAATATACAAAAAATGTAGGTTTCTGTGAGTGGAAGGAGATGATAGAATAAAAAGCAGAAACCCCTATGCGAACTGACTCGGGGGGAACATTATCAATAATCGCACAAACGGGGTTTCCATTAACTAAAGAAATACGGTCTTCGTTCCGAAAGACTCAGGGCAATAAACTTAATCCTAAAAACAAAAATTAAAAACTCTTAGAAAGTTGCGGTAAAGATAAGTTATAAATGAATATGTATTCACTAATAAATGTTAAAAAATCATGCTTTGATAGCATCCCAGCAAATAGTAAAGGTCTGTCTTATAATTTCTGGGGTTAAGCCTATATTTTTATAAACCAAGTGCCTGGCCAAATTGTCTACATAGCCATACATCAACGGCAGTAATATGTCGTTGCTTAAATCTTTTACTATCAGCTCTTCCTTTCCGGCATCAAGCAGTTTTAAGATGTGCAGGACAAACTCTCTATCCATCATCTTGGCATCATCACTTAAATAAGGAGAGTACCTAAACTCATGCATAAAGGCAACTTCGGCACTATTGGCCATCCTGAAATTAAGAACGTTCGACCAAATGTTGAACAGTTGTTGTTTGATGGGGAGGTGACTAATAGCAGGTAACAATGAGAGTGTACCCTCGGATATAAGCCTCTTGTAAAGGTCGTTCAGTAATTGCTCTTTACTATTAAAATAGACATAGAGCGTACCACTTGCAATATTCGCTTTGTCGGCTATAGCGGACATTGTCAGCTTATTAAGGCCTATCTCTTCGGTCAGCTCAATAGCAGAGTTGAATATGGCCTCAATCTTAGCATCATCTTTAAGTCTCACACAGCTAAGATAGCAATTTAACCGAATACACATTCATTAATATTCAGGCTTATTTAAAAATTAATGAGGAAACCTCAAGAATTTAACTAAAAGAGCAAGTGTATCAATGCATTAGCAAGACTTTTAAATACCAACCTTACTTATTCCAAATTCGCCAGACTTTTCTCTAATGTTTCGATTTTAGCTTCTGCGTCAGTTTGCTTTTTTCGCTCAATCTCAATTACTTTTTCCGGCGCATTGGCCACAAATCTCTCATTGGCCAATTTTTTCTGTACCGATTGCAAGAAACCTTTGGTGTATTTTAGTTCTTCCTTAATTTTCTTTATCTCTGCCTCGACATCTATTGCTTCCGCCATAGGAACGAAATACTCGTTACTTTTAACCCTAAATGATAATGACCCATCAACGGACGCATCTACATAGGAGAGTTCTGCAATATTGGTCAATTTGATGATTACCTCATCCCACATTTTTGAAGCATTCTCTTCGTTCAAAATGAACAGGTTTAAAGAATCTTTATTAGGAATGTTCTTTTCCTTACGGATATTACGAATACCTGATACCACTTCTGTAGCAAAATCAAATTCTTCGATTACACTCCTATCCACAGCAGACAATTTTGGCCATTCTGAAGCAATAAGCGCCTCTTCAGGTGAACGTTCTTTGATATGCTGCCAAACCTCTTCGGTCAAGAACGGCATAAAAGGATGTAATAATTTTAAATTCTGTTCGAAAAGAGCAATAACCTCATCAAAGGTAACGCGGTCGATAGGCTTTTGGTAATCCGGTTTTATAATCTCTAATAGCCAAGAGCTATAATCGTCCCAAACAAGTTTATAAATAGCCATTAAAGCATCTGAAATTCTGTATTTGCTAAAATGGTCTTCTATTTCGGCCAAAGTACTATTGAATTTCGCCTTGTACCATTCTATGCCCAATCGAGACGCTTCCGGTTGGGGAATATCGGCAATCTCCCATCCTTTTAAAAGTCTGAAACCATTCCAGATTTTATTGGCAAAATTTTTGCCCTGCTGGCATAAATCTTCATCGAACATAAGGTCGTTACCTGCTGCAGAACTTAACAAGAGACCTACCCTAACACCATCCGCGCCATAATTCTCAATCAATTGTAGGGCATCAGGAGAGTTACCCAACGATTTTGACATTTTGCGTCGCTGCTTGTCACGAACCAAACCGGTAAAATATACATTCTTAAAGGGTCGCTCATCACGGTATTCATATCCGGAAATAATCATTCGCGCCACCCAAAAGAATATAATATCGGGGCCTGTAACCAAATCACTGGTAGGATAATAATAATCGACCTCTTCATTATCCGGCTCAAGTATTCCGTTGAATACACTAATTGGCCATAGCCATGAAGAGAACCAAGTGTCCAATACATCTTCGTCTTGCCTCAAATCCTCAATGGTAAAGTCTGAATTGCCAGACTTCTCTTTTGCCAATTGCAAAGCTTCTTCGATAGTTTCTCCCACAACGAAGTCGTCTTGGCCATCACCAAAATAATATGCCGGTATTTGCTGACCCCACCATAATTGCCGCGAGATATTCCAATCGCGGATATTCTCCATCCAATGGCGGTAAGTATTTTCAAACTTTTTAGGAAAGAACTTCACCTCTTCGGTTTCAAGTACCGCTTTCAAAGCAGGCTTTACCAGTTCTTCCATTTTAAGAAACCATTGATCGCTAAGACGTGGTTCTATAACCGCTTTGGTACGCTCAGAGGTACCCACCTTATTTACATAGTTTTCCTTTTTAAGCAGAAAACCTTTTTCTTCAAGCTCTTTTGATATCTCTTTGCGTACTAGGAATCGGTCTTTTCCTTGGTAATGAAGACCGAAAGAGTTTAAGGTCGCATTCGCATTAAAAATATCGATGGTTTCAAGATTATGCTTTTCACCCAAGGCCTTATCGTTGACATCATGGGCCGGGGTTATTTTTAAACAACCGGTACCAAACTCGATATCGACATACTCATCTTCTATGATGGGAATGACTCTATTACAGATAGGCACTATCGCTTTTTTGCCTTTCAAATGCTTATAGCGTTCATCGTTTGGGTTGATACAAATTGCCGTGTCGCCCAAAATGGTTTCCGGTCTTGTCGTAGCAATGGTCACCTTTTCATCACTACCCTCAATTGCATAATTTAGATAATAAAGTAAGCCTTGTCTTTCTTCATAAATAACTTCTTCGTCGGAAAGAGTTGTCAAAGCCTCTGGATCCCAGTTGACCATTCGGTGACCCCGATAGATCAATCCTTTTTTATAAAGATCCACGAATACCTTGATGACCGATTTGTACATATCGTCATCCATTGTAAATTTGGTACGGTTCCAATCACATGAACAGCCCAATTTTTTAAGCTGTTCCAAAATTACCCCACCGTATTCGTTCGTCCAATCCCAAGCGTGCTTCAAGAATTCATCACGGCTCAAATCGGTTTTCTCTACACCTTCAGCCTTTAATTTGGCAACCACTTTTGCTTCGGTTGCGATACTGGCATGATCCATTCCCGGAACCCAGCAAGCATTCTTGCCCATCAGCCTAGCCCTTCTAATCAAAACGTCTTGCAGCGTGTTATTAAGCATATGCCCCATATGCAATACGCCTGTTACGTTTGGGGGAGGTATAACTATGGTATACGGTTCTCTATTATCAGGTGTTGATGAGAAGTAATTATGCTGCATCCAATAGTCGTACCAGTGGTTTTCCGCTTTGCGCGGATCATATTTTGAAGGGATTTCCATATTTTTGGAACGGTTTTTGACTGAAAAGTGTCGGTCAAAAAGAAAGACCGCTATAGAAGTTTCATTGTTAATAAATATGGGCAATTTTGCCCTTTTTGAAATACGAAACAAAAATAAGTAACGTTAACTGATAACAAAAGAATTTTGGAGGTTCATCTGAAAAGATTTATTTTTGAGATTCCCTAAATTTAAAAAGATGAAAAAAATAGTACTTGTATTATTTGTCGGCCTCATGGGCTTAACTCTAACCGCCCAAGAAAAAGCCGCTAAAATCGAATTTAAGACGGAGACCGTAGACTACGGAGAGATAGCCAAAGGTTCTGATGGTGTAAGAGTTTTTGAATTCACCAATACCGGTGAATCTCCTTTGATCATTAGCAAGGTAAGCTCTAGCTGCGGATGCACTATACCAAAGAAACCGGAAGAGCCAATTTTACCAGGAAAAACTGGTGAAATTCAAGTTAAATATGATACCAACCGCGTAGGACCGATTAGAAAGGCCATTACGGTCATTTCCAATGCCGATACACCTACTAAGGTTTTAAAAATTAAAGGAGAGGTTAAGGCTACCGAAGGCAAGTAACCTTCAAATCAACAATAAAATAAAAAACCCTGATTAAAAATCAGGGTTTTTTATTTCAGCACATTTTTAAGAACGAAGGTAAAAAGCAAATCAGAATTATACCTACCTACCAAGAGCTTGATTCGCTTTCCTTCCTTATCGTTCAACATATTCATGACCTGCTGTAGTTTGTAGCGGTGTATTCGTTTACCATTTACCGCAAGTACCACATCGCCCTCTCTTAGACCGGCCTCATGAGCAGGGCTACCTGTTCGAATTGCGGAGATAACTATTTCCGGCACCAAACTTAATTTGGCCTGTGATTCAAAAAGCAACTGCACATCTCCAAAGCTTTTTTCCTCATTTCTCACCACACCTCTAGAATCAGCAATGCTTTCAGCAATGTAACGCATACCATTATGCTGAAGATCTAAGCCACTGAGATTATATTGAAAAGGTCGCTCGAAATACTTATTTTTCTTAAAGATGACCTTACCCCTACTATAGTCAAAAACCACGTTAAAACGCTTAAGAACCTCCCCTCCAAGACTTCCATTTCTGCTACCCAAACTTGTTAGAGAACTAAAAGATTTTTTATCAGGAAAGGCTGCCTTGGCATTTTTAATAGAGAAAGAACCGATGTCCAAACCATCGATCTTGGTGCGTTTTCCGTAAACTTCGCCGTTCAAACCTTTTCCCAAAAACACCTCATAGTTTTTTTCTGGTACACTGATTTGATCATCTTCAAACAACCAGATAGAATCGCTACTACCGGTATCGACCAATAAGGTCACCGGAAAATCTTCTAAATTATTTAGATGGACGTTCCCTTCCAAAAAGGCCTTCTTTTTATTGATTTCCAATGGTAAGGTCTGGGCGGTTCTATCTTTTCGATACTTATAAGTTTCGGGGCGAAAAAACTTAATTACCTTTCTACTGTAGTTGATATCCACCACAAAATCGCGAAAAAGCTCGTAACCCATGATGCCGTGAATGGTCATGCCAACCATTGGCGAAAGGTTAATGCTTTTGTCCATCACCACATATAACCGTTGGTCTAAGTTGGTAATATTATTGAGTCTAAAAGTATTGTTTTTTGAACTCAAGGCCTTAATGGGCTCTCCATGCCCCACCCCTCTTATTGTTATTTCAGAGACATTATTTATTTGAAGGGAATCTAAATCTGAAATGTTAAAGAGAATAGGCTGGCTCACCCCCGAATCCAACAAAAAATTAAGCTTTGACCCATTAACTTCAATTGGCAATACGATAAGATTGTTCACCAACTCGAACCTTAGCTTTTCAGAATCCTTACTTTTTGGCAAATCGAACTGTTGTGCCTCAGCGAAAAAGGGCAGCAGAGCTATAAAAATGATAATATGTAGAAGGGAACGATTCAACTTTCTTCAAATTAAACCTTCAATTCTTATCAATTTACAAATATTTATGACTCCCTGCCTAAATTTTAACAATCTAGATAACAATCAAATACCAGCCGCTATTTTAGTTTTATCGAATTGGATTTAGCACTTTTGTCAAAAATTTCATTTTTTATGCCGTCAGTATCAGAGAAAGGGCGCTTAATGCCGCAATCACCGATTAGAAAACTAGTTCCTTTTGCCGAAGAAGCGAAAAAGAGGGGAGTTAATGTAATTCATTTGAACATTGGCCAACCAGACATTAAAACACCTCAAGTAGCTCTAGATGCCGTTAAAAACAACAACCTTGAGATTGTCGAGTACAGCAGAACCGAGGGATCAGAAGAATACCGTCAAAAATTGGCAGGTTACTACGCCAAAAATGATATTTCGGTAACAGCACAAGATATCATCGTTACCACAGGTGGATCTGAGGCCTTATCGTTCACTATTGGCAGTATTACCGATTTTGGTGACGAAATAATCGTTCCTGAACCTTTTTATGCGAACTATAATGGTTTTGCCACAGCAGCGGGCGTGAACGTGGTTCCCATAGTTTCGAGTATTGAGAACAACTTTGCCTTACCCCCTATTTCTGAGTTTGAAAAACTGATTACAGATAGAACCAAGGCCATTTTAATTTGCAACCCGGGCAACCCAACAGGTTACCTTTATACACCTGAAGAAATCGGCCAACTGGCCGAGATTGTCAAGAAGCATGATATTTTTCTAATATCAGACGAAGTGTACAGAGAGTTTACCTATGATGGACGAAAACATTACTCCATTCTTCAAGAAAACGGATTAGAGCAGAATGCCATCATAGTCGACTCCGTTTCAAAGAGGTACAGCATGTGTGGCGCCAGAATTGGTTGTATGGTCAGTAAAAATAAAGAAGTTGTAAGAACCGCCATAAAATTCGCGCAAGCGAGGTTATCGCCGCCGACATTCGCACAAATTGCAAGCGAAGCCGCATTGGACACACCTCAAAGCTACTTCGAAGAGGTGAAAGAGGAATACTTAGGAAGAAGAGACTTATTGATTGCTGAATTGTCAAAAATTGATGGTGTAAAAATTGGCAGGCCGCAAGGTGCTTTTTACTGTATTGCAGAGTTACCGGTATCGGATACCGATCATTTCGCACAATGGTTGTTGAGCGATTTTAATGTGGATGGCGAAACTGTCATGGTTGCCCCGGCAGCTGGCTTCTATGCTAGCGAAGGGTACGGCAAGAACCAAGTACGAATTGCTTATGTATTGGAAAAAGAGAGCTTAAAAAGGGCCGTGAGCATACTAAAGCAGGCCTTAAATAGTTATAAAGGCTAATGGATATCAAGTCAAATACCTCTCTTAAGACATACAACACTTTCGGCATTGATGTAAGGGCAAAATACTTCTATGAAATAAACCACATTGCAGATTTAAAGCAAGCCCTACAATTAAAAGAACACCCACATAAGTTTATTATCAGCGGTGGCAGTAATATGCTGCTTACCAAAGATATTGACGCTCTTGTGTTACATATCAATCTCAAGGGGATTGAAGTCGTCGACCAAAACAACGAAACCGTTCAAATAAAGGTAATGGCAGGTGAAAATTGGCATGACATGGTCATGTGGACATTAGAACAAGGCTATGGAGGGTTGGAAAACATGTCATTAATACCCGGAAATACCGGCACGGCGCCCATACAGAATATTGGCGCTTATGGGGTTGAGTTAAAAGACGTAATGGTTAGCTGTGAAGCTATGCGAATCAGTGACCAACAACTGAAGAACTTCACTAATGCCGAATGCCAATTTGGGTATAGAGATTCATTTTTTAAAAACGAAGGAAAAGGTAAGTTCATCATCACTTCTGTCATATTTGAACTAACTAAAAAAGGACATAAGAAAAATACTTCTTATGGAGCCATTGAGGCAAAATTGAATGAGCGGCAAATTGTCGAGCCTTCTATAAAAGACATTTCAGATGCTGTAATAGCAATCAGAAGAGAAAAACTACCCGACCCAACAGTTTTAGGTAATAGCGGCAGTTTTTTTAAAAATCCAGTGGTGAATGAATCTACTTTTAAAAAGTTTATCGAAAAAAACTCCAAAGCACCTTTTTATCAAGTAAGCGAACATGAATACAAAATACCTGCGGGTTGGTTGATCGAGCAAAGTGGATTTAAAGGAAAAAGATTTGGCGATGCAGGTGTGCATAAAAACCAAGCATTGGTTTTGGTGAACCATGGTCATGCCACTGGCGTAGATATCTTAAAACTTGCCTATCGCATTATAGAAGAGGTAGATAAAAACTTCGGCATAAAGATTGAACCTGAGGTTAATATCATAAAATAACCCCCAAAGAAAGCTCTTCAGGGGTTATACCAAACCAAACTAACCAAAAATTAAATGTGCAGTTACCAAGTGCACATTTATTCATTAATATTTTCACAAAACGCCTATATAACAATCAATTTTATAATTTAGCGTTTCAACATATACGGACTAAACTACCCGGTTGGATGCCCAAAAATCAAATTTTTTTTGAGACCTACCAAAATTTATGAGCACCTTACTTGAGAAACACATTGTAGAATTGCTTCAAGAGCGTAATGAAAAGGCCATTTCTTTACTGTATGAGCATTACGGAGACACCTTGTTAGGGGTTGCTAACAAGGTAGTTAGAAACGAAGAACTTGCCCAAGACGTACTTCAGGAGAGTTTTGTAAAAATTTGGAAAAAATCTGATTCATACGATGCTTCAAAAGCAAAACTTTTTACGTGGCTTTTTCGAATAACCAGAAATACGGCCATCGATAAATTAAGAAGTGTCAATACAAAATCAGATAAAGAAATCCAAATTGATGTTTCAGACGTATATAATTTGGGCGTCAATAGTACTAGACCAGAGTTCATGGACGTTCGAGAGAATCTTGACAAGATTGAGCCAAAATATCAAATTGTGTTAGATGCCTTATTTTTTCAAGGCATGACACAACAAGAGGCGAGCGATGAACTTGATATACCCCTGGGAACCATCAAGTCTAGATTAAAAATTGGACTGAGAGAACTTAGAAAAATTTATGGTCCTACGATGATTTTAGTCCTATCGATGAATATGATATAACAACATCATGAAAGAGAAAATAAAACAGTTTTTAGATTCGGATATACTTGAAAAGTACCTGATTGGAAATGCAACCCAAGAAGAGACCTTACAAGCCGAACGTTATATTGCCATGTACCCTGAAGTGCGTGATGCCTATAACGAACTACAGGAAAATTTGGAGACCTACTCCAAGCTATTTGCCGTAAAGGCGCCCGATGCCCTTAAAGACGAAATAATAAAAAAGGTAAGAAGAGAGCATGTCGGGAGAAAAAAGTACTACAGGTTGGCCGTAGCCGCAACCATAGCTATTCTAATGTCTTTCGGCGCGAGCTTTTTCTTTTGGGACCAAAACCAGAGTCTTCAAGAAGAGAATGCTATCGTGAACAACAAGATCGATAATCTTGAGGAAACGATGAGAGCTCAATTAGAAGATGTTCGCAACCAGTTCATTGTTCTTCAAAACCCTGAAACCAAAAAAGTTAGTGTTAAGGGCAATAAGAAGGCAAAAGAATTGAAAGCAGTTGCTTACATCAATCCCGTTAAACGACTTTCTTACATTAATGTGAGCAAATTACCTAATCTACCGGAAGACCAATGTTACCAGATGTGGGCAGAGGTTAACGGTGAAATGGTGAATCTTGGTATAATTCACGAAGCCGATAGCCAAGAAAAATTATTGGCACTGCCTTATGCAGATAAAGCTATAAGCTACATTACTATTGAACCGAAGGGCGGTAACAATACCCCGACGGTAGAAAACATCGTAGCCAATCTCGCTTACTAGAAATCAACTTTAAACACTTATATATCCAAAGCCTCGAGACTTTTGTTTCGGGGCTTATTTTGTATCTTTGCATAAAAGATATCTGATATGAAGTTGATATTGCTTACCGTAGCTTTGATGGCGGTTGCATTCGCCGGAATCGCCATAAAAATTTGGGCAAAAAAAGATGGAAAATTTGCCGGAACTTGTGCAAGCCAAAGTCCGTTTTTAAATAAAGATGGCGAAGCTTGTAGCATGTGCGGTAAAATGCCCGATGAGCAAGATTGCCGAAAAGAAGATTCGTCTAAACTTCAAACACAAATTTAACCTAACAACCCCCGCTATTGGCAGAAGCTGAAGATATCCAAAGCACTATTAAAAAAGCCCTCTCGGGCAATCAGATTGCCTATAGCTCATTGCTCGATAGATTTTGGAACGGTGTTTACGGTTTTCAGTTAAAACGTACCGAAAACGAGAACGATGCCGAAGACATTACCATACAGACTTTCTCAAAGGCATTTGACAAACTGCACACTTACGACAATAATTATGAATTTAAGACTTGGTTAATAGCCATTTCAAAGAATATTCACGTCGACCTCATCAGAAAGCGTAAGAAAAGTGTCGAAATTGGGGAAAATCAAGATTCCGTAAAGAAAGTATTGGATGATGCTCCTTCTGCCGAAGATCTTTTGATAACCGAACAGAATTTAGCCAACCTTTTACTTCACATTAAAAAACTTAAACCCCATTATCAAGAAGTTATCAATCTTAGGTACTTCAAAGAGCTAAGTTATGCAGACATTGCCGAAGAGCTCAATGAACCCATCAACAATGTAAAAGTAAAACTTCTAAGGGCGAAAAAATTATTGGCCCAAGTAATTAAGGGCACGAAATAGATCATTGTCCATATTAAAAATTTCAAGTTTTGAAAATGACGGTATGGAAACTCTTCAAATCGGCGAGTTACCTTAAATGGATTTAATAGTTCGTATATTTGTATAAAATTAGTTAAACATGAGTACAGAGACCGTAGCAAGTGTAGCACCCCCAAAAGGAAAGCCGAAATGGCTCAGGGTCAAACTTCCCACGGGAAAAAAATATACACAATTAAGAGGGCTGGTAGATAAATATGACCTTCATACCATTTGTACTTCCGGTAGTTGCCCCAATATGGGCGAATGCTGGGGAGAAGGTACTGCCACCTTTATGATTTTAGGTAACGTTTGTACCCGGTCATGTGGTTTCTGCGGGGTGAAGACAGGAAGACCCTCGACAGTCGATTGGGCAGAGCCTGAAAAAGTAGCCCGTTCCATTAAGATAATGGGCATCAAACATGCGGTAGTTACATCGGTCGACAGAGATGATTTAAAAGATATGGGATCTATCATTTGGGCAGAAACCGTAAAGGCTATCAGACGAATGAACCCCGAAACGACCTTAGAAACCCTAATTCCCGATTTTCAGGGAATTGAAAGGCATTTAGACCGAATCGTCAAGGTAGCCCCTGAAGTAGTTTCCCATAATATGGAAACCGTTAAAAGACTTACTCGAGAGGTACGAATACAGGCCAAGTACGAGCGTAGCCTTGAAGTTCTGCGTTATCTAAAGGACAGCGGGGCTAACAGAACGAAGTCGGGTATAATGCTAGGTTTGGGAGAGTTGGAGGAAGAGGTCATTGAAACGATGGAAGATTTGAGAAATGCAAAAGTTGATGTAGTTACCATCGGCCAGTATTTGCAGCCTTCGAAAAAGCATCTTCCGGTGAAAGAATTCATTCTTCCCGAACAGTTTAAAAAATATGAAGAGCTTGGCCTCAAAATGGGCTTTAGGCATGTAGAGAGTGGCGCCCTGGTACGCTCATCGTACAAAGCTCACAAACATATTCATTAAAAAAGATGAGGGTCTGATTAATAGACCCCATTTCTCAATATTCAATGAAAACAACCAAAATTGGTATAAATGGGTTCGGTCGTATCGGTCGAACCCTCTTCCGTTTATTACAAAACCAATCGAATCTTGAGGTAGTCGCAATAAACGATTTGGCAGATGCCCGAACTTTATCGCACTTACTTAAATTCGATAGCATACATGGCATTTTTGAACCTGAGGTTACGTACCGTGACCGAACTATCGTTGTAGAAGGCCATGAAATTATTCTTTTCAATGAAAGCTCTCCAGAAAACATAGATTGGTCCGCCTATGATGTAGATGTTGTTGTTGAATGTTCAGGAAAGTTCAAGACCCGAGATACGCTACAACACCATATTACCAACGGTGCCAAAAAAGTAATCCTTTCGGTTCCTCCAGCTGAAGATGATATACCCTTGGTAGTATTGGGAGTAAACGAATCAATCATACAGGAAGGAGACGATATTATTTCCAATGCCTCTTGTACCACCAATAACGCAGCTCCTATGATAAAGGTCATAGATGAGCTTTGCGGCATTGAACAGGCCTACATTACCACTGTGCATTCATACACTAGTGATCAAAGTCTTCACGACCGACCTCATTCAGATTTACGCAGGGCAAGAGCTGCCGGTCAATCAATCGTGCCGACTACCACAGGTGCTGCCAAGGCTTTGACTAAAATATTCCCGCATTTATCGGATGTTATAGGTGGGTGCGGTATACGCGTACCAGTACCCAATGGCTCACTTACAGACATCACTTTCAATGTAAAACGACAAACCAGTATAGAAGAAGTAAATTCATCTTTCAGAAAAAATTCGCTCAATGAATTGAAAAACATACTTTTATACAGCGAAAACCCATTGGTGTCAATTGACATAAACAATAGTTGTCATTCTTGTACGTTTGATTCAGAGATGACTTCTGTAATTGGAAAGATGGTGAAGATAATCGGTTGGTACGATAATGAAACCGGTTATAGCAGTAGAATTGTAGATTTAATTCAATTACTGAGAAGCAAAAATTACATTTGACAATAGATTTCAAACATATAAAATACTACAACATAGTAGTTATTCTTGCAGCAATCTTGACATTTCAAATGGTCGTTGCCCAAGAAACCTCACCTATTTCCCAAGATACGGTTGAACTTCTCGAACCTAAACTACACTTAGATCGGGCCCGTGATTTCAGTAATCGCAACCAAACCGATTTGGCTCTCGAAGAGTTGGAAAAAGCATCTAAATCAGCTGAAGCCAATGAAGATGTCAAGGCATTGATCGATAGTTATCAAGCTCACGCCCTACTCTATCTTAAGTTAAATAAAGAAGAAACCACTTATTTTTTCTGGGATCGGGCAAAGGCACTTTTAAAAGACATTGAATACCCGTATGGCGATGCCATGCAAAAATATATTGAGGCCATTCTTTTATTTCATGATGGAAAAAACTTTCAGGCTATTTTCTTATTGAACGAGGCTAAGCAATTGAATAATGATCGAAATTTTTTCAACAATATCCTGCTGGCAGAAGCCCAAATATATATGAAACTTGATAAGTACGAGAGTGCTGCCAAGAACTTCAATTCTTTAATTGTCAATACCGACATATACGAAAGTGATTACCTAGCTACCAAGGCCCATCTAGGCTTGGCCGACCTTTACCTTAAGACCGACAAGCTTGAGGAAAGCGCCATGAATGGAGAAAGTGCATTGAAACTTGCCAAGAAAAATGCCTTTTCAAAGGAAATATGGGATTCTAATGAAATGCTCACTAGAATTTATGAGCGTCAAGGAAGATATGACCTGTCTCTAGCCAATAATAAAAATCTGCTTTACATCAGAGATTCGCTCTTCAACATTGCGAAAATGAAGACCGAGACAAAGACGGCTGAAAAAATTCAGTTTGATTTTATGAGCGATGAGATAAGAAGGCAAGAGCAAAAGATTGAGGAACTGAACGAATCAAAAAACCAATCGGATATAGCGGCTATACTCACTTCTGCCCTACTGATCATTATCACTCTTTTAGCGGTTTCACTTTTTAGAAACAATCAAATAAAGTTGAAGACGAACGATCTTCTCCAAACAAAAAACACCGAGCTAAAAGCAGCCCGAGATGCCGCTGTTACAGCCATGGAAGCCAAAACAAATTTCTTGTCTACTGTGAGCCATGAGTTGAGAACCCCTTTATATGCCGTCACCGGTTTGACACATTTGCTGTTGGAAGAGAACCCAAGCGAGAATCAAAAAGAGCATTTAAAAGCGCTAAAGTTTTCAGGAGATTACCTATTGAACTTCATTAATGATATCCTTCAAATCAACAAAATTGATGCGGATAAGCTTGAGCCAATGAATGTAGAGTTCAACCTTAAGAAGGTGCTTCAAGAGGTAATTGATTCATTGCAACAAAGTGCTCAAGGCAACAAGACCGCCATTATTTTAGATTATGATGAGGATATTCCCTCCCACCTAATGAGCGATCCTCTGAAGCTATCTCAGGTGTTCATGAACTTAGTTGGCAATGCCCTGAAATTTACAAAGAATGGTGAGGTACGGGTAGTTGCCAAAATGCTCGAAAAAGAAGAAGAAAACGTAACGCTGTACTTTGAAGTACAAGATAACGGCATCGGAATCTCTAAAGATCAACAAGAAAATATCTTCGAAGGTTTCGAGCAGGGTTCTATTCAGATTAACCGTGAATATGGTGGGTCTGGCTTGGGGCTTACCATAGTAAAAAGTCTATTGGGTCTTTTTGATAGTAAAATTCAGTTAGAAAGTGAGTTGGGCAAAGGAAGTAAGTTTTACTTTGAACTCGACGTTAAGAGTAAAGATGCCATCGTAGACGATGTACCATTTGAGCTATCGGAAAAAGATTTCGAGTTCAACGGCCTTCACATATTGATAGTCGAGGATAATAAAATCAACCAGGTTATTACCAAGAAGATGCTTACCAAAAAAGATATCACCAGTGATATCGCTAATAATGGCGGGGAAGCAATCGATTTGGCCAAAGAAAATAAATATGACGCTATTTTGATGGATATTCATATGCCGGGAATCGGGGGTGAAGAAGCTACCATTGAAATCAGAAAGTTCGATAAGATTACTCCGATTGTGGCCTTGACCGCCATTTCTTTAGACGACAGCTTGGAAAGTTTTTATGCAGCGGGATGTAACGATGTAATCACCAAGCCTTTTAAACCAGAAGTATTCTACCAAAAAATTGGGGAAAATATCTTTGACAACAAAAACCTACGCGACACGGTTATATAATATTCCTTATCTCTTTCAGTATTTGTTCCCCGTCATCATCAAAAAACCGATGCTTCACGGGTAGATAATATAAATTCTGAAGCTGATTCTTTAAACGAACATAGTCTTTCTCGGTAGTTAGAATCAAATCCTTTTCTTTAAGGTTTTTCAATTCATTTTCCGAGAAGAAATGATGGTCTTTAAATTTCAAGTGCTTAAACGAGACGCCTTCATTTTTTAAAAATTCCACTAAAGGAGCTGGGTTTGCTATACCAGTGACCAAAGTGATATTCTTTGATTTCAAATCATTCAAAGAATAACTCTTATCCAGACCAAAAACTTCATCATGGTAATCTAAATAACTGAATAGTACCCTTTGATGTGTTTGTGGGTTGAGCTGATTTATAATCTTCTTTCTTGCTTCTGTTTTTAAATTTTTCGGGCACTTTGTAACCACAATACAATTGGCGCGATTGGCCTGTGACTTGGCATCTCGAAGGTTTCCAGTTGGTAAGTACCAATCTTTTGAATACAAATGACCGAAGGCAGTCAATAGAATGTACGAAGTACATTTCACCTTACGATGCTGATAGGCATCATCCAATAAAATTAAATCAGGGTCTACCATCTTTTGAAGAGAGGTAATACCATTTTGCCTATTCGCATCTACTGCTACGGCTATGTCCTTAAATTTTGAGTAAATCTGGTACGGCTCATCACCAAGCTCTTCAACGCTGCTGTCGGTATCGGCAAGTATAAAACCCTCTGATTTTCTTCTATACCCCCTACTTAAGACAGCTATCTTCAATTCAGCTTTGAGGTTATCGACAAGAAATTCAATCATAGGAGTTTTACCTGTTCCGCCTACACTTAAATTACCAACGCAGACGGTTGGAGTCTCAAAAGTTTTTGATTTCAAAAACCCGATATCGAATAAGAAATTTCGAAAGTAAACTACTAAAGCATATAGGAGCGAAAACGGAAATAGTATTTTTCTCAGTACTTGCATTTGGGCGAAATTATAATATTTTATCTTTAGGCGATACAAAAACTCTTCATGACAGTTAAAGAAATTACCCATATTTTAGAAGAATTGGCTCCTTTGGGCAATGCTGAAGATTTTGACAATGTTGGTTTACTTGTTGGCGATTACAACTCTATTGTTAATGGTGTTTTGATAACCCTCGACACTTTAGAAAATGTTGTTGACGAAGCCATCAAAACCAATTGTAATCTTATAGTAAGCTTTCATCCCATAATTTTCGGGGGATTAAAAAAACTTACAGGATCCAATTATGTTGAGAGGGTAGTTTTAAAGGCCATCAAAAATGATATCGCCATCTACAGCATGCATACCGCTTTAGACAATGTTCAAAATGGGGTGAACACTAAAATATGTGAGGTTCTGGGCATCGAGAACCCTCAGGTTTTGATTCCTAAAAAATCAAACCTTAAAAAGCTTACCACATATGTACCTAAAGACGATGCCGAGAATTTAAGACAGCATCTATTTGAGGCTGGGGCCGGCAATATAGGCAACTATAGCGCTTGCAGTTTTAACCTAGAAGGGATGGGCACCTATGAAGCAGGTGAGAATTCTAACCCTACAAAGGGCGATATTGGACAACTACATCACGAAAAAGAGACCATGATAAGTGTCGTTTTTTCTGGTATTGACCAGAAAAGAATCGTCAATGCCCTATTAAACAACCACCCGTATGAAGAAGTCGCCTATGACATTGTTTCTTTAGACAACACGAACCCTTATGTGGGCATGGGTATGGTAGGTATGCTGAACGAGCTGGAAGAAGAGAAAGATTTTTTAAAGAGGGTAAAGAAGTCAATGAACGCTTCTATCATTAGGCACTCGCAGTTATTGGGTAAACCTGTTCAAAAAGTAGCCGTTTTAGGCGGAAGTGGTGCCTTCGCCATCGATGCAGCCAAAGCCACGGGTGCCGATGTTTTTATAAGCGCAGACATAAAGTATCATGAATTTTACAAGGCTGAGAACAAAATAGTGGTTGCAGATATCGGACACTATGAAACAGAACAGTTTACAAAAAATTTATTAGTTGATTATCTTACAAAAAAAATTCCTAATTTTGCAGTCCGTTTATCGGAAAGTAAAACCAATCCCATCAAGTATTTATAAAAATTTATGGCAAAAAAAGAAGACGCTACGGTAGAACAGAAACTTAGGGCATTGTATGACCTGCAATTGATCGATTCAAGAGTAGATGAAATACGCAACGTTCGAGGTGAACTGCCACTAGAAGTTGAGGATTTGGAAGATGAGGTATTAGGTCTCAAAACCAGAATAGATAAATTAAAGACCGATGTCGAAACCATTAATTTTGAAATCGGCGCCAAGAAAAACTTGATTGAGGAAGCCAAGGCTCTCATCAAAAAATATGGCGAACAGCAAAAGAATGTTCGTAACAGTAGAGAATTCAACTCTATCAGTAAAGAGCTTGAATATCAAGAATTGGAAATTCAATTAGCTGAGAAAAACATTAAAGAGTTCAAAGCACAAATTGAACAGAAAAAAGAGGTTATTTCTGAAACCAAAGAGCGTTTAGGCGAACGTGAATCTCATTTAAAGCATAAAAAAGGAGAGCTTGACGCCATTTTGGCCGAAACGGAAAAAGAAGAGCAAGCCCTTTTAGAGCAATCTGAGAAATACCAGGATGAAATCGAAGAACGCCTAGTAAAGGCTTACGCTAGAATTAGAAACAATGTGAAGAACGGTCTTGCGGTAGTACCTATCGAAAGAGGTGCTTCAGGAGGTTCTTTCTTTACGATTCCTCCGCAGGTACAAGTAGAGATTGCTTCTCGCAAGAAAATCATTACTGACGAGCATAGTGGCCGTATATTGGTTGACCCAGTATTGGCCGAAGAAGAACAGGAAAAGATGCAAAAGTTTTTTCAAAAACTTTAATTGCTAATAGTCAATAAAAAGAAAGGGCCGCGTTTTAAAACGCGGCCCTTTCTTTTTATCACACTTACTTTGAATCAATCTTGCAAAAGAGAAAGCATTTTGTTTTCTACTTCGGTGCTATCCCATTTATCTTCAATTTGGGGCATTTTCATTACCTCTTTCATAATACTTTCTTGTTCATCACCCATAGCCAACGCCTCTGAATATGGTCTATCTGAAAAGGTAACGCGGCTATAAATCGGAATCCACTTATCGGGATGCTTTGAAGCAAAGTGTTTCTCAATTTTTTTCTGCAATAAGAATTTCGGGTCAGCAGTTTTACTGCTCATTTCAACAAAATTCCGGTAGCTCAATTCAGCAATAGCATCGGCATTGGGCTTTCTTTCTTTTTGGTACTGCTCAAAAATCTGTAACCAATCGTCACCATGTTTTTGAATCAATTCGTGAAGAACGAAAATATCTTCAAAACCGGCATTCATACCTTGACCATAGAATGGCACAACGGCGTGCGCAGAATCCCCTACTAGGGCCACCTTGTCCCAATAAGTCCAAGGGTAACATTTCATGGTCACCAAGGCACTGGTCGGGTTTTTAAAGAAATCAACTAACAAATCATCTATCACCTGCATCACATTGGGGAAGTAGGTTTCAAAAAACTTTTTTGCTTCTTCTTTAGT
The DNA here is from genome assembly GCF_003687485.1 of Euzebyella marina. Taxonomy (GTDB): domain Bacteria; phylum Bacteroidota; class Bacteroidia; order Flavobacteriales; family Flavobacteriaceae; genus Euzebyella; species Euzebyella marina. Next base: position 1,497,765 of record NZ_CP032050.1, on the reverse strand, counting down.
GGTCAGACTGTCGAAAGATACTTGGCCTTCAAAAGGTAAAAATAAGGTACAGGTAAAGCTACCATCTAAATTCGGCATCGCAATCAACATAAACTTTCCTCTCGGCCAGATATGAAAAGAGTTCTTGTCTAGCTTATGGGTACCATCAGCGTTGGGAGGTATAGAAAGTTCTTTATAGCCAACATCAATAAAATCTTGTGAATAATCGAAGCGACTGCGTCGTTGCATTTTGTGTCGCACCCGCGAAAAGGCGCCGTCACAACCAAAAATCATATCGTAATTATACTCCTTCCACTCCCCTTTTTCGGTTTCTCCGGTAAAGATTTTAGCTTCCGGCAGATCAACATCCCAAACTTTTTCATCAAATCTGAAATGAACTCCTTCGGCTTCTGCCAAATCTATCATTCTTTTGTTCAACACCCCTCTTGAAATAGACCAAATGGCTTCTCCTTCCTTTCCGTATTTTTGAAAATACATGGGTTTACCGATTACGTGCATAGCCCTTTTATCCAAAGGAATAGCAATCTTCTTGATTTCCTCGGCGATACCCACCTCTTCGAGTGCATTCCAACCTCTATTACTCATGGCAAGATTGATAGAACGCCCTGAAAATGTAATATTTCTAATATCCGGTCTTCTGTCAAAAACGGTAATAGCGTGTCCTAACTTTTTTAGATAGATAGCCAAAAGCGAGCCCACAAGACCTGAGCCTATAATGGCAATGTTTTTAGATTGTTGGGTCATAGATGCAGAAAGCCTCCCAAAAATGTAACTATATTATCAATTACTTGGTCAGCTATAAAGGTTTAGGAATTTATAAGAAGGTCTTACAGTAGGAAGCAATACCCCAATAAACCCTTTAAGTTTAAGAAAATCAGTTATTCTGTTCGAGCAAATATACTGTTAAATACGGTTCATATAAAATTTGAAAGCATCAATGCTTTTATCGCTACATGTATTAATTGCATACCTCCATCAAATTAAAACCCTGACAGATGAAAACTTTACGCTTGATTTTGGGCGACCAATTGAACCATAAACATAGCTGGTTTCAAAACACCGACCCCGATATCACCTATTTGATGGCAGAGATGCGGCAAGAAACTAATTATGTTAAGCACCACATACAGAAGGTGGTCGCTTTTTTTAGTGCGATGCGAACTTTTGCCGAAGAAATGACCGACAAGGGCCATCATTTTATATATCTAAAGATTACCGATGATAACAACAGCCAGCAGTTAGACCAAATTATCAAAGAAGCCCTGAAAAAAAGCAAAGCCGAAAGGTTTGAATATTTGCTGCCCGACGAATATCGATTGGATATACAGCTGAAAGAAATATGCGACTCAATAAACGTAACATGTTCAAATTGTGATACTGAACATTTTTATACCAGTAGATATGAGCTAAAAAATTTCTTCTCAAACAGGAAACAAATAGTCATGGAGAACTTTTATCGCATGATGCGGAAAAAACATGATATCATGATGGTAAGCGGCCAACCTGAAGGCGGCAAGTGGAACTACGACCAAAGTAATAGAAAAAAATGGCCAGGAAAGCCGGAAATACCACATGAAAGAGGATTTAGAAAAAATGTAGAGGAGGTTTTAAAAGACCTCAAAAAGGCCAACGTCGAAACTTTTGGCCATATCGAACCTTCTTCATTCAACTGGCCTACTTCCAGGACCGACTGCCTAACCGTTCTCAATTACTTTTGCAAGAACCTTTTGGAACATTTTGGCGATTATCAAGATGCCATGCATACCGACCAAAAGTTCTTGTTTCATTCAAGAGTATCGTTCGCCATGAACAGCAAGCTACTTTCACCAAAAGAGGTAATTGATAAAGTACTTGACCATTACTATGAAAATAAAAGCATTATAGACATTTCGCAAATTGAGGGTTTCATTAGGCAAATTCTAGGTTGGAGAGAATTCATGAGAGGCGTTTATTGGAAAGAAATGCCCAAGTATTCCCAATTGAACGAACTTGGTAACAAAAACAAGCTACCTGATTTCTACTGGACCGGTGACACCAAAATGAATTGCCTGAAGAACTGCATAACACAAAGTTTAGATGAAGCTTACGCCCATCATATTCAGCGTTTAATGGTGACCGGTAATTATGCACTTCTCACCATGACCGACCCAAAGGAGGTTGACGATTGGTATTTGGGTATTTATATCGATGCTATTGAGTGGGTAGAAATCACCAACACTCGCGGAATGAGCCAATTTGCCGATGGTGGCATTGTGGGTACCAAACCTTATGTAAGTAGTGCCAACTACATTAATAAAATGAGCAATTATTGCAAAGATTGCCATTATTCGCATACCAAAAAAATAGGAGAAAAGGCCTGCCCATTTAATTCGCTTTATTGGAATTTCCTTGATGAAAAAAGAGTTCATTTTGAAAACAACAACCGAATGGCAATGATGATGAACTTGTTGAACAAAAAGCCAAAAGATGAACTAGAAAAATTGAAAAGTAGAGCTCAAGAGGTTATTGAGCATCCGGAAAGGTTTTAAAGTCTATTTAGTAATTATTTAACTTTCACAGACCATCTGAACACTAATTGCGTAGCGTATATAAAGAAAAACATTCCGCGTCAGCGCCTATATATATTCAAAAAAAAGTCCTTCACAATAGATTTGCGAAGGACTTTTTTAATGTAGAACCTTAAATCTTATTCCAAGACTCCGTCTACAATACCGTATTCGATAGACTCCTCGGCGTTCATCCAGTAATCTCTATCGAAGTCTTTCAAGACCTTTTCATAATCTTGACCACAGTTATCAGCCAATATTCGGGCACTCAACTCTTTGGTTTTGATAATCTCTTTTGCTTGAATTTCAATATTGGAAGCCTGACCACGAGCACCCCCACTTGGTTGGTGAATCATAACTTGGGCATGGGGTTGAATAAACCTTCTCCCCTTTTTTCCAACAGAAAGAAGAATAGAGCCCATTGAGGCCGCCAAACCTGTACAAATAGTTGAAACTGGGCTTTTAAGTGATTTAATGGTATCGTACATGGCAAAACCCGATGTAACATAACCACCCGGACTATTAATGAACAATTGAATTTCTTCATTGCTCTGCATATCTAGATACAAAAGACGATCGATGACGTGCTTGGCCGAATCATCATCAACCATACCCCAAAGGAATACTTTTCTTTCCTCCAATAATTTTTGGTCGATAGCCTCTTGAACTTTTCCTTTTTTAGAACTCATTTTATGTATTTTGTTACTACCAAAATTAAGCAATTTATTTAAATAGATCTCTTGGCAAAATTCCTAGGAAGATATTCAATTGCCTTGTCCCAAGAGCCCTATTTAACAAATATATGATGGCTTCACCTATTTTTTCTTAAGTGACTCAGCTAATGATTGCTAACACAAAAAGATTATATTTGAGAAAACTTCAATGATGATACGACCGCTACTTGTAATCGCTATAACTGCCATTCTTTTCTATTCTTGTAAAGACAACCCAAAGACCGAAGCCCAACCGGAGCAGAAAGAACTTTCTCTTTTAGAAGAGATAGCCTATGCTAACGGATATGAGAATTGGCAAAATATTGAAGAACTCAAATTTACGTTCAATGTTGACCGCGACACCTCGCATTTTGAAAGAACTTGGATCTGGAAAACGAAGACCAACGAGGTAACCGCTATTTCTGCGGAAGACACCCTTAGCTATAACAGAAATGAAATGGACAGTATCGCCAATAAGACAAATGGAGGGTTTATCAATGATAAATATTGGCTGATGGCGCCCATCAATATTTTGTGGGATGAAAATAGCATTACGACCGAGCACAACGCCAAGGTTTCAGCCCCCCTCAGCAAAAAAGAAATGCAAAAGCTGACAGTTACCTACAACCAAGAGGGTGGGTATACCCCTGGTGATGCCTACGATTTCTATTTTACCGATGATTTTAAAGTTCACGAATGGGTTTTTAGGAGAGGTAATCAAGAGGAGCCTTCAATGATAACCACTTGGGAAGACTACAAAGATGTTGGCGGATTGAACCTTGCGCAGATGCACCAAAATGAAGATGGTAGTTTTAAACTCTATTTTACTAATTTGGAAGCAAAACTCAAATAAATTCTACCTTCCTCTTTTATGCAAGGCATAGGTAGAGCCCAGAATTACAAAAGCACAACAAAGCAAAACCACAAAGCAGGTAAAAAGGGAAAAAGAATCTGCAAGAAAACCTAAAATGGGCGGTGCTGCCAAAAAGCCGGCATAACCGGTACCCGCGATAAAAGAGACCCCCTGTGACGAATCGACACCTTTCACATTACCGCCGATTCTAAAAACTTCGGGTATAATCACCGAAAAGCCTAGGCCGCTGATGGCAAACCCTAAGATGCTTATATAAACCTGTGTAGTCAAGACAAAAGAGTAGCCCAAAATGACCAAGACAGATGCCATTGCTACCATTTTTACCGAACCGACTTTAGAACTGATTCCATCCCCTAAAAACCGGCCGATGGTCATCGTAAGTTGAAAGCCTAAAAACCCGGCGCCCCACAAAAATTCGGGCGCTAAACTTATTTCCTTCAGATAAAGACCGCTCCAATCAACTATAGCCCCCTCACTGCCCATTGAAACGAACGATATCAATCCTAAAAACAATAGAGGCTTAAAAAGTCCGAAGCTAAAACTTTCTTTCTCTTCCGGGGCCGCAACCACAGTTTGATATTTTCTGTAAAAGAATGCATTGACCACTACCACCAAAACAACTGCCAAAGCCATATGTAAAGGTGGGTTACTTAGCGGACCAATTAAAAAACTACCCAGACCGGCCAAAACACCACCTAAACTGAAAAATCCGTGGCTTGCGGACATGAACTTTTGTTTATCCTCTTTTTCAATTTCCGTAACCAAGGTATTCATTGAAATATCGGTGAAACCATTCGAAGCCCCAAAGATGAATAGTGAAGCTGCCAAAGTAAAATAATTGGGCGCCAATAAAGGTAACATTGCGGCAATACAACTAAATATAACCCCATTTCTGGTAGCCTTGCCAACTCCCATTTTATTGATAATTGTCGACGCAAAAGGAAAAACGGTAAAAACACCCAAAGCCAAAAAGAAAAGGGCAAAACCTAATTGCGATTTATCAATTTGCAAGTTTTCTTTTACTGTGGGGATGTATATCGCCCAAGTACCAAAGAGAATATTGATACTGGCGAATACCCATGAAGGACCAAAGTATCGGGCATTCGTCAAAATGGTAATAAGAGATTTCATCGGCTATTTGATAAGACCGACGAAGATAACCGAAAAAGATGAATGAAAAATGGCTTTTGAACATCAATCAGAAGATGAATTAAACTGCCCTTCAACCCATAGAAATAATTATGTAAATTTGATAGAGCACATTATTTCCCCTTTTGAGTTATTGGTGATTATCATAATATCGATAATTTAATATAGCCTTTTACGCAGGCTATAGTAGGTTATTTCTTAATTAAAAAATGTTATGTTAAAAAATTACCAATAATTTCACCCTTTAGATTTAATTATCGTAATTCACTTAGCGTAAAGCTGAAAATCTGACAATACAACTTTCAACCGAAAATGAGGTTCAAATTAACCCAAGTTAATCTGATTATAATTTCATTGGCTATCTTTTTGATAACCAACATCTTATTATGGTCCTCCGCTTGGCGTCGTATTAATACCTATCAAAGCAACATTCTAGAGATTGAGAATGGACAAGCACAAAACAGGCTTAAGGATGCTGAAACTAGATTTCTAAACCTATATGAGATAAGCAAAAAGAATATTACGATGATACGTAATATGGTCGAATTTGAAATGATGAACAATGACGAAATGCCATTGATTTCTCGAAAATTAGCCAAGTTTGTTGAACTCGATGACTATTATTTTCAAGCCAGAATTATTGATATGGCCGGCAATGAGTTGGTCAAGGTAGAAAATACCGACAATCAAGTTACCATCACACCACCTGAAAAACTACAAAACAAACAAGATCGTTATTATTTTAGGGAGGCTGTCAACGTCGGTAGAAACGATGTGTACGTATCAGAACTCGATCTCAATGAAGAAAATGGATTGATTGAAATGCCTTACCGCCCTACCCTTAGATTTTTTAGTCCGCTTTATACTTCAAATAAACGAGCAGGTGTTATTGGCTTGAATCTGAACATTCAAAACTGGTTTGACACTTTTAAAGGGCAAAATATTGGACTGTTAAATGGAGATAACCAAATATTTTATGACGAGCAGAAAAAACTCTACACATCTTTTGAAGAAGATTTAGATGCACGGGGTAACTATGACCAACCCCTTTATTATTATAAAAAACTAAGTCTAGAAGGCAATCAATTTTGGACTATCTACACACGTTCAGAAACAGATGAAATTGAAACTAAGTTATCCAATTTTAAAAAAGCGGCCTATCGCACCGCATTATTGGTATCTGCCTTCGTGCTATTTCTTCTAATCATAACCTACGCCCTTAACAACAAGAATGCAAAAATCACTAGATTAAATCAAAACATTGCCAGCCAGTTAAAGGAACGTGATACCCTAATTAAAGAAATTCATCATCGGGTTAAGAACAATCTTCAGGTAGTAGCTAGCCTCTTGAGCCTTCAATCTAGCTTTATCACCGACGAAAATATAAAGATGCTTTTCCGTTATAGCCAATACCGAATCAATTCAATGGGTATGGTACATGAAATGCTATATAAGAGCGGTGATTTAAGTAAAATTGACTATGAGGCCTACATTAAAGAATTGGTTACTGCGCTCATTCAATCAATGAAAGGTAGTGGTAGCGATATTAAGTTGGTCACCGAAATAAACAACGTACACCTAAACCTAGACACATCAATACCCTTAGGATTGATTATCAATGAAATAATAACCAATTCACTAAAGTATGGTTTTAAAGGTCAAGAAAAAGGCACCATTTTTATCAAACTGGAAAAACTGAATTCCAGTAACTACAACTATCAATTAATTGTAAGCGACGATGGTATAGGTTTTCCCGATAAGATAAATTTCAGGAACACCAAGTCGTTAGGGCTAAAGCTCATTCACAAACTGGTACTGCAACTGCGCGGTAACATTGAAAAAGACAATACCAAAAAGGGTACGTATTATATCATCTCTTTTAAAGAAATAGAACAAATCTCATAGAATCTTATTATTTTATTAAGGAGATGTTCTGATTAATGAAACTGAAAATTATTTGAGTTATGGATTTAAGAGTATTGATTGTTGAGGATAATTTTATTATTCAAATGTTTTTAGAGTCTGGAATAACGGCACTGGGGCATGAAGTGATAGGAGCCCTAGATTTAGGTAATGATGTACTTACTTTCTTGGAATCTGAAAAACCCAACCTAATTTTTTTGGACATCGGACTTACAGGTGACCTTAGTGGAATTGATTTGGGAGAAATCATACATACCAAATATCAAATACCTTTTGTATACCTAACAGGAAACTCTGACAAACCGACGTTGGCAAGGGCTATGGCAACAAAGCCCCTTCACATCATAAAAAAACCGATTGACGAAGACAAGCTCAAAAAAGAAATAGGCCTTATTGTAGAGAAAATCAGCTCTTCGGATATTTTAAGTAATTAAGATTTTACCGCTCAATACCGCTTTTTAAAATTTGACCGAAGCGGTACATATCTTCGAACGAACAGTAAAAAGGTGCTGGCGCCAATCTAATTACGTTAGGTTCTCTCCAATCTGTAATTACTCCATTTTCCATAAGATAGTCGAATAACTTTCTACCCTGGCCGTGCAGAAATACAGATAATTGGCAACCTCGATCTGCCGGTGTGATAATTTCAAAAGATCCTTCGGTTTCCTTATCAATTTCCCTCAGAACGAACTCAAGGTAAGCGACAATCAATTTTTGCTTCTTGATCAACTTCTCCATGCCCACTTCATCGAACATCTCTAGAGAAGCCAAATAAGGGGCCAATGAAAGAACCGGTGGGTTGCTCAATTGCCAAGAATCTGCAGTGTGGGTCGATTCAAATTCTGGTTTCATCAAAAACCGGGTATCCTTTTTGGTACCCCACCAACCTTCAAAGCGCTGAAGCTTATCATTCTTTAAATGCCTTTCGTGAACAAATATACCCGAAGCATTGCCTGGCCCGCTGTTCATGTATTTGTAACTGCACCAAGCGGCAAAATCTACCTCCCATTCATGTAGTTCAAGTTCAATATTTCCTGCGGCATGGGCGAGGTCCCACCCTACATTGGCACCAACCGCTTTACCCGCTCTGGTGATGGTTTGCATATCAAAGACTTGTCCATTATAATAATTGACACCTCCTATTAAAACCAAGGCAAGTTTATCGCCAATCTCTTCGATTTTGGCCAAAATATCTTCCGTTCGCCAATAATGCTCTCCATCTCGCTTAGCCACCTCAACAAGGGCCTCACTAGGTTCAAAGCCATGATGCCTTACCTGACTTTGCAACATATATTGATCGGAAGGAAACGCCTTTTCTTCACATAGTATTTTGAACCTCTTTGATGTTGGCCTATAGAAAGACACCATTAATAGGTGCAGATTGACGGTCAGCGTGTTCATTACGCATACTTCTTCCTTTTTTGCACCCACAATATGCGATAAAGGCTCGGCCAACCTTTCATGGTAGTCCCACCAAGGTTTTGAGGCATGAAAATGACCTTCCACGGCCAAGTCTCCCCAGTCGGCCATAATCTCATCTACAAACTTTTTGGTTCTCTTAGGTTGAAGACCTAATGAATTTCCCGTAAAATAAACTACAGGTTTATTGTTGACCTTTGGGAAATGAAATTGAGACCTATAATCGGAGAGTTCATCTTTTAAATCAAGTGATTTGGCAAAACTCAAAGTATTTTCAAACTGCATAAAACCGAATTTTTTCAAAAATACGATTACCTAAAGAAATTTATCTGGTTCAAAGCCTATTTACTCCGTTAAACGCATCTCGATAATATGCTTTTTAAAACCCTTTTTTTCATAGGCCCTTACCGCAGCTTCATTATCATTATAAACAGTTAACCTAATCTCTTTAATTCCTTTTTTGGTCGTCCATGCCTGTAAGGCATCAACAATTTTGGCATTAAGCCCTTGCCCCCTATGGTTGGGGTCTGTATACATGAAACCTAAATATGAATAGGTCTCGTGATCTAGATAATGCCGGGCTTCCCTAATTCTCGCATGCCCGGATGCCACTACATTTCCGTTGTATTCTACGACCACCACTTCGGCATCTGGGCTTAGAATCAACTCCCTTATATCATAATAACTAATATCTCCCTTTTGAATGGTAGGATCAAAAGGCCGTTCGGCCTTCACTATTTCCTGCTCAAAATTCAATAGGGTTTCTAAATCTTCGATTCTAGCGGTTCTCACTTTATAGCTATTCATAGTAACAGTTTTCGAATTTCAGGTGGAGTTCTAAAGTACTGTATATTTGTAAAAAATAAAGGCATATGCATTTTCTTTCCCCTATATTGGAAAGTTATATTGAGGCAAACTCGCAAGAAGAACCTCAAATTCTTCAAGAGCTTACCAGAGAGACACATCTAAAGGTTTTACGCCCCAGAATGTTAACGGGCCATTTTCAAGGAAGGGTATTGAGCCTACTTTCAAAAATAATATCCCCTAAAAATATTCTAGAAATTGGCACCTATACTGGTTATTCAGCTTTGTGCTTGGCAGAAGGAATACAAAAAGACGGAGAGCTGCACACCATAGACATCAATGAAGAACTTTATGAAATTCAACACCGCTATTTTGAAAAAAGTGGATGGGGCCATCAGATATTTCAACATATTGGTGATGCCAAGAAAATAATACCTGAATTAGATCTTACCTTCGACCTAGTTTTTATTGATGCCGAAAAAGCTGATTATCCTGATTATTTTGAGCTTGTACTTCAAAAGACACGACCGGGAAGCATTATACTATCCGACAACGTTCTTTGGTCTGGCAAAGTGGTAGAACCCATCGAAAAGAAAGATAAGGTGACACCGATACTTTTATCCTATAACAAAAAACTGAAGGAAGACCCTCGCGTAGAAACCGTTCTATTACCTGTCAGGGATGGCTTAACCCTAACGAGGGTGCTATAAACCTCACATATAAAAAATAAAAGAAAAAAGCGGAAGCAATACCTACCGCACTGCCCACAATGATATCTACCGGAAAGTGCACACCTACAAAAATTCGACTCATTACGAATAAGATGGGCCAGATATAAAACAACCAACTCCACTTAAAGCGGTCTTTTAAAAAGAGTACAATCAAGGTAGTAATCGAAAAAGAACTGGAAGAATGGCCTGAGAAGAAACTATAGGTGGTCGGGGTTTTTAAAATACGTATCAAGGTATTGATATCCTCATCATTATTAGGCCTTAGGCGAGCCACGGTCTGTTTGGTGAGGTCTGTCAAAGTATTGACAAAAAGTGCCATGACCAATATGGTAGCAATAACAAAAATTGCTTCCCTTTTGGGGTACTTTTTAAAGATTAGATAGATTACAAATACGAAAAAAGGAATCCAGGTACTGAAATTGGTTACGGTCGTCCAAAAAATATCGTAATCCTCAATACCAAGATTATTGAGATAGATAAATGTCTGCCTGTCCCATTCAAGAATTCGTTCAAGCAAAATTTAGCTTCTTTTAATGGTTCCGGTCACATCGTCTACACTCTTCTTAACCTGATCCACTTCTTTTTTAATATCGGTACCGATACCTGAGGTAAGGTTATCCTTCACATCGTTTATATCGTTCTTGATATCATCAACGAACTTCGTATCTATACCCTGCTTCTCTGCGCTTTTTTGAATCTCACGCTTAATATCTTCGGTAGCATCTTTCAACTGGCGCATACCACTTCCCAATCCCTTGGCTATACCAGGAATCTTATCGGCACCGAAAACCATGACGACGATAAACATGATAAAGAATATCTCGCCACCACTAATGAATAGAAATTGCATCATATACATAAGACAAATATAGTGAAGAATAGCTTCGCTACATAAAAAGACCTGTTAGGTTTTTTTATGCATCACCTTAATGGTAAATCGCATAACCTAACAGGTCTGATCAATCTGAAAATTGAAATTTACTTCCCTTTTATATTCTCTTTCATCTTATCGAAATCAGAAGGACCCTCATTAGCTGGCCAAGTATTATTGGTCACATCTATATCGGCAGTCTCCATTTTTGGGTCGACTACCACACCGGTAAGCTCTGTTTGAGATGAAATAACCACGCTAACTTCTTTGTCGCTCTTTCTCCAAATTTCCGGAGGATAAGTAATATTCTTTGTAGTACCGTCGGCATAGGTGTACTCAACAATCAAAGGCATGGGTACTCCACCTGGTTTATCATAGGTAACCTCGTAGAAATATTTCGGTTCTTTTACCGAAGCACGCTCGCTCTCGGTCATATTGTCCATCATGAATTCTTTAAGGGATTGAGATGATTCTGATGGAGACTTACCCTTTAAATCGGGGTCGGCGTCTTCGCTACCCTCTTCGGCAAGATAAACCAATGGTGGCAGATCATCTTCGCTAATATCGCGTGCCGCCATGTATTCTTGCATCTTTTTGCTAGGCTTGTTCGAAACATAATACTTTTTGATTCCCTTAACGCCGATGTCAACATAATCGGTAGTGTAGAACCAAGCCCTCCAGTACCAATCTAAATCAACGGCTGAGGCATCTTCCATTGTGCGGAAAAAATCTTCAGGGGTCGGATGTTTGAATTTCCAACGTTGTGAGTATGTTTTAAAGGCATGGTCGAACAATTCACGGCCCATGACGGTTTCCCTAAGAATATTTAAGGCCGTTGCCGGTTTACCGTAAGCGTTAGGCCCTAACTGATATACGTTTTCAGGGTTTGACATGATGGGTGCAATCGTGCTTTGATCACCTGCCATATAAGGCACAATTTTAGAAGGCTCGCCCCTTCTTGACGGATATTTTGAGTTCGGGGCAATCGCCTCCGGATAAATCTCTCCAAATTCTTGCTCGGCCATGTACTGCATAAAAGTATCAAGACCTTCATCCATCCAACCCCATTGACGCTCATCTGAATTAACGATCATCGGGAAGAAGTTATGACCCACTTCGTGAATGATTACACTGATCATACCGTATTTTACCCTGTCGGAATACGTACCATCTTCATTGGGTCTACCGTAATTCCAACAGATCATTGGGTACTCCATACCTTGATTCTTGGCGTGTACGGATATAGCCTTGGGATAGGGATAGTCAAACGTATGCGAAGAATATGATTTCAATGTGTGGGCTACCGCTTTGGTAGAATACTCTTCCCAAAGAGGATTTCCTTCTTTTGGATACAAGGAAACCGCCATAACATCTCGATTACCGACCTTTACGGCCTGCATATCCCAAATAAATTTTCTAGAAGTAGCAAAACCGTAGTCACGTACGTTTTCGGCTTTGAACTTCCAGGTTTTCTTTTTGGTCGAAAAATTCTTTTCGGCAGCTTCGGCCTCTTCTTGAGACACGATGATCACTGGCCTATCATAAGATTTTTTGGCCCTTTCATAACGGCTCATCATCTCTTTCGAGAAAACATCTTTTCTATTCTGCAATGTTCCTGTAGCATCTAAAACGTGATCCGCCGGCACGGTGATATTAACTTCATAGTTTCCGAAAGGCAAGGCAAACTCGCCGCTTCCCCAGAACTGATGGTTCTGCCAACCTTCTACATCGCTATACACGGCCATTCTCGGAAAAAACTGTGCAATTACATAAGCGCGGTTACCATCTTTAGCAAAATATTCGTAACCGGAGCGAGCCCGGTTAACGGTATGGTCAGGAATGTTGTAACTCCACTTGATTGAAAAAGAGATTTGTTCTTTACTTTTCAACGGCTGCGGTATATCAACACGCATCATCGTCTGATTAATAGTGTAGGGCAAAGCCTTTCCACTGGCATCTTTTACGTAGTCAATAACGAAGCCACCATCAAATGGCTCGGTAATATATTTTTGAACGAAAGCACCGGCTTGCTCGGCCATTGGCACACCGCCACCATCCCTCAAAGGAGATTTTGAAGTCTTCGCCCTTACATTTTGATCTAACTGTACCCACAGATACTCTAGATTATCAGGGGAGTTGTTGGTGTACGTAATGGTTTCCTCACCAAATATCTTGGCGTTCTTGTCATCCAATTCAATATCCATTACATAATCAGCCTGTTGTTGGTAGTAATCAGGCCCTGGGGCTCCGGAGGCAGAGCGATAATTATTCGGGGTAGCAAACTCTTCGTACAATTGTTTGAATCTGCTTTGGTTGTAGTGCCCTGGTTCTCTTTCCTTTTTCTCTTGCTGATCTTGTGCGCTCGCCAAGGCAGCGAACATGGTGAGAACAGCGAAAATGTGATACTTAAATCTGTTCATTTACTCGTTAGTTTATAATCCGTGAAAAATAAAGTTTTTTAAGGATATGTTAACTGATTGTTACAAGTTTAACATACCTTTAGTATGCGATTTGACAAGTACGAAACTTTTCTTCTTGTTTTTTACCTTTATGTGAACCACATTTTGTTGTTCATCATAGAGGTCGGTCAAAATCTCATTTTCTATTTCTATGGAAGTCGTTTTGCTCAAATCAATCTTGGGCACCTCAATATAGAGTACCACAACATCAGCATCGTATTGCTTGCCAATGTAGTCATATGAAACGGGCTGGCCGTTAATTGATACCAAAAACTTAGAGCGCAGGTATTTTTCGATATATGTATCTGCCTTGGGCGATTCTTGTTCGGAAGCCAATTCGGCATCGAGATCATACCGGGCCAATAATAACTGGTCGAAATCATCGATAAAAACCCTCGAGGTTATTTGAATAGCCTCATCTTTTTCAGAATAGTTAACATTGGTTACGCTTACATAAAATTTGTGGGCCACCGCAAATGACAAAAGCGGTAAGACGAGAAGAAAAAGTATTTTTCTTGTGAATGCCATATGCTTGTTTCTATGCTGCAAAAATAAACAAAACCCATGCCATACGGCCAATTAAAGTCCGTTGTTATCTTTATAGACCTTACTTTTACGTCGCATGAATTCCCAGATTCTCAATCGATCATGAGTGTCGACCACGGATTGAAAACTAGGGTCGACTTCACAGAAATACATAAACTCTGCTATTCTATCTTCGGGAATTTCAAACTCTTGAACATAAAGAGAATCCGCAAAAAAATTACGTACCCGCTGTGTACGGGCATACCTTTCATTTCGGGCTATTCTATTTTTTAGCATTTTGGTACGGCCCGATATGCCATTGAGAATAGGGTTTAGCGGAATAAATCCTCCTCCGGTCGTAGCCTCGTTGAGCAATCTCTCGGCCTGACTCGGAAAAACGGCATAAGCATTTGGCAAGCCCAAGGTAGAGGCGGTAACTACGGGACCTACGGACATACGATTGACATCTCTACTTACGTCTCCAGAGAGATTATATGGCATAACCACTACTTCTTCCAGTTCTGTCAGGTTTTCCTCCAAAGGCACTAAAAGCAGTTTAGATTCCAGCATTTCCGAGGTTATAACGATTTCTTTTTTTTTGTACTGAACCGCCGAGAATAGCAAGGTGTCGTTCGTGTTGGCCATAATGGAAAAGAAACCATTGATATCGGTAATAGCGGCCTTGCCGGTTGTCATATTAAGAACGTGGGTGGCGGCTACATCTCCATCCTTACTATAGACCCTACCTTCCAACTCTTTTTGAAAAAGTTCTTGCGCCTTGCTTGGAAGCGTAAGGGTCAAAAGAATCAGAAATGTGATGCTATTTCTCGCCATTCATTTGATTTCGGTATGCCTCGCTTTGGTTGACCAAAAAATCGATCAGTTGAAATTCGTTCTGCTTGAGAAGTAGATTGTTTTCAGGTACCTTACCATCAACATATACCAAAAAGTCATCAATCTGGGCTTGTGACAGTTTTAAATCGACCACAAAGAATTCATCATCATATACCTGACGTAGCACTTGGCTCATTTTTAATCTAGCTTTTGGGCTGTCGTTCTTTTGTATTGATTTGGTCAATGCCTTAAAGATATTCACAAAATTAATTCCGTCTTGCATGCCACGTTCCGAACGGCTCAATGCTATGTTCTCAACCTCGGTCGAGCGGTCGATTTCGTACTCTACCTCTTTAAACTCCTCATTTTGAACTTGCAAGAATCGCTCTCTGTTTTCCGGTGTAACGACCACTTCGTCCAGTTCGGTTACTTTCTCCTTCACTTCCACCACCAAACGACCATTGGCAATCATTTGTTCGGTCAATTTAACCACTATCATCTGATAGTTTACGGCGGTAAATGCCAATTCATCCCCCGCCTTTGCCTCAATCGCAAACTGTCCTCCGTCATTTGAAATAACTGCATCTTCGGAAGTAATATTAATGACATTCTCGTTGGGTACAGGTACATCTCTATAGAGTACCGTACCTCTCACTATTTGTCGCTCACCGTCTTGAGAAAAGGCATTGAGTGTTAAAAAAAGTACCAGTATAAGGGTAGGGATATTCTTCAT
Source organism: Euzebyella marina (assembly GCF_003687485.1). Taxonomy (GTDB): domain Bacteria; phylum Bacteroidota; class Bacteroidia; order Flavobacteriales; family Flavobacteriaceae; genus Euzebyella; species Euzebyella marina. The sequence continues at coordinate 1,482,184 of NZ_CP032050.1, read as the reverse complement.
TGGATTGTTTAATTATATAATTTTAGTTCTTGGCCTCAAAAAATAAACAAGTCATTTTCGGCGGGCCAATCACCAAAAAACAAAAATGTTTATAAAGAAAATACATGTTGGGGTCTAAAAAAAACCGTGCCGTCTAAACTTTTGTTAATTCGCTTTCTAACGTTATCGCCAGAGATGGCTCTTGTAATAAAAAACTTTCACCATTCAACAGCAGTTAACGGTAGTTCGACCTTATTAATTAGCAATCTAGCCGGATAATTCTATTTTTGTTGACCCTAATACCTTAAATCTTGATCATATGCTGAATCGTATTGCATTACCTATTCTCTTCATCGGTCTGTTAATGACCACCGCCGTTACGGCACAGGTTAAAATAGGCGATGATCCCCAAACAATCGACGCCAACTCTTTGTTAGAGCTACAGAGTAATGATAAAGTTTTGGTCATTACCCGAGTAGATTCGTTGCAAATGACCAATATTGTACCTAATAGAGGTGCCTTGGTTTATAACACTACCGCCAATTGTGTCTATTACTATAATGGTACCCAATGGGTGAATCTTTGCGATGGTAGTAGTGGCAATCTTACTGCTGACCCCCTAGTCAATGACATCAGCACCATTGTCATTACCCAAACAGAAAACGGAAGCAATTTTGAGATTGCCCCCAATAGTATCAATAGTGAGCAAATTGTAAATGGAGGTATTAATGGTGTTGATATTCAAGATGGATCGATAGGGCAGGGAAAACTTCAAAACAATTCGGTAACTCAAGACAAACTTTCTGAAAACTCGGTAGGTGCCTTTGCTTTGGATAACGATAATATCAATTTGTCAGATTTCACCAATGATGAAGGTTTTATTACCAACGCCGATATTATTAGTGGCGATGCAGGTAATGTGATACAAGCCGGTTCTGACAATGGTGCATTTTACGACGATTCTTTATTACAGGCCGAGATAGATGCCAATACCGCAGCCAATACGGCTGATACGGATCAAAGCCCTACCAACGAATTACAAAACCTATCCATTTCTGGAGACCAACTGAGCATTACGAACGGTAATACGATAACTATACCTACTTCAAATGGTTCCGACACTCGAATAATTGGAGGTACCAATACTCAAGTTGCCGGAAATGGCACCATCGCTACCCCATACCAGATAAATGTGACCGGAGTAGATACCGATACTACCAACGAAATTCAAGATATAACTTTCAACACTACTACCAACGTACTGACCATCAGCAATAATCTCACCACAGGCGGGCAAGTAGATTTAAGTTCTTTGGCTGGTGGTGGAGGCTCCACAGAGGTTGTCGACGGAATTACTTTAACGGGAATCGGAACTGGTGCAGACCCTTTCAAAATTGAACCATCAACGACGACAGGTCAGTTTTTAAGTACCGACGGAAGCGGTAATGTGGTATGGGCCAACGTACCGGCTACAGGGGCAACACCTGCTTTAAGCCAAGTACTCACAACAAATAACAGTGCCGGAAATTTACAGATTAAAGATTTACAAGACCCTACGGTTAATCAAGATGCCGCTACTAAAGCATATGTTGATGCTACGGTTGCGTCAGGCGGAGCACTTACTGATGGTAGTATTCTCATTGGCGGTACGGGAGACGTTGCACAACAACTCACGATTAGTGGCGATGCCGCTATGGATAATGCCGGAGTGCTTACCATCCAAAATGATTCTATCACATCCTTAAAAATTAAAGATGGTACCATTGCTCTTGAGGACTTTAGTAATATGGGGGCGGATACAGACGGCCAAATCATGAGATGGAGTGAAACCAATGGCCAATGGGAAATAGCTTCTGCAGCAAGCCATACCGGCCAATCAAAATCGCTATTCTTTGCTGATGTTAATGGTGACCCTGCTCAGGCATTTCATCCTACTAATGGCAACCCGAGCCTTATCTGGGATTATGATGCCCGTGTGGTAAGTGGTAGGGCCTATGGAGCTCTAGGTATTGGTTTAGACGGCCAAGCGATTAACAACAATACCAAAGTACACATAATTGATAACGTAGGAGGTAACACATCATTTCCTCTAGAAATACAAAATAGGCAAGAGTCTGCCGGCTCAGCAGTAGGCATTCTATTTGCCAATGATAGATTTAATGATGGCAAAGGGGCTATCATATTTCAAAGAACCGGCAATTTTGGAGTTGGTGATTTTCATTTTGTACTGAACCAAAATAATACTGGTAGAGAAGCTCCACAATTAACTTCTGATAAGGCGTTTACAATCAAGAACAATGGGGATATTCAACTATACGGCAACCTGATTGCTAGAAATGGAGCAGGAAGCGACGGACAAGTTTTAACCACCAATGCTGCAGGTGAAACTGTTTGGGGTGCAGGGGGGGTAACCAATTCAACTTTTGCGGTGACTGATACAGATTCTGATGGTACTGACGACTCTTTAACACTAACTGATTCAGATGGCACATCACTATCAGTTGCACTTTCATCTATCAACAGCGGAAGCGACACCACTAATGCCAGCCTTACAGTATCCGACACCGATGCGGATGGCGACGACGATACCCTCACCCTGACAGATTCGGCAGGAGGTACCGTGACCATTGCTTTGGCTGATATCAACAGCGGAAGCGACACCACCAATGCCAGCCTTACAGTATCCGACACCGACGCCGATGGCGACGATGATACCCTCACCCTGACAGATTCGGCAGGAGGTACCGTGACCATAGCTCTGGCTGATATCAACAGCGGAAACGACACCACCAATGCCAGCCTTACAGTATCCGACACCGACGCCGATGGCGACGATGATACCCTGACCCTAACCGATTCGGCAGGGGGTACCGTGACCATAGCTCTGGCTGATATCAACAGCGGAAGCGACACCACCAATGCCAGCCTTACAGTATCCGACACCGACGCCGATGGCGACGATGATACCCTGACCCTAACCGATTCGGCAGGGGGTACCGTGACCATAGCTCTGGCTGATATCAACAGCGGAAGCGACACCACCAATGCCAGCCTTACAGTATCCGACACCGATGCGGATGGCGACGATGATACCCTGACCCTAACCGATTCGGCAGGGGGTACCGTGACCATTGCTTTGGCTGATATTAATAATGTAAGTCCCCAAAATATAGGGAACTCCAATTTAACTTTAGAGGCAAATAGAACTTTGGACCTGGATGGATTTGACTTATCTTTTGATACTGGAGGAGGTAATATTGGTATAGGCGGGCTCCCGGGTGCACCACAAAGTCAATTGGATGTTAATGGTTCTATTAGAACTAGAAATGGTTTTTTAGCGCCCCCTAGCACAATTGCAGGAGGACCCAGCAACCCGTCATATGGCTTTTATACTGAATCTGGAATTGGCATGTTTAGAGCAGGTGTTACACAATTAGCCTTTGCCACAGGTGGAATTGAGGTAATTCGTATTGATGATTTACAAAATGTAGGTATTGGAACCGATTCTCCAGTCGAAAAACTCCATGTTGCCGGAAATATTCGTGCCGACGGTAATTTTATTTCCAATAATACCACTATCCAAGTTCCAGACTATGTATTTCAAAAATATTACTTAGGAACCTCTGAACTTAAAGAAAGTTACCATTTTTCAAATCTAGAAGAAGTTGAAGCTTTTATTAAAAAGAATCATCATTTACCTGGTGTGACCTCTGCTGTGCAGGCCGAAGAAAATGGACATTGGAATTTAAGTGCTTCTAACCTTCAAAACCTCGAAAAAATAGAAGAACTGTTTTTACATACCATTGCTCAAGAAAAAGAAATCAATAGACTAAAAGCTGAAAAAGAAGCCTTGGCAAATGAAGTTCAGGCCATGAAAAAAGACTTGGAAGAAATCAAGTCACTTCTTCAGAAATAGAAAGCACTTTTATGAGAAATAAATTTTACATACCGCTTCTATTTCTAGGTGTTTCCCTACAGGCCCAAACAGCCCTATACAACACGGGCAACCTACGCATTCATGAAGGGGGCGAAATAGGTTTTCATACCGACTTGATCAACGACGGTATTTTTGATGAAAACAGCGGCTTGGCAGGTTTTTATGGCAATGCTGACCGCAATATTAGTGGTAGCCTACCCCCTACCTTTTTCGATGTTGAGTTTATGACCCAAAGCGGCACTTTTTTAAATACTCCGGTCAATGTTGACAATATTGCCAATTTTATTACCGGCGATGTGATTACCATTCCGGCCCAGCCCGGTATCACGCTTAACTTCTTAGAGCTCGCCCTACCTTCGGGCGAAAGTAATATTAGTAAGGTAGACGGGTACGCAAGTGTATGGCAACAGCAAGAATTTTATTTCCCCGTGGGGGATTCCGAACAATTGAGACCGCTAATCCTAAATTCTGAAGCGGTAAACAATTTGGCCAAAGCGGCCTATTTTTTTGAAGACCCGAACACCCCGAGCGAATTTCAAAGTTTTAATACCAATACACGCGCCAGCGGCATTGATGCCATAAGCACTATTGAGTTTTGGAGGCTTGAAGGCTCGGTTCTCTCATCGGTACAGCTTTCTTGGAACGATAGAAGTGAAATCGGTAGCCTAAGCGACGATGTCGAGGAAATTGTTATGGTCGGATGGAGCAAAATTACCAATCAATGGGAAATGCTCGGCGGACCTGCTTCTGTTGGTGATTTGGTTAATGGGGTGGCTATTTCGGGTTCGTTCGTTCCCGATGATTATGAAGTGTTGACTTTCGGTGCATTTGGCGAACCCCGTGATTTTCTTGACTTGGAAAATTACTTTGTATCACCCAATGGCGATGGAATCAATGATTTTCTTGAAATTCCTGAATTGGCCTTATCGCCCAATAACCATATGATGATTTTTGATCGTCAGGGAAGCAAGGTTTTTGACCAGACCAATTACACTAATGAATTCAATGGTTTCTCTAACCAGAACAATTTTGTGCTCAATAGAGACAGTGGCCTACCTTCAGGTGTTTACTTTTATATTGTTTCGTTGGATGATTTGAACCTAGAATTCCAAGGTTTTCTCTACCTGGCCAACGATTAAATCATTTTTCATTTTCAGCTGATAACATAACCTACCACGACGATAACAGCTCCCCAGCCCCAACTTTCTATCGGATTTATCGCCATGGTTTGTTATGCTCTACATTCTCCTTTTCAAAAACTTTTATTTATCATTTTGAGTTAATCACATAACTCGCCACGGCGATGACAGCTCCCCAGCCCCGACTTTCGCCGGATTCACCACCATGGTTTGTTATGCTTTACATTCTCTTTTTCAAAACTTTTGTACGTCTTTCCCTCTTAGGGAAATCATCTCTCTTACCGGAGACCTCAAGAATTATCTATTGATATAGAGGTATCCGTTAAGAGTTCTTTGTTCGTTGTTATTCACATAATTAATGATGTAGAAGTATACGCCTACTGGCAATTCTTCTTTCTGTCTGATGGTCACCCTTCCGTTCGATATTCCGGTAAAGGCATTATCTGCATTGTTATAACCATCTGTCGAGAATACTTTCACACCCCATCTATTGTAAACTTCCACCGTATTGACAGGGAAACTTTCAATGTTGTTGATGATAAATCTTCCATCATTAATTTCAGGCGATACCAAATCAGTTTCCACATTAATATCACATGGAGTACCTTGTGGTGGAGTACCTCCTAGCGAGCTACATGGGTCTAATGGATCTGTACCATCAATTACTTCTTGGCCATCCATAATACCATCCTCATCGGTATCTGCTTTTGATGCATCGGTACCTCTAGCTTCTTCTTCCGCAAGGGTTAATCCATCATCATCACAATCAGATTCTGTAGTCGGTATTCCTCCAATTGAATCACAATCATCCAATGGGTCGGTACCATCGGTATTCACTTCCTGTCCGTCGTTGACACCATCATTATCAGTATCTGCTATATCAGGATTCGTACCAATTAGGGCTTCTTCAGCAGTCGTCAGTCCGTCTCCGTCACAATCACTATCAGCCAATGGTGTACCTCCGTTGCTGTCACAATCGTTTAATGGATCTGTATTATCTACATTTACCTCTTGACCATCGTTGATACTGTCTCCATCCGTATCAGGATTGTTCGGATTGGTGCCCAGTATAGCTTCTTCGCTACTGGTTAGACCATCATTATCTGGATCGGTACCACAAGTACTACCTGTACCATCAGGATCACAACTATCCAAAGGATTACTGATGCTGGTCGGTATAAGCGCAGTGCTTGGATCATCTACATTATTGACTTCCTCTCCATCTGTCAGGCCGTCACCATCGGTGTCCGCATTGTTCGGGTCCGTTCCGTTGGTGGTCTCCTCCGCCGTGGTCAGCCCGTCGCCGTCGCAGTCGTCAGTCGATAATGGGGTTCCGCCTACGGAATCACAGCTATCGAGTGGGTCCGTTCCATCGGTGTTCACTTCCTGACCGTCGTTGATGCCGTCGCCATCGGTGTCCGCATTGTTCGGGTCCGTTCCGTTGGTGGTCTCCTCCGCCGTGGTCAGCCCGTCGCCGTCACAGTCGTCGGTAGCCAGTGGCGTGCCGCCTACGGAATCACAGCTGTCCAGTGGGTCCGTACCATCGGTATTTACTTCCTGACCGTCGTTGATGCCGTCACCATCGGTGTCCGCATTGTTCGGGTCCGTTCCGTTGGTGGTCTCCTCGGCCGTGGTCAGCCCGTCGCCGTCGCAGTCGTCGGTCGATAATGGAGTTCCGCCTACGGAATCACAGCTATCGAGTGGGTCCGTACCGTCGGTGTTCACTTCCTGCCCGTCGTTGATGCCGTCACCATCGGTGTCCGCATTGTTAGGGTCGGTACCGTTGGTGGTCTCCTCAGCATTTGTAAGTCCGTCGCCGTCACAGTCGTCGGTAGCCAGTGGCGTGCCGCCTACGGAATCACAGCTATCGAGTGGGTCCGTACCATCGGTGTTCACTTCCTGCCCGTCGTTGATGCCGTCGCCATCGGTGTCCGCATTGTTCGGGTCCGTACCGTTGGTGGTCTCCTCCGCCGTGGTCAGCCCGTCGCCGTCGCAGTCGTCGGTAGCCAGTGGCGTGCCGCCTACGGAATCACAGCTATCGAGTGGGTCCGTACCATCGGTGTTCACTTCCTGCCCGTCGTTGATGCCGTCGCCATCAGTGTCCGTATTGTTCGGGTCGGTACCGTTCGTGGTCTCCTCCGCCGTGGTCAGCCCGTCGCCGTCGCAGTCGTCGGTCGATAATGGGGTTCCGCCGTTGCTATCACAGCTGTCCAGTGGGTCCGTTCCATCGGTGTTCACTTCCTGTCCGTCGTTGATGCCGTCACCATCGGTGTCCGCATTGTTCGGGTCCGTACCATTGGTGGTCTCCTCCGCCGTGGTCAGCCCGTCGCCGTCACAGTCGTCGGTAGCCAGTGGCGTGCCGCCTACGGAATCACAGCTATCGAGTGGGTCCGTTCCATCGGTATTCACTTCCTGACCGTCGTTGATGCCGTCACCATCGGTGTCCGCATTGTTCGGGTCCGTTCCGTTGGTCGTCTCCTCCGCCGTGGTCAGCCCGTCGCCGTCACAGTCGTCGGTCGATAATGGGGTTCCGCCGTTGCTATCGCAGCTATCGAGTGGGTCCGTACCATCGGTGTTCACTTCCTGTCCGTCGTTGATGCCGTCGCCATCGGTGTCCGCATTGTTCGGGTCGGTGCCGTTGGTCGTCTCATCCGCAGTGGTCAGCCCGTCGCCGTCGCAGTCGTCGGTCGATAATGGGGTTCCGCCGTTGCTATCACAGCTGTCCAGTGGGTCCGTTCCATCGGTGTTCACTTCCTGTCCGTCGTTGATGCCGTCACCATCGGTGTCCGCATTGTTCGGGTCGGTGCCGTTCGTGGTCTCCTCCGCCGTGGTCAGCCCGTCGCCGTCACAGTCGTCGGTAGCCAGTGGCGTGCCGCCTACGGAATCACAGCTATCGAGTGGGTCCGTACCATCGGTGTTCACTTCCTGTCCGTCGCTGATGCCGTCACCATCGGTGTCCGCATTGTTCGGGTCCGTTCCGTTGGTGGTCTCCTCCGCCGTGGTCAGCCCGTCGCCGTCGCAGTCGTCAGTCGATAATGGGGTTCCGCCTACGGAATCACAGCTATCGAGTGGGTCCGTTCCATCGGTGTTCACTTCCTGACCGTCGTTGATGCCGTCGCCATCGGTGTCCGCATTGTTCGGGTCCGTTCCGTTGGTGGTCTCCTCCGCCGTGGTCAGCCCGTCGCCGTCACAGTCGTCGGTAGCCAGTGGCGTGCCGCCTACGGAATCACAGCTGTCCAGTGGGTCCGTACCATCGGTATTTACTTCCTGACCGTCGTTGATGCCGTCACCATCGGTGTCCGCATTGTTCGGGTCCGTTCCGTTGGTGGTCTCCTCGGCCGTGGTCAGCCCGTCGCCGTCGCAGTCGTCGGTAGCCAATGGCGTGCCGCCTACGGAATCACAGCTATCGAGTGGGTCCGTTCCATCGGTATTCACTTCCTGACCGTCGTTGATGCCGTCACCATCGGTGTCCGCATTGTTCGGGTCGGTGCCGTTGGTCGTCTCCTCCGCCGTGGTCAGCCCGTCGCCGTCGCAGTCGTCGGTAGCCAATGGCGTGCCGCCTACGGAATCACAGCTATCGAGTGGGTCCGTTCCATCGGTATTCACTTCCTGACCGTCGTTGATGCCGTCACCATCGGTGTCCGCATTGTTCGGGTCCGTTCCGTTGGTCGTCTCCTCGGCAGTGGTCAGCCCGTCGCCGTCACAGTCGTCGGTCGATAATGGGGTTCCGCCTACGGAATCACAGCTATCGAGTGGGTCCGTTCCATCGGTATTCACTTCCTGACCGTCGTTGATGCCGTCACCATCGGTGTCCGCATTGTTCGGGTCCGTTCCGTTGGTCGTCTCCTCCGCCGTGGTCAGCCCGTCGCCGTCACAGTCGTCGGTCGATAATGGGGTTCCGCCGTTGCTATCGCAGCTATCGAGTGGGTCCGTACCATCGGTGTTCACTTCCTGTCCGTCGTTGATGCCGTCGCCATCGGTGTCCGCATTGTTCGGGTCGGTGCCGTTGGTCGTCTCATCCGCAGTGGTCAGCCCGTCGCCGTCGCAGTCGTCGGTCGATAATGGGGTTCCGCCGTTGCTATCACAGCTGTCCAGTGGGTCCGTTCCATCGGTGTTCACTTCCTGTCCGTCGTTGATGCCGTCACCATCGGTGTCCGCATTGTTCGGGTCGGTACCGTTCGTGGTCTCCTCCGCCGTGGTCAGCCCGTCGCCGTCGCAGTCGTCGGTCGATAATGGGGTTCCGCCGTTGCTATCACAGCTGTCCAGTGGGTCCGTTCCATCGGTGTTCACTTCCTGTCCGTCGTTGATGCCGTCACCATCGGTGTCCGCATTGTTCGGGTCCGTACCATTGGTGGTCTCCTCCGCCGTGGTCAGCCCGTCGCCGTCACAGTCGTCGGTAGCCAGTGGCGTGCCGCCTACGGAATCACAGCTATCGAGTGGGTCCGTTCCATCGGTATTCACTTCCTGACCGTCGTTGATGCCGTCACCATCGGTGTCCGCATTGTTCGGGTCCGTTCCGTTGGTCGTCTCCTCCGCCGTGGTCAGCCCGTCGCCGTCACAGTCGTCGGTCGATAATGGGGTTCCGCCGTTGCTATCGCAGCTATCGAGTGGGTCCGTACCATCGGTGTTCACTTCCTGTCCGTCGTTGATGCCGTCGCCATCGGTGTCCGCATTGTTCGGGTCGGTGCCGTTGGTCGTCTCATCCGCAGTGGTCAGCCCGTCGCCGTCGCAGTCGTCGGTCGATAATGGGGTTCCGCCGTTGCTATCACAGCTGTCCAGTGGGTCCGTTCCATCGGTGTTCACTTCCTGTCCGTCGTTGATGCCGTCACCATCGGTGTCCGCATTGTTCGGGTCGGTGCCGTTGGTCGTCTCCTCCGCAGTGGTCAGCCCGTCGCCGTCACAGTCGTCGGTAGCCAGTGGCGTTCCGCCGTTGCTATCACAGCTATCGAGTGGGTCCGTACCGTCGGTGTTCACTTCCTGCCCGTCGTTGATGCCGTCACCATCGGTGTCCGCATTGTTAGGGTCGGTACCGTTGGTGGTCTCCTCAGCATTTGTAAGTCCGTCGCCGTCACAGTCATTTGTTGGCTCACTCAAACAATCGTCAACTACAATAGTTACATTACCCGTATCGCAATTGGAAGCATTTAAAGTTTCGCATATTTGATAAATGACCGTATAGGTGCCAGGTGTAGAATTAGCCGGAACGTTAATTATACCATCACTATCAATGGTTACACCTGTCAAACCTCCATCTGAATTAATAGAATGCGTGAGGTCTGCATCGTTCACGGCTACTCCGTTCAAGGTGTCATTAGCGGTGGCATCTCCTGCATCTCCACCTAAAATTTCATTAATAGTAACTCCAGAAAAATCGTCGTCGTTGGCCACGATAGCCGGAGCATTGACAACTACAACTGCAGTTGCCGTATCGCAGTTGGAAGTATTCAACTTTTCACATATCTGATAGACCACGTTGTAGGTTCCTGCGGCAGTACCTGCCGGAACGCTTAACGTACCATCTGCAGCAATAGTTACTCCCGCCAATCCATCATTATCAGTAACCGTAATATCTATCTCAGTATCGTTTACCGCTGCACCATTTAGGGTGTCATTACTTGTGACATCGCCTGCGCTTCCTCCAGTGAATCCATTCACTGCCGATAAATCTGCCGGAGTGGCATCATCATTCGCTACAATAGCTGGAGCATCTACAATTACAACAGCAGTTGCCGTATCGCAGTTGGAAGTATTCAACTTTTCGCATATCTGATAGACTACGTTGTAGGTTCCGGCAGCAGTACCAGCAGGAACGCTTAACGTACCATCGGTAGCAATGCTTACACCTGTTAAGCCATCATCATCAAATATGGTAATATTTATATCCGCGTCATTTACAGCAGTTCCATTCAGGGTATCATTTGCCGTAACATCGCCTGCGTTACCACCCACATAACCATTAACACTGCTTAGGTCTGCGGGCGTTGCATCATCATTGGCAGCTATGACCGAGGCATTTACCGTAATGGTCGCTGCGGCCGTATCGCAATTGGTAGGATAGGCTTTTTCGCATATTTGATACACTACATTGTAGGTTCCGGCTGCGGTACCTGCGGGAACTGAAATAATTCCATTAGCATCAATCGATACCCCTGTAATACCTCCATCATTCGTAATGGTAATATTCAAATCGTTATCGTCTACCGCCACTCCATTCAGGGTGTCGTTGCCAGTTGCGTCACCTGCGTTACCTCCTGCAAATCCGTTAACACCCGTAAAACTGTCCGCCACTGCATCGATTACCGCGGCCGAAGCATCTCTATAATCAACCTCAGCTGTTGCGTCATTTTGCACATTCGGCAAGGTACTTGGGTCATCAATGGTTCCATTTGGATCCGAATAATCAACCGTTGCATCGGTATTGTCATCTAAACCATCACCATCGGCATCATTATTTGCCAAAGTCAAGCCAGCCTCAACCGTATCATCGGCGCCTTCATTATCACTGTTCAAGTCAAGGTAGTCAGGATTGTCGGTACCGTCAGTATTCTCAGGATCAATACCTCCAAGATAGGCTGAATTCACCCCTTTATTGGTAGTATATGTAGCCGCGTCATCTGCATTTGGAGTCACATATCCCAAGGTTGTCTGCGCCTCTACATTATCTGGTAAGCCATCTCCATCACTATCCAAATCAAGGTAATCAGGAATTCCATCAGCTACGGTTTCAGAGTCGGACACCGTGTAATTGACCGTACCGCTGTTACCTTGACCTGCTGCTTGAACAGAGTTTGGAATACCATCTTGGCCGACCGCAGCGGTTAAAGCGCCATTTGTATGTGCTTGATCATGCCCCGCTTCTACAACGTCATAAATACCATCATTATCACCATCTAAATCAAAATGGTTAGGCACACCATCGCCATCGGTATCAAAAATATCGACAATTCCGTCTCCATTGGCGTCAGCACCAAAATCGAGATCTCTATAGTTTACAGTGCCATCTCCATCGTTATCAGCACTCGGGTCTATACCTCCCGAATTTTCTGCAGAATCTAAAATACCATCATTATCATCGTCTAAATCGGCAACATCTGAAATACCATCGCCATCATAATCATCAAAACCAATTTCTCGATAATCAACTTCGGCAGTTGAAACTATGTCATTATTCGGCAAATCTGAAGCACCATTATTCTGATCGTCATTCACATCAAAAGTTCCACCAGTGGTATCAACATCATCATAATCATCTAAAAGACCATCACCGTCAGCATCGTTATTGGTGGCGGCAGCTGCAAAACCAGCTTCCAATGTATCCGATTTAGAATCATTGTCAGAATCAAGATCTAAATAATCATTTATACCATCAGAATCTGTATCGACCACCATGAGACCCTCATCACCACTGCCTTCATAGGCATCTAAAAGACCATCACTATCACCATCAGATGTTCCTGGGGCTATGTAAGATGTTGTTGCTTGAGCTTCTACGTTATCAGGAATACCATCGTTGTCAGAATCAATATCCAATTCATCTGATATACCATCATTATCACTATCAATACCATCATTGACAGTAAATACTGGCGCCGTACCAGGTCCGGATTGATTTCCATTCGAACCTGTATTACTTGCCGTGTTATTTGGGTCGAACAAACCATTGATACTACATACATCTAGCTTCAATGAGCCTAAATGGGTATTTGAAATAAGGTTCAATGCATTGGAGACAAATGACAATGTTAAATCATCTGTATTGTAATAATTGAAATAAACTGCCAGCCTCGCGCCAGGGTCAACACCTGACCACGTTTCATCAGGACCTAAGAATGTTGTCTTACCAGTCGCCAAATTATTAGTTGTGGTAATCAAAGTATTACTGTCAACCGCATAAAGACCTGGTTGGTTAAGTACCACACTTTCTTCAAAGTTTGCACCATCAATATCGGCAATAGTTCCTCCTATTCTATTCACATTATACTTGGTCAAAGTACCTGTAAGTACAAATTGAATATTGAATTCCATTTGAAATTCTTCGTTCAAAGCAATTGGGTTGCCGCCATACTCCATATTCCATATATCATCACCAGGAGTTTTCTCAATATTGAAAGAAGTAATATTTGCCGATCTACCTGTAATAGTTATTATGGCATCTAAAACATTACCATCGACCGTTCCAACATTAGAAAAACGGTACTGATCCCCAATAGAACCATCATTTGTACCACCAACATCTGTTGGTGTTCCTGTAAACACGAATGAAGGTCCGTTACAAGGGTCTCCCAAGTTTGAAGTAGGTTCGAACCCTAAAGATTCAACAGAATCGAGTATACCATCATTGTCATCATCCTTATCAATTTGATTATCGATAGTATCACCATCTGTATCAATTGGAGTGTACGGCACATTGGCATCTCTAAAATCAACTTCACCAGTTGCCGGATCTTGGTCGTTAGGTAAGTTGGTCACATCTTGACCGTTGTTTGTCGCCCCATTGACATCTTCCAAGCCATCTGGAGCCGAAATACTTAAATCAAAAGCATCATCCAAACCGTCATTATCCGAATCAGTACCTGAAGCCGTTGTGTCTTCAATATTATCACCATCAGTATCGTATGCCTCGATCAAATCGCTCAAGCCATCGTTATCAGAATCAGTATCTCTGTAGTCAGGATTATCAGTTCCGTCAGTATTTTGAGGTTGAGCTATCGAGACACCTGAACCTGCAGAGGTTTCATAATTATCGGCAAGACCATTACCATCACTATCTGCTGAAGGACTTAAATAACCTGAAGTTGATTGCCATTCGATATTATCGACAATACCATCATCATCGCTATCAAAATCAAGATAATCGGCTTGACCATCACTATCTGTGTCTTGCACATTGTATATTGGCGTACCTCCATTATCAAAATCAAAATTGTCATCAATTCCATCTCCATCGGTATCATTATTCGCCAAGAAAATGGCTCCAGAACTTGGTTGGGCCTCTAAAATATCTTTAATTCCATCTCCATCAGAGTCGATATCCAAAAAGTCTTGATTACCTGTACCATCGCTATTCACTGGCGGATTACTTACCCCCGCTCCATCAACGCCACCATCCTCAACGATGTCAGGAATTCCGTTGGCACCAGGAGCACTTTCTGCTGGATCAATTCGACCATTTTTATCTATATCAAAACTACCGTTTCCTGACTCGACCACATCTGGTATTCCATCATTATCACTATCTAAATCTAAATAGTTAGGTATACCATCATTATCGAAATCATCTAAACCTTCATAGGTATCTAAAATACCATCGTTATCATCATCTTCATCTACGTTATCGGCAATTCCATCACCGTCATTGTCCAATCCATAGGTCTTATTGGCAGTGGCCGTACCTGTATTGCCAGCACCATCTGTGCTTGATACAGAGCCATTAATGGTCAAATCAGAATCAGAAACCAATCTATCGCCAGGTACATTAATACTAAATACGCCTGAACCATCAATTGAGCCTGTAAAATTGCTGCCATTAATTGTAAGGGTTACAATGTCGCCCGACAAGAATTCGCCAGTTACAGTACCAGTTATCGGGATAGTTGTACCTGCCTCAGTTGAACTGATTAAATTATCGGCCGTGATATCGTCTATTACCAAAACCAATGCAGGAGGCACCACATCATCAACCGTTACAGTTACGGTTGCTGTGGATGTGTCAATATTGGCATCTGTAATGGTATAATCAAAAGTGTCGGTACCCACGAAGCCATTAGCAGGAGAATAAATAACGGAATCATCGGTCGGATCGTTCGGGGTTCCATTGTTGTTCACTGAAACTACACCGCCGTTTGTTGAACTACCAGATGGCAAAGTAATGGCGCCGTTATTGGCCCCATCGCCCCCGAAGTCATCAGGACCGTTACCGTTATCAGCTAAGACAGCAATATCGTTATTCGTAGTATTTTGATCAACGGATACATTATCATCTTGTGCAGAAGGGGTGTTGTTCGCTCCTACATTTACGGTAGCGGTTGCAATATCGCAATTTGAAGGATTGGCCACCTCACAGATTTGGTAGTCTATTGTATAGGTTCCCGTATTCGTATTGTTTGCAACATCTAATGAGCCATCTGAATTGATGGTCAAAGGACCGTTTGTCACTGGGGTAACCGTAACATCTGTAGGGTTAAGAGCAGCTCCATTGAATTCATCATTGTCTAAAACATTGATAACATCCGTTGCACCGAAAAAGCCTTGTACCGCAGTAATACTTGCAAAATCGTTAAGAGCATCTACATTATTAATTACCGTTAAAGTAGCTTGCGCTTCTTCAGGACAAGGATTATTGGTATGAAATACCAAGACTTTATAAATATTTCCATTATCACCAAAAGTGACATCATTCACCACTAATGTAGCATTCGTCTCTCCTCCTATATTATTAAAACTAATTCCTCCGTCAGTGCTTACTTGCCATTGATAACCTAGACCTGCATCTGCATTGGTATCATAATTTGGTGTACCACTCGTAAAACTTGATGCTGACAAGGCCGATGCACCAACAGTAAATGTAGCATCATTACCAAAAGAAGTCTCTTGATCGGTCGGAGCTGTGTCAATCGATGTTTGCACCGCTGTTCTCTCAGCACCTGTTGAGCCAGTATAGCCGCCTTGACCCGTTACTTGACCGTTCGCATCGACAGATACCGGTGAATTGCCCAAGTACCCATCATTGTCACCATCTGAATGACCAGCCTCAACAGTATCAAAACAACCATCGTTATCGGCATCAAGATCATAGAAATTGGCAAACCCATCGCCATCAGAGTCGTAGCCCGCTTCTATGAGACCATCATCGTCACCGACACTTGGGTTACCGTCATCATCATCTAAATAATAAGGAACTCCATCGCCATCAGAATCTTGCCAAGGTGAAATAGACCCTGGGTTTTCTTCACTATCTAGAATGCCGTCATTATCATTGTCTAAATCGCCTCCAAAAACATAGCCATCTCCATCAAAATCAAAAGGTGAGGTTGTAGCCAAATCACATGAGAATCCATCATTTTGACTACCTATAGGAGAGTTTCCTATATAGGTTACCGAAGGTGCAGTTGCCGTATTATAGTCGTTTACAATGTAGAAACCACCATCATTATAAGTGAAATACATGTTGCCCAAGGCATCAACGAATTGAGCTCCTGCAAAAGTTCCCGTTAGATTTGTTGAACCAGCAACAGCCTCTGTAGCGACAGTAATAGGGTTAGCTGTTAAATCGATAGTATATAAATTACCTCTATTAAAGGCATAGGCCGTCGTGCCGACGATGACTATGTCACCTGGGACGGCATTACCACCTGGAAAAACCGGGTTTAATGGAATGGACTCATATTCCAGAGTATTCAAATCTAACTTGTACATATGCCCGCGGAATGCAGCGCCAGCAGCAAGCCCCCAATAAATACCGCTGGAATCGATATAACCAGAGCGCATTTCAGTTGGAAAAGCTGTAGGTTGAGAACCGTTGAATGCGGTAGGTGTACCATAGATTTCAATGGTGCCGGTAGCATCCATCACATATATATCACCTTGGAACACACCATAGGCATAGTTGTTCAATGTACTATAGCCTATACCATTTATATTATCTGTATTACTACCTATTGGCACAAAACCCTGAGAAATCGGATCATATGAGTTCAACTGACCATTAGCCACAATGTAGAATGAATCATCACAAGGAAAAGCGGTACTGGTTCTAGTATCGCAAGAATCCCCTATATTATCACCATCTGCATCAACAAATGCCGGATTTAACGGATTACATTCATCACATATAATACTTTCTTGTGTATTATCTTGAGAAGTACCTACACCTTGAGATGTTCCTCCAGGCAATCCGTTTCCATCTATCGCAGCAATCAGTCTGTCATTACCATCTATATCTGAATAATCATAGCTTGTAGTACCCTCTAGAGCATCAGGACACCCATCTCCATCTGAATCGGTATCTTGATAATCAGGAATGGTATCGCCATCGGTATCTTGACAGTTGGTCACTCTGGCTTCATCAAAATTCAAGTTTTCATCCATGGCAACTACATAAGAGTAAGTACCAGGAGTAAGAGTAATTGTACGCTCTATAAAGAGCCAAGGTGTGTTTTGCGAGTCGCCAAAAGAGTCGATTGTAAAATCACCTGTACCCGAAACTAAGGAGCCTCCGGTGCCTACACCCGAATAAATGGATATGCTACCTACCCCGGACAGATTGTCACGAGCCGAGAAATAACCACTATAGGTTACTGATGAAGTGGTTGTAATCGTAAATGATTGATAAAAATCATTGGATCCATTTACGATATCTAGATAATGTTGCAAAGTACCGGCACCAGTTGCTGAATTTGCGTCTTCAAATGGCCCACCAGCACCATAGTCAAACCCACCAGCACCATCTACTTGAACCACGTTGGCCTGGTTTCCTGAACCCAAAATCCACGGTGAGATATCAACAGGAAAATTGTTTCCATTATTAAGGCCAGAAATATTCTCAAAACCACCCTGCACCAATAAATTAGTACATTCATCAATATCGATTATACCATCATTATCGTCGTCATCATCGCAATAATCAGCAATTGAATCACCATCGGTGTCAGCGTAATCAGGATGATTAGGAGAACATTCCGAACACTCTGAAGCTTGTTGACCGTTATCATTTGATGTACCTACATCTTGAGAGACCCCTCCTGGAACACCCTGGGCGTCTACGCTAGCAGTTAATCTATAATTGGTATCTAAATCAGGATAGTCATGATTATCACTACCTTCTAAAGCATCAGGGCAGCCATCGTTGTCCGAATCAGAATCCAAATGATTTGGGATACCGTCATTATCAAAATCAACTTCTAACGGAAGACCGCAGAACCCCCCCGCAAAACGTACTCTTTGTTCATTGACAGCCCCACCTGTAGACGCCGTGTAACCAAAATAGACATTGTTTTCTCCCGCAAAATAGTCGGTTACCAAATCGCCAGTGAAAACCCCTGCCAAAATATCATCAACATAATATCTTATGGTTTGCGATGATGCATTCCAAATTACATTGACAGAATGCCAAGCACCATCTTCAAGGTTACCAAAATCAACTGCGGTCGTCAACAGGCCCGCACCACTTTGTTGGTCGGTATCCCAAATCATGGTGTGATCGTTAACGATATCCCCTTCGTTCGCGCTATTAAAGTAGGTATCCAACTCTAAAACAATACCGTTTTGGATACCAGCTGCACCCATACCTATGCCATTGGCACCGATGGCTGTAGAACCCGCGGGATCATTGTGGAAAACCATCGCAACCCCATCAGCACCACCATCGTTATTTCCCAAATAGGCTTCGAAAGTGAAATTGAAACTTTTATTGAAATCAATGGTATTAAAAGAGAACGCTTGCCCAGATTGATCGTTTATTGCTTCCGTCAAACGTACTTCAGTTGGCGAAGTTTGAACTCCTGTACCATTAATTGAAAATATGTCACCAAACTCATTATTGGTACTTAGAAAGTTTTCATCGCAATCTAAAATACCATCATTATCATCATCTAAATCTACTATATCACCCACTGAATCCCCATCCGAATCGGTTTGGGTACCATTAAGTGTTATATATAGATTAGCCGTATCAGAATTTACCCCATCAGACAATCTATATTCAAAGGTTTCTGTTAGGGACTGACCATTTAAAAGGTTAGCAACAGCCGGGTTACCGGTATCAGGGATATAGGTATAGCTACCATCAGAAAAAACTGTTATAGAACCATAAGTTCCTACATAGCTGCTACCAATATTTGCCGCACTACCATCAATCTCCGATATTACAATGTTGGGATCGGCACCCTGCCAATATATATCTGAAACACCCGCAATCTGAGTTCCTTGATCTGCATCAGTGGCATTCGGCCCATAATTATAACCTATCACAAGTTGATCGATAGGTTGGTCAAAAAACACATTGACATTTCCGGTAGCGTCACTTTCAATGGCTGTGCCAATACCATAATATGTATTACCACCTGCATCTAGAATCCCCCCAGTTGTTGTTACCTTGAACGATGATTGGGTTCCAGCCAACGAACCCGAAACAGTTACTTGGTCTTGCCAAGAAGTGCCTTGAGAAAAGTCGATATCGGTCAATAGAAAACCTAGGTTGTAAACGGGTTCACTAAAATCAATAATAAGCTCAGTATTACTTGAGGGACTTGAGTTCGCATTAATAGCGTATAGTAAATATCCAAAGTGTCCTCCGTTGGTTCCAGTTTGATAAACTGTTTGATTCTGGTCAGGAATTCCAATACCAGAAGGGTCCGTGGAAGTAAAGTTCAAGGTAACACCGGAAATAGTTCTTGTCTGACCATTTACAGGAGCAGACAGTCCAGCATACACACCTCCCGCAGCACTGAATTCGTTCTCCCAAGTCAATTGTGATACGCCTCTATCAACAAAATCCGCTCCACCAGAATCTACATCAGTAATAAGATTACCCGTGGTATTATTTTCTACAAAAACATCTATTTCGTCAGTATTATCTACTGCTACTGGGTTTTCGTCTACACCATTAATGGTAATTGTAAGTATGCCATAATCAGTAATATCGTTTTGATCCTTTACGGTATAGGAAACAATATCTTGAAGGCTCTCTCCATTTCTTAAACCTGTAACCGCTGAGTTTGTTTCGTCAACATCATAAGAATACGTACCATCCATATTAATGGTGAGGGTACCATACAGCGTTTCGTAGGCCACACCAACTTGATCCTCATAAACGTCTACCTCAGATACCGTTAACCCGGTACCGGAATCAGCACCATCGGTCAATACATTACCCGTTATCGCACCAGGGTTATTAGCTATTATCGAGTTCGAATCATCGACAGCCACAGGACCATTGGAATAAACCCTAATTGTAGTGGTAGCCGAAGCAGTCTGAGAATTGGTATCCGTAACCGTAAAATCAGCAGTTCTTACTCCGTCGGTGGGCGAATTGGTATTATTGCGGTAATACAAACTATTTAATAAATCTATAAAATCATCATTTGGAATCGTACCGCCAGAAAGTTCCGTAAAAGTAAAACTGTTAAAATTTTGTACCATTCTAATGACAGTACCATTGACAGTAAAGTCATGTGTTGCAGATGCTGTTGTAAAATTAAATTGTACAGGGCCGTTTGTAACGTATAAAAATTCTGTACTATCAAGATGACCAGCAAACGATAGTGTAACGCTGTTTATCGTGTTTGTGTCCGAAGTTAACGACGGTACTAGCGAAATTGGAGAAATATTACCCGTGGTCGGTCTGAATTGAACTTCATGATTGACACCTGCGGTAAACTCGTTCAAGTCAATTACCACCCCAGCAGCAGTAGAATTACTTGAAACAGTCCAAGGAGAAAAAGAACTTACTCCATTTACACTAAGAAGATTATTGTTTTGATCAAATGATGCAGCCCCTTGAGCCTGCCATCTATCTGTATTCGTATCATATCTAAATGCAGAAAGTCCGCTTTCTCCTGCAATTGGAGTTTCGGAGTCTGTATAGGAAAAAGTAAGATTGGCGGTACCCGAACCCGATTTATCTAATTGCCAAAACCTATTGACCGAATTGTTGGTTAAATCGTTGCCGTCACTATCAAGCATATTGTTTACCGTTTCAGGCTGCGTTGGTAAAGGAAGCATGTCTAGGCCTACCGGATAAGTGGATACGGTAATCATCCCTAAATCACCAGATGTCCTTTCTATACTTAGTGGAATGGGCACACCTGAATTGCTTCCGAATGGTACATTATAGGTGCCTCCCGTCGCAGAAGTTTGCCACTGAACCTTACTGCCATTCAAGACATCTTCACTGACTATATAACCGCCACTCTCAATTAGTGCCCCAACTACCGAGTTGGTAATCTGTAAAGTGTTTGAATTTAAGTCTAACTTTGAATTGTTTAAATCTAGAACTCCTAGATTCGGCCCTGAAATATGCCCCCCCACAATAGTATTTACCTCTAAGGTTGTCTCATCTACATCTAATATCAAATTGTAAAAAAGTGTAGACGTGGTACCCCCTATCGTTACCGGTGTAGCCGCACTAAAACTTACGGTTCCGTCAGAGTCCGTTGTAAAAATTTGACCTGAAGCATTATTATTGAACCAATTACCGCCGACACTGATTAGCGAGTTGTTCTTAATAGAGGCCTCACCCGAAACGGTCACATGACCGTTATCGATTCTCACAGATGCCCCGTTGGTCACCGACACGGTTGCACCAACAATGCTAAAGCCTTCTTGCGGAAATACAAGGAAGACGTTGAGAAATAAAAGTATTGATAGAAAAGATACAGTTTTCATTTGGGAAGCTTAAAAGTTGAAAAAATCAAAGGGAAGGCAGACAGAGGGCTATCTTACCTCTACCTGTACTAGACCAAGACCAACCTGGGTAACAATGCCCCCATTGGCTTGACCTACAAGTCTTAATTGCACATCATCTTGTGCTGCAGCATCAATATCAACCCATGAAGTGGTCAGCAGACCATTTACGGTAATTGAAAGTCCTGGACCGAAATTTGAAGAATTCAAAGGCAACCAAGTAGAACCGTCTGTTGAGTATTGTAACGAAAGGGTCAATCCAGAACCAAGGCCTAAAGTAAGGCCAGTTACATTGGCGGTAACCCTCACTTGTTGAGCGTTAGAAAGATCCATTCTGAACCGATGAACCGTTAACCCCAATAACTCCGTCGGGTTCAAGAAACCTACATTCAACCACAATACGGGCTCGATACCCGAAAGTATGGCCATTGTATTTGAGGTTACCGAATTATACAATTCATAGGGGCTACCCCCTACGAACATTACCGTATTGCTTACATCTGTATTATATACCATTAAACCATCAGGAGGGCTGCTCAAAGCGCTTACCTGTGCAGTAGTCATTCGAGGAATCAATAACCCACCAGTGGTGGATTCAATATCCAAAGCAGCGGCGGCATTGGGTGTTAATGTGTTGATTCCTACCGACTGGGCGGTGGCCATCGACACTGAAAATAATAAACAAAAGCCTAATAAAGAGAGATTAAGCTTGCGTCGGTTAAGTGTGGGGAGCATCTTAAAATTTTTCATAATTATTGGTTTACCAGATTTAATTCAAAAAATATATTTAAAACATAATTTGTAGGATATTACAACAAATACTTAAAACAAACATAAAAATCATAAGCGACAGACGTAATATTTTGTTGTATTATCCTACAATTTTGAAGTGAACATATAAAAATTTGTGGTATCCCCTTAACTCCTTAATAACAGTTATTTACGATTTATTTACTATAACGTTTTCGTGGAAAAATGGGTTTTATACCTAAAAAATGGACCTTTAAACTAGATTTCAAGGAGCTATTTTGTAGGAATACTTAAAACCTAATCCCAAAGTTTATTTTTCCTACAAACTTGATTTTAGGTATTATCTGTGAAGCGTGATCAAAAGGTCTTTTACACATTCTTTTAAGTGAAATACTTACCCATCTTTGGCATTTAATCGACTAGCACATATTCAACAAGATTCGAACACAAAAAACGTTTCCCTAAAAGACTAGGTTTTCATCAGTTTTCATTAAAAATTGTACCTTTAAAAGCTTCTAAACCACTATTGCAATGCAGCGGAGATCATTTATTAAATCAGGCCTATTAAGTTCTTTAGCACTAACTACGCTACCCACTTGGGCCAACGGTAAAGATTTTGAATATTCCATACTTGAGTTGATGGGTAAAACAGATATCAAACTCTATGGTAAAGACATCAATCTGAGAAAAGAGGCCCACGACGCATTTGTAGAAATGAAAAAGGCTGCCTATGAAGATGGTATCGACTTAAAGAACATCTCAAGCTACCGTAGTTTTGAACGCCAGCGCTCCATTTGGGAGCGTAAGTTTATCACCTATACCGAGGAGCAACAAATGCAGCCCATAGATGCCATTGACAAGATTATCGAATACTCCACCATACCCGGCACAAGTCGCCATCATTGGGGAACCGATATTGATATTGTCGATGGTTATCAGAAGGTTTCGGGAGATGTACTAGACCCCAATAAATTTGGTGAAGGTCAGCCTTATTATGATTTCAAAAAATGGATGGACGAGCACTCTAAAACTTTTGATTTCTACTTGGTTTATACCGACGAACCAGGTCGCAGAGGTTTTAAATATGAGCCATGGCACTACAGTTATGCTCCCATTTCCAAACCCATGTTGACCGAGTTTAGAAGAAAGAATATCATGCAGCTACTTACACAAGAAGAGTTCGAGGGTTGCGAGCACTTTACCGAAGGCTTTCTTACCAATTATATTGAAGACAACATATTGGATATCAATACCGAACTATTGTAAGTCTTTCGTATATTGTTTTAGTATAGAACACTAATATTATGGGAAGAAGTAGTTGGAAAATCCGCATTTTCATCGGCTTGGCCATTGTGGCCTTTGCCTTTGTAAAGAGATGCAGTAGTAAAGAAGAAAACCCCTATACCGGAAGGGTTCAGACCATTAACATGACTGCTGACCAAGAGATTGCTATCGGCATACAGAGTGCGCCTGAAATTGCACAACAATATGGTGGGTTATACCCTGATGAACGAATGCAGGCCTTTGTAGATAAAGTGGGCAACCGACTGGTTCAAAACAGTATTGCCAGAGAAACACCCTACCAGTACGATTTTCATTTACTTGCCGATGACCAGACCATTAATGCCTTTGCTTTGCCAGGTGGGCCCATATTCATAACCTATGCCCTTTTCAAACAACTTAATGAAGCGCAGTTAGCTGGGGTTCTTGGCCATGAAATCGGTCATGTCATTGGCCGTCATTCGGCAGAGCGCATAGCTGAAGGAGAGTTTTGGCAGACCTTATCAACCGGGGCGTCGGTAGGTGGCGACCTTGGAGGGTTAGTAGGCGGTATCGGCCAAAACACATTACTTAGCAATGGCAGAGACGATGAACTCGAAAGTGACGATTTAGGTGTGTTGTTTATGATACAGTCTGGGTATCGACCTGAAGAGATGATTGAAGTTATGCAAGTGCTGAAAGATGCTGCAGGCCCTAATAGAGTGCCAGAATTTCAAAGTACGCACCCTGACCCTGAGAATCGAATAGAAAAAATCAGGGAATCTATCGATAAATACCGCAATCAATAGTTTCCATTTCTTTTAAGGATGCTTATCAAGCCTCGTAGGTCTTTTCTGCGAGATTGTAAAATTCCTTTGAAATACTGTTAATTTCGATGAACCGCAGCTTTAGCTCTCCGAAGCGAGCACTGAAATATCTATCTTTACCACATCCCAAATTTGCTGAATAGCCTTTCCTTGAATTTGCCCTTATAGCTTTGATTTATTAATCATCCGGCTTGAGAACCCGGTATTGAAAATGAAACTATATGGGAACTTTAGTTCGATTTAAAAATCTTTATGTTGAGGCATTTGATGACTGCAAACCTGAAATCTTGGTTTTATTATTAAAAGCCTACTCAGTTTTTAGTGCGGTCATGATTTTACTGGCAATGTATGCTTTTATGCATAGGGCCGTAAATGGTTTCGAGTTCTAAGACAGTTATTCTGTCGCTCTTTTATGCAGAAACACTAAGTTGAAATGAAAATGAAAAAACCCGGATCTCGAGAAATCCGGGTTTATTTTTTTAATAAGTCGATGTACTAACTACCCATTGCAGTTTCCAAAACCTGAAGTGCCTCCACAGCGTTTGACAGCTCTGCATATTTCTTCACCGAGTAACCTTTATCACTTTTTATTTTTAGGTTGGCCCCATTATCGATTAAGAGTTGTAAAATCTCCGGTTTGTTATAACGGGCTGCGTAGATGGCCGGGGTCATACCCAATGATTTTTGATTAACATCTTCACCTAAATCGATAAGCTTTTTTACCGTATCGATATCGCCTTGCATAATCGCTTTACAAAAAGAACTTACATCTAAAGATTTTAGGTTCTCAATCTTTGCAGTTGAAATTTCAGATGTGGGTTCAGCTGCCTGAATACCAAAAGAGATGGCTAAACAAAATAATGCTGTGGAAAAAACAGTTTTTTTCATGATAAATGATTTTTTGATTGATGAATGAGTTGATTGTTATATCGTAATAGACGACCTCTTTTCGATAATGTTTCAACATTCGGGCAGAAATACACCGTATTTAACAAGCTTTAGCTTCTCCTTAACTTCGTTTTAAGAAACATATAGGCCTTCTATAAAATGTGTATTCACTATTTCTTTCAAACACATACTTTATATAATGATTAAAAAATGGGCGATTTATTGTAGAATGCCCCATTTCACAGTACTTTTGAAATTCAGTAAAAGTTAAAAGAATGAATAAAAAAGTTATTTTGATGATACTTGACGGATGGGGAAAATCACCTGACCCAAAAGTATCCGCCATTGATAATGCAAATACGCCGTTTGTAGACTCCCTTTATAAAAATTATGCCAATGCCAACCTATTGACCGACGGAATGAACGTAGGGTTACCTGAAGGTCAAATGGGTAATAGTGAGGTCGGACATATGAATCTAGGGGCCGGTAGAATTGTATATCAAGATTTGGCGAAAATTAACTTGGCCGTTAAAGAGAACACGTTGAAAGATGAAAAAGTTTTGCAAGAGGCCTTTTCATATGCCAAACAGAATAACAAAGCGGTTCATTTTTTAGGTCTGGTAAGTAACGGTGGGGTACACAGTCACATCAATCATCTTAAGGGCCTTATAGATGCCGGTTACGATTATGGGCTTCAAAACATGTTCGTTCATGCCTTTACCGATGGCCGCGACGTTGACCCAAAAAGTGGAAAAGGCTTTTTAAAAGAAGTGGTCGACTATTCAAAAGATAAAAATGCAAAGCTGGCGACCGTAGTGGGGCGTTACTTTGCCATGGATCGCGACAAACGTTGGGAACGTGTTAAAAAGGCATATGACGTTATGGTCAATAACGTAGGTACTGCCTCAGACGACGTTGAAAGCACCATTCAAAAAAGCTATGAAGAAGGAATCACCGATGAGTTTATAGAGCCAATCGTTATGGTCGATAATAATGGTGACCCAGTAGCAAAAATAAAGGAAGGTGATGTTGTCATTTTCTTCAATTTTAGAACAGATCGCGGGCGAGAACTGACACAAGTTCTTAGTCAAGAATGCATGCATGACTATGAAATGCATAAAATCAAACTACACTATGTGACCCTTACCAATTATGACGAATCGTTCAAGGGGGTTCATGTAGTCTACGATAAAGCGAATATAAGGGAAACGCTGGGCGAAGTTTTGGAGAAAGCCGGTAAAAAGCAAATTAGAATTGCGGAAACTGAAAAATACCCACACGTTACCTTTTTCTTTAACGGAGGTAGGGAGGTACCTTTTGAAGGTGAAGAGCGTTTGCTATGCCCATCACCAAAAGTGGCGACCTATGACCTTAAACCTGAAATGAGTGCCTACGAAATCAGAGATTCCATCATTCCGGAACTAAGAAAAGGGGAAGTAGATTTTGTTTGTCTCAATTTTGCCAATCCGGATATGGTAGGCCATACAGGTAACATGAATGCCGCCATCAAGGCATGCGAAGTGGTTGATGAATGTGCTCAGGCTGTAGTAACTACAGGCCTAGAGAATGGGTATACTTCGATTGTAATTGCCGATCATGGCAACTGTGATACGATGATCAATCCTGATGGTAGCCCCAATACTGCCCACACCACCAATCCTGTTCCTCTTATTTTGGTGGATAAGGATTTAAAATCCATCAACGATGGGGTTTTGGGCGATATAGCACCTACCATTCTGAAATTGATGGGAGTACCGCAACCAGAACTTATGACAAGACACGCCTTGGTATGATAAAATACCTCTAATTGCGTACCTTTGCCGCTATGGTAAAATTAAAGACTCCTGAAGAGATAGAATTAATGCGCGAAAGCGCTTTGGTAGTATCCAAAACCTTGGGTATGTTGGCCGCTGAGATTAAACCAGGGGTCACTGCCCTTTCTTTGGATAAAATGGCCGAAGATTTCATTCGGTCAGAAGGTGCAGAACCAGGCTTTTTGGGCATGTACGGTTTTCCGAACACCCTGAACATGAGCCCCAACGCGCAGGTAGTTCATGGTATTCCCAATAAAGAACCTCTAAAGGAAGGCGATATAATCTCTGTAGATTGTGGGGCCCTTAAAAACGGTTATTATGGCGACCATGCCTATACTTTTGAAGTGGGAGAGGTGGAAGCAGAAACCAAGAAGTTATTGAAAGTAACCAAAGAGTCTCTTTATATCGGAATTAGGGAATTTCGTGTTGGCAATAGGGTTGGAGATGTGGCTTTTGCCATTCAGAACTATTGTGAGAACCATGGCTATGGCGTTGTTCGTGAGCTTGTGGGGCACGGACTCGGAAAGAAACTACACGAAGGCCCGGAAATGCCCAATTACGGAAAAAGAGGTAGAGGCAAAAAATTTGCCGAAGGTATGGTGGTGGCCATTGAACCCATGATTAACATGGGTACCCGACGCATCAAGCAATTACGTGACGGATGGACCATTCTTACTGCTGATGGAAAGCCCAGCGCCCATTTTGAGCATAACGTGGCGATTGTAGACGGAAAACCAGAACTTCTCTCTACCTATCAATACATATATGAAGCGTTAGGCATTTCGAGCGATGAAGAAGATGAATTCCGCCAAAAGAAACTTGTTCTTTAATTTCAACCCTTCTTAAAGAACATATTTCACATACGTGTCAAAACTTTTTAAATTCTTTCTCAATCTCATTCCAAGGCCTTGGCTTATAAGCCTTAGTTATTGGGTACGCCCCCTATTTGCGTTTTGGATGAAAGGCAAAAAGTACACCGATCCAATCGACGGAAAAGGTTTTAGAAGCTTTCTGCCGTACGGTTATGAAAACCCCAGAGAGAACGTACTATCACCCTCTACCCTATCTTTAGAGCGACACCGACTGCTTTGGCTTTATCTTCAAAGCGAGACCAACTTTTTCAGCGCCCCGTTAAAAGTGCTTCATTTTGCACCAGAGCAACCATTTTATAGGCGCTTTAGAAGATTGAAGAATCTAGATTACACCACTACAGACCTCAATTCGCCTTTAGCCGATGTAAAGGCTGATATTTGCCACCTTCCTTTTGATAATAACAGTTTTGACGTTATTCTTTGCAATCATGTATTGGAACACATACCGGATGACTCGAAGGCTATGAGTGAGATGTTAAGGGTTTTAAAACCTGGTGGATGGGGAGTTTTTCAAATACCGCAAGATTTGAAACGTGAAATTACTTTCGAAGATAATTCTATTACCGACAAAAAAGAAAGACAAAGAATCTTTGGCCAATACGACCATGTTCGCGTGTATGGTAGGGATTATTTTGACAAGTTAAGAGGTATTGGTTTTGAGGTAGAAGAGGTGGATTACACCCATATTCTATCAGAAAATGAACTGGATAAATATCGATTGGCCAAGGGGGAAATAATTCCCGTTGTCAGAAAACCAGTTTAGTTCTTAACAATCAGCTTTTCAAAACCAGGGCTCATAAACTCCTGAGTCTCGCCATTTTCATCTAGATAGATAATATAAGCCTCCAAATCTTTTTGTGAAGTAAGCAACTTAAGGGCTTCGTCTAAATCCATGGCCATAAATGCGGTCGCATACGCATCGGCGGTTGCACAGTTATCGGCCAAAATGGTGACTGCCAATGTATTTGCATTTTTGGTAAAACCTGTAATGGGATCAATGGTGTGAACGTATTTCTTACCGGTTTCCTCATCAATGCGAAAATGTCTGTAATTACCGGAAGAAGCCAAGGCCCTATCCTCTAATCGTATAGTGGCCTTTAATTCGCGCCCCTCTTCTACTTGAGGGTCATCGATACCTACCACCCATTCTTTCTGTTTCAATTGATTGATGCCCTTGGCAACCAATTCTCCCCCAACCTCCAAAAGGTAGTCATTTACCCCGTGACGATCCATCAATTTGGCCAGTCTATCGATTGAATAACCTTTGGCGATGGCATTGAACTCCAAATACATATCAGGAACCGATTTCTTAACAGTGCCATTATCCAAAAGACTGACTTTATCGAAACCAACTCTATTTAAAAGCAATGAAACGGTACTACTGTCCATTTCCATTTGCTCTCCGGCACCAAAGCCCCATGCATTGACCAAGAGGCCTACCGTAGGATCAAAATAACCACCCGTCTTGTCATAGATTGATTTTGATAGGTTGAATACTTCCTTGAACATACTATCTACTTTAACACCTTCTTCCCCTTTATTAATACGGGAAATATCAGACTCAGGTA
This sequence comes from Euzebyella marina, assembly GCF_003687485.1. Lineage (GTDB taxonomy): Bacteria > Bacteroidota > Bacteroidia > Flavobacteriales > Flavobacteriaceae > Euzebyella > Euzebyella marina. The sequence continues at coordinate 1,452,749 of NZ_CP032050.1, read as the reverse complement.
TATAAGTGGATAGTGACCTGTTTATAGCCCCAAAAGTAGAGTCAATTTCTTGCTGAAGGTCAAGTGAGCCGTTGGTGGTCAGATAAATCAAGTTGTAGGTAGTTCCTAAAGCGGCGCCGTGGCTTTCATTTCTTGTAATTTCAGGTGCCGATTCTTTACACCCAGCAACCATCAATATAATAGCTAAATAAAAAAATCTCTTCATTTTAAATTTCAATCATCCCCCGATAATCAACAATATATTCTTCATTTAGATAAACAGGCAAGTTTCTATCTTGTGCATTGGAAAGACCCACGCCCGCGTAATAAGTACGTGCCTCATGCTTATCGGCATGGTCTTTCATCTTATCCATAAGGCTCTCATCATATTGATTAGGATCCTCAGGAAAAGGCACATACCTCACCACGATAAAATGCAACTCTTTGTCTTTTAGGCAAACGAATTGTGGATTTTTCTTTGGTTTACTGTTCACGCCCATAAATTCAAACCCTTCGGACTCTAACTGCCGCCCAACAATATTCATTGCCAGGTTATGTAGTTCTTGTTCTGAAAGTTCTCTTGCCATATCTATTTAGCCAAAAAAACCGATGTTCATCACATCGGTTCCCTTGTTCTTTATGTACTCTGTTTTTCTTAGGATAAATGAATTATCCACCGAAATCATCAAAACGTATATGTTCGTCAGGAATACCGAAATCTTCACCCATTTTTTGAACTGCTTTGTTCATCAACGGTGGTCCGCAGAAGTAAAGCTCAATATCTTCAGGAGAGTCATGCTTGCTCAAATAGTTATCAATTACACAGTTGTGAATGAAACCTACGAACCCGTCTCCTGGAGCGTCTATATCTTCTTTCACCTTCCAATTATCTTCTTCTAAAGGCTCAGAAAGTGCCAAGTAGAATTTAAAGTTCGGGAAGCTTCTCTCTAACTCTCTAAAATGCTCTAAATAGAATAACTCTCTTTTCGAGCGACCACCATACCAATAAGTAACCTTTCTATTGGTCTGTAAGGTCTTGAACAAGTGATATAAATGCGAACGCATCGGCGCCATACCGGCACCACCGCCTACATACAACATTTCAGATTCAGACTCATTAATGAAGAATTCACCATAAGGTCCTGAAATTACAACATCATCGCCTTTCTTCAACGAGAATATATAGGATGAGGCTACACCAGGGTTAACGTCCATCCATCCGTTTTTAGAACGATCCCATGGTGGGGTCGCAATACGAACGTTCAACATAATCTCTCTACCCTCAGCAGGATAAGAAGCCATTGAATAGGCACGCTCGACCAATTCAGGGTTCTTCATCACCAAAGGCCAAAGGTTGAACTTATCCCATTCAGCCTTGAACTTGTCCGGGGTTTCGTGCTCCTCTGGGTGAGCAGTAATATCAATGTCAGCATATTTAATCTCACACTGTGGCACCTCGATTTGAATGTAACCACCGGCCTTGTAATTCATATCCTCAGGAATCTCAACTACAAATTCCTTAATGAAGGATGCCACATTGTAGTTACGAACCACTTTGGCATTCCATTTTTTAATACCGAATACCTCTTCTGGTATTTCGATTTCCATGTCTTGCTTTACTTTGACCTGACAAGCCAAACGTGCACCGGCATTCAATTCTTTCTTAGAGAAGTGAGGTGTTTCAGTTGGCAATGCCTCACCACCACCAGATAGTACGTGACATTCACACTGAATACATGTTCCACCACCACCACACGCCGATGGTAAAAATACTTTTTGGTTACCAAGCGTTGAAAGCAGAGAACTTCCTGAAGCTACCTCTACTTTTTTCTCGCCATTAATGGTAATGGTTACAGGACCTGAGGGAGATAATTTCTCTTTGGTGAAAAGTAATAATGCCACCAAAACCATTAAGAGAATTAAAAATGCGACTACTGTAATAAGTATAGTTCCGCCGGTACTTGCTGCTAATAGCATATCTATTCGTTTATTGCGTCGTTATAAGAAATTTCCTTTTCGTCGATATCTTTTTTATCAAGCTCTTTCTTCTCGATTTCCGATATCTTATCATAATCCATACGTTGCTCATCTTCAACCGGTGCTGCATCATCGCCACCTGTCAACATACCGCCGAAACTCTGGAAACCTATACCCATTAAACCAGTAATGATAAAGGTAATTCCCAAACCTCTCAATGGTGGCGGAACATTTGAATATCTAATTTTCTCACGAATGGCAGCTATGGCCAAAATCGCCAAAAACCAGCCTATACCCGAACTTACACCATAATTGAATGCCAAGCCCAAAGTTTGAATATCTCTTGACTGCATAAATAATGAGCCACCCAAGATAGCACAGTTAACAGCGATTAAGGGCAAGAAAATACCTAGAGAGTTGTACAAAGAAGGTGAAAACTTTTCTACCACAATCTCAACCAGCTGCACCATAGTTGCAATGGTCGCGATAAATAGAATAAAAGAAAGAAAACTTAAATTGTAATCGGCGTATTCAGGGCCCAGCCATACCAATGCACCATCTCTTAAAAGATATTGATCCAACAACCAGTTTAGCGGTACCGTTACGGCCAATACAAATATTACAGCTGCCCCCAGACCTACGGCCGTAGATACTTTTTTAGAAACGGCTAGGTAAGAACACATCCCCAAGAACACGGCAAAAACCATGTTATCTATAAAGATGGACTTAAAAAATAACTCGATATGCTCTAACATAATTCTACTTTTAATTCTTTATTAATGATCTTCGATCAATGCTTTGTTACGTGAACGCTGTACCCAGATAATTACACCTACTACGATTAATGCTGCCGGTGGTATAATCATGAAACCGTTATTCTCATAGCCAATAGAATACAACCCTGTCTTTGCAATGGGGTCACCCAAAACCTTGAAACCTAATAAGGTTCCAGAACCTAATAGCTCTCTAAAAAACCCAACAATCACCAAAATGACACCATAACCCAAAGCATTACCGATACCATCAAGAAAAGACCTCCAAGGACCGTTACCTAAAGCAAACGCCTCAAAACGTCCCATGATAATACAGTTCGTAATAATTAAACCAACGAAAACCGATAGTGTTTTGCTCAGTTCATAGGCAAAGGCCTTTAATACTTGGTCAACTACAATTACCAAGGTTGCCACTACGATCAACTGAACAATAATCCTGATTTTAGAAGGAATGATATTACGCATCAATGAAATGACCACGTTACCAACGCCAAGTACGAACATTACCGCAATAGCCATTACAATAGAAGCCTTTAATTCTGCAGTAATCGCCAAGGCAGAACAGATACCCAATACCTGAATGGTAATCGGGTTGTTATCCGCCAACGGATCGGAAATCAGTTTTGCATCTTTTTTTGTCAATAGTGCCATATTATTTTGCGCTAATGGTTTGTAAATAGTCTTTATAAAGATTGACGCTCTCTTTGATCATTGCAGAAACCCCATTTCCTGTAATAGTTGCTCCAGCCAATGCATCCACCTCATTGTCATCTTTTGTTTCGTTCAAAGGATCATTATTACCCTTGGCAACACTAATACCAGCATAACGGGTACCATCTAAAATAGATTCTCCCGTAAAGTCATCCATAAAATACCGCTGCTTGATATTGGCGCCCAGACCCGGTGTCTCTCCTTTGTGGTCAAAATATACACCTTGTACGTTCATCTGCTCATCCAATGAAATGAACCCCCAAATCGCATCCCAAAGACCTTTACCGTACATCGGTATGATGTACGACTTCTTACCATCTTTCTCACCAATAAATAATGGCAATTTAGGTGTCTCACCTTTTTTGTATAGGGCAAGCTGTTTTTTCATATCAATTAGATAGGCCTCATTATCTTTAACAATGTCATCACCTTCGATAACTATTTGTTCTTTGATATATTTTGAGAATTCGGCCTCTACTTTATCAGTAGGTACGAAGGACACACTACCCTCATCCTGATTTTCGTTCACGCCCATGGCGTAAAGTATATTCTGTTGTTTTTCAAAACGTTCGTTCTCTTGGATCCTGCTCTTTAGACCTGAAGCCATAAAAGCCAACAACGATCCTACCACAATCACCATTACTGCCGCAAAAACGACGGTGTAAACGTTCTTATCTGTATTAATTGCCATAATTATGCGGTTTCTACTTGTAGTTCTTTTTCTTTACCCTCTGAATCTTCAGGTAAAACAGTAGCATTTTTCAATCGTTTCATTCTTCTATTTACGTTACCCCTTACCACATAGTGATCAATTGTTGGGGCAAATACGTTCATCAAAAGAATGGCCAAGAAAACACCTTCTGGATAAGCAGGGTTGAAAACACGAATCAATACCGATATGAAGCCTATAAAGAACCCATAGAACCATTTACCTCTGTTGGTCTGTGCTCCTGTTACCGGGTCGGTCGCCATGTAAACAATACCAAAGGCAAGGCCACCTACTATTAAATGTTTCCAAAAATCAAAACTCATCAGGCCATAGAACTTACTGGTTTCGGCAATCCAACCTTGGTCAACAACACCATTGAATATCAAGCCCATTACCAAAGAACCGATAACGGCACTCAACATAATCCTCCAACTGGCAATCTTTGAAAAGATAAGGAAAAGCCCTCCTAGAAGAATAAGGAATGTAGACGTTTCACCTACCGAACCTGGAATGAAGCCCCAAAACATATCAGAGGTGGTATAAGTCATTTCAGCAGCTTTGTTCTGTGCCAAGTAACCGAGTATAGTCTCCCCAGAAATCGCATCAGGTCCACCAGCTCTCTCAACAGCTTCATACACCCAAACCTTATCACCACTCATCCAAGTAGGATAAGCAAAGAAAAGAAATGCTCTTATTGTCAAGGCCGGATTCAAAATGTTCATACCCGTACCACCGAAAACTTCTTTACCGATAACAACACCGAAAACAACGGCAACTGACAACATCCATAAAGGAGTATCAATAGGCACAATCAAAGGAACTAACATACCTGTTACCAAATAGCCCTCTTCCACCTCGTGACCTTTGATGACCGCAAAGATAAATTCTACCGTAAGTCCCACTATATAAGAGACTACGACCAAAGGCAATACTTTGATGATACCGATCCAAAAGTTATCCCAAGTAAGAAAATGCTCCATTACCGAGAAATTCTCAGGAAAACCGTTGATAGCCGAATAATGCTGATATCCCGCATTGAACATCGAGAAAAGTAAAACGGGAACCAATGCCATGATTACCGTATTCATCGTTCTCTTTAAATCGTCTGCCGCACGAATATGACTACCGTTATGGGTCGTTTCATCGGGGGTAAACAGAAAGGTGTGAAACGCATTAAAAGCAGGAGCCATTTTCTTACCGCGAAAATGGTGCTTTATAATGTGCAACCTTTTCTTTAAGGTTAATCTTTTATCACTCATCTTTTATCCTATTTCTTTATATAACAAATCCAATCCCTCTCTAATAATCTGCTGATGCGGTTGCTTTGAAACGCATACAAATTCAGTTAAAGAGAAATCTTCAGGAGCCACTTCATAAAGCCCCAATTGCTCCATCTCGTCCAAATCCTGAACCATACAGGCCTTCAACAATTGAAGCGGGTAAATATCCATCGGAAAGACTTTTTCATACATACCGGTAACCACAAATGCCCTGTGTTCACCATTGGTATTGGTATTCAAGTCGTATTTCTTATTAGGCTGCATCCATGAGAAGGTAAGCGCCCTAGTGGCAGAAACTTTATTAAAAACCGGTTTGTTCCATCCAAAAAGATCATAATCATCACCTTCAGGAATCACCGAAACCATACTATTGTAGAAGCCCAAGTGGCCATCGGGCCGGCTTTTCTTACCGGTAAGAACATCGCCATTGATCACCCTAAAGTTATCATTGGTCACACCGCTACCGTATAAGAAGGTAGAAATTTCCGCTCCGATTTTGGTTGTATAATACTTTGGGGTTTTCACACATGAACCGGCCAAAGCGATCACTCGCTCAGGATTATAGACACCGGTCAGTATAAGCTCACCGATAATCACCAAATCTTGCGGAGCAACCGTCCATACGGTTTCACCCTTATTGATAGGGTCTATTCTGTTGATCTGTGTACCGACCAAGCCTGATGGGTGAGGCCCAGAAACTTTATGCAGCTCTATGCCCGACAATCCGGCCAGCGGTGATTTTGAAGAAGCACCAACGGAAACATGTACTTTTCCCGGTGTAAGCTTACCCAAAGCGGTAATGGCCGCCTGAAGCTGCGCTTCTTTACCTTGCAGCACATAATCCATATCAGCAGCCAAAGGAGCCGTTGCATACCCCGAAACAAAAATTGACTTGGGGGTTGCATTGGGGTTGGCCACAATATCATAGGGTCTTTGTTTAACAAATGGCCAAACACCACCCTTCAACAAAAAGGCTTTCAACTCCTCTTTCGAGGCCGTTTCCAGCTTTAAAGGGGTGTGAGTCAATTGAGACTGCTCTTTGTCGGCCAAAATCTTCAAGGAGAGAATTCTTCTTCTCGCCCCTCTGTTGATTTCTACCAGTTCGCCGCTTACCGGCGAAACAAAAAGCATATCCTCCCTGTTCTTATTGTAAAAAAGCGGTTCACCGGCTTTTACCTCGGCACCTTGCTTTACCAACATTTTAGGGGTTATTCCGTGAAAATCGTCAAGATTTATGGCATAAACATTGCTTAAAACAGCTTTGGAAGTAGTTTGCTCTGCAGCACCAAGAAGTTTAATGTTCAAGCCCTTTTTAATCCGAATGTCTTTAGACATATTATTGTAGACCTTAGGTTAACTGAAATATTGCGCAAAAATAGTATTAAAAGGATTGTTTTCATAATAAATGCCTAGAAATTTGGCTCGTATATCGATCTAAATTTATTGGGTACGCTTTTTGTTTACCTTTACCCAAAAAATAGCAGATCCATGCTAAAAAAGCTTTTTTACGCAACATTCATAGTACTTCATACCACCCTTTCTTCTCAAGTTCAAGAAGAAATCAACCCTCCGGAACACATTAAAACGGTTATTTTTGGTGGCCCCACCGAAGACCAATTTCCTGTTGTAGAAATTGGTGAAACCATAAAATTAGAGTTCGACGACATCACTGCCGGAGAAAACGACTATTACTATAAGATAGTTCATTGTGATTATGATTGGACGCCCTCTCAACTGCTTAAATCACAATATTTGAATGGGGTCGACAACCAGAGAATCATTGATTACGAAAACAGTTATTCTACCCTTCAACCCTATTCTAACTATCGACTTAGCATACCTAATGAAAATGTCAGCCTTAAGGTAAGTGGCAACTTTGTTCTCGAAATCTATAACGACAATTATGAATTACAGTTCTCTCGGAGGTTCGTTGTTTATAAAGACATTGTTAAGGTAGGTGCAGAGGTCAAACGTTCGCGAGACTTCAACTTTTTGAACGAGAAACAGGTGGTTCAATTTTCCATCAATGCCGGAAGTTTTCGATGGGTTAACCCCAAGAAAGAGATAAAAGTGGCCATCATACAAAACTATCAATGGAACACCGCTCTCTACGACATTGCCCCACAGTATACCATGGGTAACGAACTTGTTTACAAATATGATCAAGAAACCAGTTTTTACGGCGGTAACGAATACCTCAATTTCGATACAAGTGACCTTAGGGCCCCTAGCTCACAAATTTCAAGAATTGAAATAGCCGATCTTTACCATCACTTTTTATTTGCAGACCATTTTCGGTCATCAGACCCTTACACCTATTTTCCTGATATCAACGGTGATTTTGTGGTAAGGACTCTTCAAGGAGATGACCATTCGAGAGAGGCCGAATACAGCTTGGTTCATTTTGCCCTTCCTTACGACCCTATTCTCAACCTTGACGAAGTTTATATTTTCGGAAAATTCAACAATTACGCACTTACCGAAGAAAACAAACTGATCTATAATGAAGATAATGGAATGATGGAGGGAACCATCAAAATGAAACAAGGCTTTTACAATTATAAATATGTGATTAAAAAAGAAGATGGCACGGTCGACCTCAACTCTGTTGGAGGCAACTTTCACTTCACCGAGAACAATTATTTAATTTTGGTATACTATCGCAATTTCGGCGAATTATACGATAGCATTATAGGAATAGGCAACGCTAACTCACGAGATATCAGTAATTAGCCTATATTTAGCCCATTAACTGGGCAAAGATGAACAACACACCGGCCAAAGCTGACCAAGGAAGGTACGGACTCGGATATAGAGGAACCGAATGCCTTAATTGCGGCCATCCGCTTGATTTAAGCGACAAATTTTGTTCAAATTGTTCGCAGGCCAACTCCACCAAAAAGCTATCCATCAAAGATTTTTTAGATGAGTTCTTTGCCAGCTTCATTTCCTATGATTCCAAGCTTTTAAAAACCCTATCCTCTTTAGTCTTAAAGCCCGGAAAAATTACTAGAGATTATATCAACGGTAAGCGCGTTTCTTACACCAACCCTTTTCGCTTTCTTTTAAGTCTGGCCATTGTTTATTTCTTGATTTTAGGCATAACGGGAGATTTTGAACAAATCGATTTTTTTCCAACACAGGAAAAAGCCTCCACCTTTGACTTAAGGGCAACTATTGATACACTAGATTATTCCAATCAAAAGGAAAAAGAACAAATGATGGCCGTAGCCGACTCTCTGAACTTCGCGAATTTTGTTCTCAGGTATGGCAAACACAGAGATTCGGCGTTGAACGCCAATCCCCGCTCCTATTACGAAACATTGAAAGATGAATCGGGCCTAAGCCGGTTTTTCAAAAAGCAAGATTTTTTTCAAACACTATTTCAAAATGGATCTATAAGAACCTTTGATGATGCTATCAGTAAATATGGCATTGAGAACACATCTGAGAATAAATTTGCTTTTACCTCAGGTAAAAGTTTTGCACGGATCAAAGAGCGACCTGGCGACTTTATTAAGACCATGGTTTCTCGATTGCCATTCGCCGTTTTTTTCTTTTTGCCCGTGTTCGCCCTATTCATTTGGCTCGCATATATCAGAAAAAGATATAATTACACCGATCATTTGATCTTTAGCTTTCACATCACGTCATTGTTATTTATCTTGCTCATTATTAGCTATTTGGTAGACACCATTTTTAAAGTGAGCAGCAACTGGTTGTTTTTGACCATTTTTTCGGTTTACCTCTTTCAGGCACTTCGAAAATTCTATGGCCAAAACGTATTCAAAACTATTGTTAAATATCTCTTTTTAAACACGATTTTTTTTATATTGGCTTTGGTTTCTACCATATTGATGATAGCTGGCAATATTATCACATATTAGACATAGAATATAAATGATTACACAGGTTACCAAAGGCATTAAAATTTCTGTCAACACTAGTTTCGAAGGCACCTTCTTCAAAAACTACAAGATGCATTTTGCTTTTGCCTACACGATTACCATAGAAAATCAAAGTAAAGATTCCGTTCAGTTAACATCAAGACATTGGAGAATTCACGATGCGCTTAACGAATTGGAAATTCTAGATGGTGAAGGTGTTATTGGCAAGAAACCTGTTATCAAACCAGGAGAATCGCACACCTACACTTCGGGTTGTCTATTGGCTTCGCCCATAGGCGCTATGCACGGGCATTACAACATGGTAAACTTTAGTTCTACGGAAAAATTTAGGGTTTATGTGCCCACTTTCAAATTTCATGCGCCTTTTGCATTGAATTAAACAAATCAAAGCATTACGCTCTATTCAATTCACTATTCGCCATTGTTTCTAATGATATTTTCAAGGGGTCGACCTATATTTTGAAAATAGTTTAAAACAAGGTGCTAGTGCATATATAATTATCTATTGGTCAACCTTTTTTATTTCAAATTACTACTCCTACCTTTGTATTTCAGTAAACTAAAAAACACTCAAAAATATGGGCAAAGGATTTTTCCAGGTACCAACGGCGGTTAACGAACCAATTAAAAGTTATGCTCCAGGCACCCCGGAACGTGAAGAAGTTTTAGAGGCGTATCGCAACTTTTACGAAGGCACTGTAGACGTACCTTTATATATAGGTAGCGAGCAAATAAAAACCGGTAATACAAAGCCTATGTCTCCACCGCATGATCATAAACATGTGGTCGGGCATTATCATTTGGCTGAAAAAAAGCATGTAGAAGAGGCAATCGAAAACTGTTTGGCTTCAAGAAATGCATGGGCCAATCTCACTTGGGAACAAAGGGCCGCTATATTTTTGAAAGCTGCCGACCTAATTGCAGGGCCCTATAGAGCTAAAATAAACGCGGCCACGATGATGGCCCAATCAAAAAACATTCATCAAGCAGAAATAGATTCGGCCTGTGAACTTATCGATTTTCTTAGGTTCAACGTTGAGTACATGTCTCAAATTTATGAAGAGCAACCAGAATCTGCCGCAGGAACTTGGAACCGTGTGGAGTATCGACCGCTGGAAGGTTTCGTTTACGCCATCACCCCTTTTAACTTTACGGCGATTGCAGGTAACTTACCTGCTAGTGCCGCGATGATGGGCAACGTGGTAGTGTGGAAACCTAGTGATAGTCAAATTTTCTCCGCGAAAGTTATAGTTGACGTTTTTAAAGAAGCGGGTCTACCTGATGGGGTCATTAATGTGGTTTATGGCGACCCAGTTATGATAACGGAAACCGTACTTTCTAGCCCTGATTTTTCAGGCCTACATTTTACTGGTTCTACCTATGTTTTCAAGGAATTATGGAAACAGATCGGCAACAATATTCACAATTATAAAACATATCCGAGAATCGTTGGCGAAACCGGGGGTAAAGATTTCATTTTGGCACACCCGACCGCAAAACCTCAACAAGTAGCTATCGCTATAGTTCGAGGTGCTTTTGAATTCCAAGGACAAAAGTGTAGCGCAGCTTCGAGGGTTTATTTACCTAAGTCGACCTCACAAGATATTTTGGACAGGGTGAAAAAAGAAGTAGCTTCTTTCAATAAACCCGGAAGCCCTGAAGACATGTCAAACTTCATTACAGCGGTAATTCACGAAGGTTCTTTTGACAAGCTGGCCAAATATATCGACCAAGCCAAAAACGATGAAAATGCCGAAGTTATCATTGGTGGAGGTTACGATAAATCAGAAGGTTATTTCGTAGAACCAACGGTTATTCTGACTACAGATCCTAATTACACTACGATGGAGACTGAACTTTTCGGTCCGGTGGTTACGATATATGTTTATGAAGACGACCAATGGTCAGAAACTTTAAAGTTAGTCGACCAAACTTCTGAATACGCTCTCACCGGTGCCGTGTTGTCAGGGGACCGATATGCCATCGATGAAGCGACCAAGGCACTTCAAAATTGTGCAGGTAACTTTTATATCAACGATAAACCCACAGGTGCCGTTGTCGGCCAACAACCTTTCGGAGGAGCACGGGCTTCAGGTACCAACGACAAAGCCGGTTCGGCTCAAAACCTTTTAAGGTGGGTGTCTCCAAGATTAATTAAAGAAACTTTTGTAACACCAGAAGACTACCGTTATCCCTTTCTTGGATAACTTGAAGTCAAGACTTTAAAGAAGGATGCCAATGGCATCCTTTTTTATTGAGGGTTTTTAACTGTTGCTTAAGATTTAAAGAGAAACAAAGATAGTTTGGTGGGTTTTTAATACCTTGTAGTAGATTACCAAGTATGTATGAACCAGAACATTAACAGCAACTAAATTACTACGAAATGAAAAAAATCACATTCGCTCTACTTCTCTTGATCGGGCTGTCTGGCATAGCCCAAGAAAAATTGACCCAGAATACCATACAAGGCGTTCTGCAAGGCAATCAGGCACAAGTAGTAAGCCTGGCCGAGGCTTTCTCTGAAGAACAATACGATTGGCGCCCTATGGAAGGCGTCAGTTCAGTTGGCGAAGCCCTTCTGCACATTGCAGGTGCCAATTATTTTTTAGCTACCAAATTAGGCTTCGCACCACCGGAAGATGTAGATATGATGAACCTGAACAAAATAACCGGCAAACAAAACATCATTGATGCCTTGAAAAAATCGAATGAGTTCGTTCTGGATAAGGTGACCATGGTAGAAAGCGATAGTTTTAATGATGAAGTAGACTTCGGATTTACAAAGATGAACAAGCTTTCAGGACTTTTAATCATTATGGAGCACAATGGGGAGCATAAAGGTCAGTTAATCGCATACGCCCGCTCAAACGATGTGGTTCCACCGTGGAGCAAATAATGAAAGCAAAAATGCAGTTAAAAAATCCCTTTGGCAGATACTAAAGGGATTTTTTATTTGTTGATATATAGCGTAATTCCTTATTTCTTAGGAAGTTTTATCCTCAATCAGAACAACTTCAATGTAAATTTAACGTTAATTAATTGTAAACTAAACGTAATATACCGAAATTTGGTTCATAATTGAGATTGAGTTATGGGAAGGAAAACATTGATACACAGAACAAAAATGCTGGTAACCTGCCTCCAAATACACATTTGGGGCCATTTAAAGATTTATGCCAGAAAATACAGAAAGACCTACTATCAGATGTTAAGTTTGTAGTATTACCCTTTAAACTTCAAGGGCAGATACACAACTTTTTTGGTCTCGAAAAAGTCCTCTTCAAAAAAATTGGGCAGGTCAAAGATTTGCACCGTTTTATAGTCTTTAAGCTCTTCGGTAAGATCCCCGCCCTTTAGATATAAAATTCCGTTTCGGCGTTCATGGTTTGATTCTTTTTTAATCTTTCCTTTGACCCAGTGAGTAAAAGTGGGCATTACCGCTACCGCCCTACTTACAATGAAATCGAAATCTGCCTTGACTTCTTCTACCCTTGAGTTGATTGCGGTTACATTTTTTAAATCAAGACCTTGCACAACCTCTTCGACTACCTTGATTTTCTTTCCTATGGAATCGACCAAGGTAAAGTTCACCTCAGGAAACATGATAGCCAAAGGTATCCCAGGAAATCCGCCTCCCGTACCTACATCCAAAACAGCGCTTCCAGAATTGAATTTTTGAACTTTGGCAATACCTAATGAATGCAGTACATGCCGAAGGTATAATTCATCAATATCCTTTCTCGAGACTACGTTAATCTTCTGGTTCCAGTCTTTGTATAATTCTTCTAGCTGCTGGTAATGAACTTTCTGTTGCTCGGATAAATTGGGAAAATATTTAAAAACTATTTCGGCTGTCATGCGTATATTTGTATGATTGCAAAGTTAGTATATCTACCGGTCAGAAAATAACCGCAATACATTTATTAAGGATAGATTTTCCGTTATCCCCAAAAAACCGAATTAAATGAACCGTACCACAGTTAGATTTCCCCGAAAGGACCCCTCACAATTCTTTAAGACGCTCAACAAGCGGGTAAATGAGTATTTTAAAGAAAATCAAATTAAAAAAACAGGTAATTGGCGATTGCATTTGAAGACATTTATCATGTTCGCCATATTTCTTACCCCCTATTTCTCTATTCTAACTCTTGGCCTACCTAATTGGGCCAATCTGTTGCTTACCATAGTAATGGGCGTTGGCATGGCCGGCGTAGGTATGAACGTTATGCACGATGGCAACCATGGGGCCTATTCGAATAAAAAATGGGTCAATAAACTTATGGGCAGCAGTATTTATATACTAGCGGGCAACGTCTATAATTGGCAAGTACAGCACAATGTGCTTCACCACACTTATACCAATATTCATGAGCACGATGAAGATATGGATGCCGGTAGAATTTTAAGGTTCTCAAAGCATGCCAAATGGCATCGCCACCATAAATTCCAACATTATTATTCCGTTTTTCTGTATGGTCTATTAACCTTCAATTGGGCCATTACCACCGATTTTTTACAGATGTACCGTTATATGAAAAGAAAGCTTTCATACGGCAAGTTGCCTAGCCCTGTTCAAAATTGGAGCACATTGGTCATTACAAAAACACTTTATATCACCATTTGGATCGTACTGCCTTTGGTCTTTGTAGATATTGCTTGGTGGAAAATTTTATTGGGCTTCTTTATTATGCACTATGTGGCCGGAGTCATCTTAAGTGTCGTGTTTCAATTGGCCCACATTGTTGATGAGGCCGAAACCCCATTACCCGACGATAGCGGAAACATGAAAAATACCTGGGCCATTCACCAATTGTTCACTACTGTAAACTTCAGCACTAAAAATCGCATAGTCAATTGGTTCACTGGCGGGCTTAACCATCAGGTAGAGCATCATATCTTCCCTAACATCAGCCATATACATTACACAAAAATTTCAAAAATTGTGAAAGAAACTGCCAGGGAGTTTAATTTGCCATACAACGAATATAAAACTACCAGAAAAGCTATAATTTCGCACTTTAAACACTTAAAGGAGCTCGGCAAAAGGCCTGCACTTCAATTACAATAAGCCGCAATCGAAATCGCTGTTTGAAGCACAGGAAAATTGCCACAAACTTAAAAACATCTAAAAAGCAAAGATGACAACAACACTAGCTACTTCTAACGGATTATCGGAACGAATAAACAGCTTAACACCTTCTGCCACCTTAGAAATGGCAGCAAAAGCACGTGAACTTAGGGCTGCCGGCAAAGACATCATAGGTCTGAGCCTAGGTGAACCTGACTTCAACACACCTGATTACATTAAAGATGCAGCCATTCAGGCCATCAACGATGATTATAATGCTTACACCCCTGTTGATGGGTATGGCGAATTGAAGGATGCCATTATCACCAAATTCAAAAGGGATAACAATATTGCTTACGATCCTTCTCAAATTGTTGTATCAACAGGCGCCAAGCAGGCTCTTTATAATGTTGCCCAAGTTGTTTTGAACGAAGGGGAAGAAGTGATTCTACCATGCCCCTACTGGGTTAGCTACAGTGACATTGTAAAATTGGCCGATGGCGTGCCGGTAGAAGTTGCGACCTCTATAGAAAACGACTTCAAAATGACCCCAGAGCAATTGGAAGCGGCCATTACGCCAAAAACCAGAATGCTTTGGTACAGCTCGCCATGTAACCCAAGTGGTTCCATCTATAGCGAAGAAGAACTAAGAGCATTGGCAGATGTCTTGCAAAAACATCCTCAAATAATCGTAGTAAGTGATGAAATCTACGAGCATATCAATTACGGGGTGACCAAACATGCCTCGATGGCAGCTTTTGAAGACATGTACGACAGAACCGTTACCGTTAACGGGGTGGCGAAGGCCTTCGCGATGACCGGTTGGAGAATTGGATATATCGGTGCACCAAAATTCATAGCAAGAGCTTGTAATAAATTACAGGGTCAGGTGACCAGTGGCGCCAACTGTATAGCACAACGTGCCGTTATTACCGCTTTGGTTGAATCACCTAGTCGGGTTCAATATATGGTAGACAAGTTTCAAGAGCGCAGACAACTTATTCTAGGGCTTTTAAACGATATAGAAGGATTTAGATGTAATGAACCTGAAGGAGCTTTCTATGTTTATCCGGATATCAGTTCTTACTTTGGAAAAACAGTCAATGGCGTAACTATCAATAACGCCTCCGACTTCGCCATGTTCATTCTTGAGCATGCCAATGTTGCAACGGTTACCGGGGATGCCTTTGGTAATGGAGATTGCATTAGAATATCATACGCCGCATCAGAAGATGAAATAAAAGAAGCAATAGCGAGAATTAAAAAGGCGCTCAGCTAAAAAAAATAATTTCTTTACTCACGAAAAAGCCCCAACGTATCCCAGGGGCTTTTTTATTAGCTTGAATTAAGAAATACAATTCAATTAAGTTCTCTTCCAGAAATAGGGCGAGAGCAGTATCAATACGGTAAAGAGTTCCAACCTACCTGCCAACATCAAAAACCCGCACCACCATTTACCTATATCTGGCAGACCATTAAAATTACTTACTGGGTTCAAAGTACCAAATGCCGGACCTACATTACCCAAAGAAGAGGCAGCACCACCTATGGCTGTCACAAAATCGATACCCATGGCACCTAGGCCTAACGCTCCTATTATAAACAGCAACATGTAAAGCACAAAAAAGGCAATAATGTTATAGACAATCTGCTCTTTAACGGTTCTTCCATTATATCTCACAGGAATTACGGCACTGGTATGCAAAGTCCTTTTAAACTCTAAAAGACCATTCTTGATAATTAGAATATGCCGCATAACCTTTATACCCCCAGCGGTGGAACCGGCCGAACCACCAAGAAACATCAACCCAAAAAAGAAAACGGTTAAAAAGGGAGTCCAGCTCGTAAAATCGGCCGTAACAAATCCTGTAGTGGTCACAACGGCGATCACTTGAAAAAGAGAGTGCCTAAATGCACTTTCGGCACTACCCAACACCTTCGGGTGGTAATCACTAATTGCTACATCTGCTTTAAAATAAACCACGAGGGCAGCGATAATGGTAAAGGATAGGATAAAGCCTGTATAAAATTTTAATTCTTCGTCTTTTATGATACGCTGCACCTTTCCCTTAAAGGCGAAATAGCTTAATACAAAGTTGGTACCGGCCAAAAACATGAACAAAATAACGATGTATTGAATCAATGGTTGGTCGTTCCAATAAGCAAGACTTAAGTTTTTGGTAGAAAACCCTCCGGTCGAAAGCGTAGCCAAGGAGTGGTTTATGGCGTCGAAAAAAGACATGCCAGCCAGTTTTAAAAGTACGGTTTCGGCGATAGTGTACCCGACATATATAAGCCACAAACGCTTTGCCGTATCGGTAATTCTCGGGTGCAATTTGTCCGCGCTAGGCCCAGGTGCCTCGGCCGCAAACAACTGCATGCCCCCAATACCTAATAGCGGTAAAATAGCTATGGCCAAAACTATAATACCCATACCTCCAATCCAGTGGGTTAGGCTCCTCCAAAAAAGAAGCCCCTCAGGCAATGCTTCAATATCATCTAGAATAGATGCCCCTGTGGTCGTGTACCCCGAAATAGTTTCAAAAAATGCATTGGTAACCGACGGAATGGCATCGGCAAAAAGATAGGGCAGCATACCGGAAGCAGACATCACAATCCACCCAAAGGTAACTATGATATAGCCCTCTTTGCGCTTAACCTCCTTCTTATGCCCTCTTGTATAGAACATGGCAAAAGTACCAACGAACATCGTCGTAATGGCCGCCAAAGCGATACCAAGGGTAGCTCCATCCTTATAAATTCCGCTTACAAGCGCCGCCAAAAGCATAAAGGCGCCATTGCATAGCAGCAAGAGCCCCATTATATGGAATATTATTTTAGAGTTAAGACGCATTAGAGAAACAATCGTTCTATTTTCGGAATGGCTTCAGGTAAGCAGCAGACCACTACCCTATCACCGGCCCTAATTTCAAAGCCCCCCAAGGCAATGATTCCCTCATCGTCGCGAATGACCCCACCGATAGTTGCCGACCTTGGAAAATCAAGCTCACGAATAATACTGCCAGTAACCCTTGAACTAGGTTTTACTACGAATTCCAGTATTTCGGCATTTAAATTGTTCAGCCTCATCAGGGCCACCACTTCACCCTTTCTGATATGACGGAAAATATTGTTGGCGGCAAGTAGCTTTTTATTGATTAAAGTATCGATACCAATAGAATGGGAAAGTTGAAAATAGTCCATATTTTCAACCAAGGCTATCGTCTTCTTTATTCTCTTAGATTTGGCTACCAAGCAGGACATGATATTAGTTTCAGAGTTTCCTGTCACTGCGATAAAAGCATCCATCGACTCAAGACTCTCTTCCTCAAGCAATTCAACATTACGGCCGTCACCATTAATCACCAGTGCATTCGGAAGCTCATCGGCCAAATCAAAAGCCTTTTCTTTGTCTTTTTCAATCAACTTGACATTAAAACGGTTCATGCAAAGGTCACGGGCCGATTTGAAGCCCACTTTGCTACCGCCCAAAATCATTACATTCTTGATTTCCTCCTTTTTCTTACCGGTCAACTTGTAAAGTTCTTCAACCCCCTCTTTGGTGGTAATAAAATACACTTGATCCCCATCTTTAAAAATGGTATCACCCCGAGGAACCACGGTATATTGCGTTCCCGTACGCTGTAAAGCTATGGGCATAAAATGTAACTCAGGGAATATTTTAGCAGCTTCTTTAACCATCTTGCCCACAAAAGGTGCCGTAGGTGGCAGCGATACACCGACCATTATCAGCTTACCATTTTCAAACTCATAGGTATCGTTGAATGCCGATTTGTTCAATAGCAACTTGATTTCGGTAGCGGCTAACTCCTCCGGCGAAATGAGCTCATCTATACCTAACTCGCTAAACCTAATACTCTCTTTATCATCTATAAACTCTGTATTGGAGATTCTGGCAATAGTACGCTCGCAACCCAATTGTTTGGCCAACATACACAAGGTAAGGTTAGTTGTTTCAGAAGCCGTCACTCCGATCATCAAGTTAGAATCTTGAACGTTGGCATCTTTTAGAACAGAGATAGAGGTCGCGTCTCCACGAAGCACCCGAATATCTAAATGCGTATCTGCATACGCAAGACTTTCTTTATTCGAATCGATTAGCGTAATGTCTTGAGACTCGTAAGATAGCAGTTTGGCCAGATGAAACCCTACTTCACCGGCACCTGCAATAATAATTTTCATCTACTAGCAACTTTGTGTGGTCTGCAATGTTAGGACCTTAGATTCAAAAAGTTAAATAATATCTGCCCCGATTTGCGTGGCAAAATTACACATTTAATCGGTAGCCCCTTTTAAATTGGTATTTATTTGCCCCTTCATACCAAATTCATTTACCTTCTAGGTAAACGTTTAGTTAGGCCTATATTGTATCTTTGCCCAAAATTTGCCCAATGGCCAAAAAGGTAACCCCCTATAAAGACTCTGAACTGGGAAAAAAAGCACAGGTCACCCAAATGTTCGATACCATATCAGATAAGTATGATGGCCTCAATCGGGTCATATCTTTCGGTATAGACGTTCAATGGAGAAAAAGAGTTGTTTCTATCGTAAAAAAAACAACCCCCAATTCTATTTTAGATATAGCGACCGGAACTGGTGACCTGGCTATTAATCTAATTGAGACCGGGGCCGACAAAATCGTAGGATTGGACATTTCTCCGGGAATGCTTGAAGTGGGCAAAAAAAAGGTTCAGGCCAAAAATCTGGAGAATACCATTGAAATGATCGTTGGCGATAGTGAAAACCTACCTTTTGAAGATAATAGCTTTGATGCCATAACAGTTGCCTTTGGTGTTCGTAATTTTGAAAACCTAGAAAAAGGCCTGGCAGAAATTTATCGGGTACTTGCCAAGGGTGGAACATTTGTGGTTCTGGAGACCTCAGTACCTACAAAGTCGCCTTTCAAACAAGGGTACCACCTTTACACCAAAAATATATTACCGGTCATCGGAAAAATGTTCTCTAAAGACCGTTCTGCTTACAGGTATTTAAGTGAATCGGCCTCTGTTTTTCCACATGGTGAAGCGTTCAACAATATTTTGCGCAAAATCGGGTTTATAGAGGTAGAGAACAAACCCCAAACGCTTGGGGTGGCATCTATATATATAGGAAAAAAATAAAAACCCGGTTTCTTTTGAAACCAACTGAAAACCCGCTCCCCCTTACTACATAAGGTCTCGGCATTAATGGGATAATTTTTTTTGAATGAAAAGATTTTTTCTGCTTTTGGGAAGTATGCTGTTTATTAACCTATCGGCAAACGCACAGTTTAATGCGGACCCCATCATCAACCTCGAAAACAAGGATAAAAAATTTCTTAATTACGGATATTTTTTAGGCTTTAACCGATATGGATTCAAATTTGACTACAAAAACAATCGAGGAAACGGCAACACCGACGTTTTGGTTCTTGAATCTACAGGCTTTAATGTGGGGTTGATCGGAGAAATGAACCTTCATGAATTTTTAGATATACGACTTGAGCCCGGTCTTTATTACAATGCTCGAACATTAGGCTTTCCCGGGTTTCAAGCAACCGAAGAAGGTGAAAGAAATGCTATTCGCGAAGTAAAATCCACCTACATCAACTTTCCGGTATTGGCAAAAATTAGCACCCGCCGCTTCGGAAACTGGAAACCGTTTCTAGTGGCCGGCCCTTCGGCCTCATTGAACTTAGGTAGCAACGAATCTAGCCCTGATGACAATAGCAGCGGTACTTTCAGAATGAAAAAATGGACTTACAATTACGAACTCGGTTTCGGAATCGATTTCTATCTGGAATACTTTAAGTTTACCCCATCTATACGTGGTGTTTTTGGCCTGACCGATGAATTGATCAGAGACAATGACCCTAATAGCCCATGGACCAGCAATATTGAAAAAATGAGCACCAGGGGTATTTTCGTTAACTTCACTTTCGAGTAAATCGATTACCTCCTACGAATTTCGCTCAATAGAATCGCGCTGGCCGTGGCTACGTTCAGACTTTCTGTAGATTGTTTTCCAAATTGGGGAATGGCTATTTTATCCGAAATCAGACTTTCAATTTCAGGTGAGATTCCATTTGCTTCGTTTCCCATTACCAATACAGCTTTTTCGGGTAAGTCGCTCTTGTAGACCGAATGGCCTTCCATAAAAGCGCCATAGACAGGCAAATCCGAATTTGCCAAAAACTGGCTTAAATCGGTATAACCCACATTGACCCTAGCCAATGACCCCATACTTGCCTGTACTGTTTTAGGATTATAGCAATCGACCGTATTGGCTGAACAGACCAAATCAGTAACACCAAACCAATCGCACAATCGTATGATGGTGCCCAAATTTCCAGGGTCACGAATTTCATCTAAGGCAACAATCCAATTATCAGAATTTATAGATTGCACCTCAGGAATCTTAAAGACGGCCAAACAACCGCTAGGCGTTGTCAAAGCACTTATTTTCTTCAGTTCATCTTGAGAAATTATTTCTGGCCGAATATCTTTCGAACCAATCAAACCTTCTTCTGTTTCATACAAAGAATTTAGCTCAAATCTAGAGGTCAGAAGCTCATTGATAGTTTTTCTTCCTTCCACAAAAAACAACCCCAGTTGATTGCGGTACTTTTTTTGATGTAGACTTCTTATAAGCTTTATTTGGCTTTTAACAATCATAAAAAGATGTAATTTTGGTGGCTATGTGTAAATCGTCGCACCTTACCAATATCTGTGCTAAATTAAGCCTATTATTTCTTGCGATTGCGATCAATGCGTGCAACACCTTAAAAAGGGTGGGCGAAAACGAACTCCTACTTCGGGAAAACACCATATACGCAGATGGCGAAGAAATCAACGACGAAGCCATACAAAGCCTAATAGTTCAAGAACCCAACACTCGAATATTAGGATACCCCCTTAGACTGAATCTTTACAACCTGGCAAAACAAAACCCAGATTCGTCGTACAACGCTTGGCTGCATCGCAAAGAACATAGAGAAGAACGTTTGGTGCGCCTGCTCTCAAAAAAGCAAGTAAACCGATTGGGAGAATCTTTTCTAGTTAGCGGTCTAAGCGAATGGCTAAAAAAAATTGGCGAGGCACCTGTTGTAGTTGATACCACCAAGGCCAGGAGAACTTTAGAAAGGTTAAGCGCCTACTACGGCAGCAAAGGTTATTTCAACAACAATACGACCTATATTGTCGATACTTTGACCAAGAAGAAAAGGGCCAGTCTTGATTATAGAATTGATTTGGGCAAACCGTTCTACATAGATTCAATTTCGCATCAAATTGCTTCCAAAGCCATAGATTCAATATATCAAGAAAGTGAAGAACTATCTTTTGTAAAAAGAGGAGACCAGTTCGATCTTTCACAATTTGCAAGAGAAAGGGAGCGGCTCAGTACCATCTTTAGAAATTCAGGGGTCTATAATTTTCAAGAAAGCTCGATTTCATATGATATTGCTACAGATACCACTAAGGTAGCCGATGACCAGCAAATGAACATAGAGCTTAATATCGACAATTTCAAAAAAAGAGGGGATTCGGCCGTTACCTCAGCAGAGTACAAAGTATATCGTTTCAACAAAATCAATATTTATACCGACTATTTATATGACGAAGGTGACGGCGAACTACAATCGATAAACTACGAAGATTATACCATTTTTTTCAGGGACAAGCTACGCTTTAAACCAAAGACCCTAGCCAATGCCGTGTTCTTTGAAAAGGATAGTATTTACCGTGATATCGACAGAACGCGTACTTATCGGCAAATAACCAATTTAGGAGTGTTTAAATACCCTACCATAACCTCTGAACCCACTGGCGAAGGAAACACCCTCGACGCTAACATCTATTTGGCGGCCCGGCCTAAATATTCATTGGGAACTTCTTTCGAGGTGACCCGATCTAACATTCAACAAGTCGGTTTGGCCCTTAGCCCATCATTGCAGGCCAGAAATTTATTTGGAGGCGCAGAAAACCTGAGTTTAGCTGGTAGATTGAGCATTGGTTCATCAAACGACCCTAGTATTATTGACAACCGTTTTTTTAATATACAAGAGTATGGTGCCGATATAAATTTGGATATTCCACGAATCTGGTTTCCATTTTTCAACACCAATTCAATCATTCCCAGCTACACCCTACCCAGAACCCGTATTTCTTTAGGAACCAGCTTCCAAAAGAATATCGGTTTGGATAAACAGGCATTCAATACCGTATTGGGTTACAACTGGATTCCCTCCGATTTTATCAAACACAACGTAGAATTGTTAAATGTACAGTTCGTTCGTAATGTCAACATTGACCGTTTTTTCAATGTATACCAAAACTCTTATGAACAATTAGATGACCTTGCCGATAATTTTGATAGTTATCTAGATGAAGTTCAATATCCCGAATTGGAGGAGTATTTCGAATTGCCCAACGGGTCCAACAACCCTAGGCTTATTATTCCCGAGGGTACGGCCGGTTTTACACAGGCTATTCTAGAAAGAGAGGTAAGTTCAACCGCGGCCATTTATCAAGCAGTTAGTAGAATTGAAGAAAGAAGAGACCGCTTAACTGAAAACAACCTCATCTTCGCCAGTAATTATACCCTCAACCTTAATAATAGAGAAGGAATTACCGATAATACCTTTTATCAGTTTCGTTTTAAGCTAGAAAGTGCCGGCAACCTATTGTCGACTATATCCGCCGTCATTCCTTTTGAAGAGAATGAGAATGAAGATCGTTTGGTTTTTGGGGTGCCCTATAGTCAATATGTAAAAACGGAGTTCGACTATATCAAATACTGGAACGTATCACGAGCCAATGTTCTGGCCTTGCGTACTTTCTTCGGTATTGCCATCCCCTATGGCAACTCCGACAATATACCTTTTGTTAGAAGTTATTTTGCTGGAGGTGCTAACGATATTAGGGCATGGTCTCCGTATTCTCTTGGGCCAGGACGTACGGATGCTATCAACGACTTCAATGAGGCTAACTTGAAAATAGGATTGAATCTGGAATACAGGTTTCCCGTCATTGGTAATTTTAAAGGTGCCCTTTTTGCCGATCTTGGTAATATATGGAACGTATTCGATAACGTTGAAGACCCTGCAGCCACCTTTACCGGATTACGTTCTCTCGAAGATATTGCCCTAGGCACAGGCTTCGGTCTTCGGTACGATTTCACATACTTTGTACTAAGGGCAGACCTAGGTTTCAAAACCTATAACCCCGCCAGAGAGGTTTCCGATAGATGGCTCACCGATTTCAACCTGCCCAATTCAGTACTTCAAATAGGTATTAACTATCCATTTTAAACAATTATTGGCTTATGGGTTGGCTAAGTAACAGATATCTAAAATACTGTTATACAAACAGCTTATAATCTTGAGCTGGGCTTCAGCTTTAGAGATAATATTTTATTACTTTTGTCCCATTCAAATTACAAACCTAGAGAATTATGGCCCACAATATAAAACCCGGAGTTGCCACCGGAGATGAAGTACAGGATATTTTCAATTACGCAAAAGAGAAAGGCTTTGCATTGCCTGCCGTTAACGTAATCGGATCCAATACAATTAACGGTGTTCTTGAAACGGCAGCGAGCCTGAATGCACCGGTAATCATTCAATTTTCAAATGGCGGAGCTCAGTTCAACGCTGGAAAAGGCTTATCGAACGAAGACCAAAAAGCAGCTGTTTTGGGTGCTGTTGCAGGCGCAAAACACGTTCACCAATTGGCAGAAGCATATGGGGCTACGGTTATTCTACACACCGACCACTGCGCTAAAAAACTTTTACCTTGGATCGATGGTATGTTAGAAGCGAGTGAAAAGCACTTTGCCGAAACTGGAAAATCGTTGTTTAGCTCTCATATGATCGACCTTTCAGAAGAGCCTCTTGAAGAGAATATCGAAATCTGCAAGGGCTATTTAGAGCGTATGAGCAAAATGAATATGACCTTAGAGATTGAATTGGGTATCACAGGTGGTGAAGAAGATGGGGTTGACAATTCAGATGTAGATGACTCTAAATTATACACGCAACCTGAAGAGGTAGCTTACGCTTACGAAGAACTTTCAAAAGTAAGCCACAGATTTACGATTGCTGCCGCCTTTGGTAACGTTCACGGGGTTTACAAGCCCGGTAATGTTAAGCTAACCCCAAAAATTCTTAAGAATTCGCAAGAATACATTTCTGAAAAATACGGGGTTGAGCACAATCATATCGATTTTGTTTTTCATGGTGGATCCGGTTCTTCAGTAGAAGAAATTAGAGAAGGTATCAGCTATGGGGTTATTAAAATGAACATTGATACCGATTTACAATATGCTTTTCTTTCCGGTGTTCGTGACTACGTACAAGGCAAGAAAGACTACTTACAATCTCAAATCGGAAACCCAGAAGGTCCTGATGAACCTAACAAAAAAGCATATGACCCACGCGTGTGGCTAAGAGAAGGTGAAAAGGCGTTCATAGAGCGTTTGAAAAAGGCTTTTGCCGATTTGAACAATGTGAACACGCTTTAAAAATCTAAAATATCCGCTAACGATAATATGGAAAATATGACGGCTTGGTTCAGAAGAAAGGAGAAGGGAATACAAACGGCTACCGAAGAGAAAAAAGATACTCCGAAGGGCCTGTGGTACAAATCACCCACAGGTAAGATTGTAGAGTCTGAGGAGCTTGCCAAAAACTTTTATGTTAGCCCAGAGGATGATTACCATGTCAGAATAGGAAGTAAAGAGTATTTTGAAATTATCTTCGACGGTAACAAGTTCAAAGAACTTGATGTAAAACTCACGTCAAAAGACCCATTGAAGTTCGAGGATACCAAGAAATATTCTGATCGACTTAAAGATGCCCAGAAAAAAACCAACCTGAAAGATGCGGTCAGAACCGCGGTTGGCAAATCGATGGGTAAAGATTTGGTCGTTGCCTGTATGGATTTCGGATTTATCGGAGGTTCTATGGGTAGTGTGGTCGGTGAAAAAATTGCAAGGGCGATAGACTACTCCATCAAGAAAAAGCTTCCTTTTTTAATGATTTCCAAATCAGGCGGGGCTAGAATGATGGAAGCCGCTCTTTCACTGATGCAATTGGCCAAAACATCTGCTAAGTTGGCCCAGTTGGCCGAAGCCAAAATACCGTATATTTCATTATGTACCGACCCTACTACAGGGGGTACTACAGCTTCATATGCCATGTTGGGAGACATCAATATATCGGAACCTGGTGCTTTGATCGGCTTTGCCGGCCCAAGGGTCGTTAAAGACCTTACGGGTCAAGATTTGCCAGAAGGCTTTCAGACCGCTGAGTTCTTGCAAGAACATGGCTTTTTAGATTTTATCTCGCACAGAAGAGATTTGAAGAAAAAAGTAAATCTGTATTTAGATTTAATTCAGAACAATCCTGTTAGGAGTTCAGAAAATTAGTAGTATATTTGCGCCCTGATTGAAAATCAATCGGATACATAAAAATCATTTAAAGCAATATTGGCATGTATTTAAGCAAAGAAGTAAAAGCCGACATTTTTAAAAAATACGGCGGTAGTGAAGGGAACACAGGTTCCACCGAAGGTCAAATCGCGTTGTTTACGCACCGCATCAACCATTTGACTGAACATTTAAAAAGAAACAAGAAAGACTACAACACCGAGCGTTCTTTGGTTCGTTTGGTAGGTAAGAGAAGAAGTCTTCTTGACTATATGATTAAGAAAGATATTGTAAAGTATCGTGAATTAATCAAAGAATTGAATATTAGAAAATAATTCGATTGGGGGTCTTATATTTAGACCCCCTTTTTTTATTATAAAGTCCTCTTTTTTAAAGGGGCAAATTCAAAAAGCTTCACACGGTTTTTCATTGGTCAACACAACACAACAACTCCGACCATCGAAAATGTCGGAAAGACCATTGTTTAACAGTTCGCCTCTATGGTGGATTTAAATCAAATTTATGATTCCAAAAGTATTTAAAGAGGTCATTGACCTTGGTGACGGTAGGGAAATCTCTATCGAGACCGGTAAATTGGCTAAACAGGCCCACGGTTCTGTTGTAGTTAGTTCCGGCAAATGTATGTTGCTATGTACCGTAGTTTCCAATTACAAGGCTTCGGATGTAGATTTTCTTCCTTTAACGGTAGATTATAGAGAAAAATTCGCGGCTGCCGGCCGTTATCCTGGTGGCTTCTTTAAAAGAGAGGCCAGGCCAAGCGATGGTGAAGTATTGACCATGCGTTTAGTTGACAGGGTTTTGCGCCCATTGTTCCCGAAAGATTATCATTCTGAAACTCAGGTGATGATTCAATTGATGTCTCACGATGAGAATGTTATGCCAGATGCAATGGCTGGTTTGGCGGCTTCTGCGGCCATTCAACTATCTGATTTTCCTTTTGAATGCCCTATTTCTGAAGTAAGGGTAGGTAGAGTCGACGGAGAGTTGATCATCAACCCTACTTTGGCCCAATTAGAGAATTCAGACATTGATATGGTGATCGGTGCTTCTGCAGATTCTGTAATGATGGTAGAAGGTGAAATGAAAGAGATTTCAGAAGAAGAAATGACCGAAGCCATCAAATTTGCGCACGAGGCTATCAAAGTTCAGTGCGAGGCCCAAGTAAAATTAGCCGAAGCCTTCGGAAAGAAAGAAACAAGAGAATACGAACCTGAAAGAGAAGATGAAGATCTTGCCAAGAAAATTCATGACCTTACCTACAATAAGGTGTATGAAATTGCAAAGGCAGGTTCTGCCAAACACGAAAGAAGCGCTGCTTTTGAAGCTATAAAAGACGAGGTTATCGAATCTTTTAGCGAAGAGGAGCAAGAAGAGTATAACGGCCTTATCTCAAAATATTTTTACAAAGCTGAAAAAGCTGCTGTTAGAGACCTTACACTTAATGAAGGTTTGCGTCTTGACGGTCGTAAAACCGATGAGATTCGTCCGATTTGGTGCGAGGTAGATTATTTACCCTCTACCCATGGCTCTGCTATCTTTACCAGAGGTGAGACACAGGCATTAGCTACGGTAACTCTAGGTACATCTAGAGATGCCAACCAAATAGACATGCCTTCTTATGAAGGAGAAGAGCGTTTTTATCTTCACTATAACTTCCCTCCTTTTTCTACAGGAGAAGCAAGACCTATCAGAGGTACGTCAAGAAGGGAAGTCGGTCACGGAAACTTGGCTCAAAGAGCATTGAAAGGTATGGTTCCTGAAGATTGCCCTTACACTGTTAGGGTCGTTTCCGAAATATTAGAATCGAATGGTTCTTCATCAATGGCTACGGTTTGTTCAGGCACTATGGCGTTGATGGATGCCGGGGTTCAACTTAAAAAGCCCGTTTCAGGTATTGCCATGGGCTTAATTTCAGATGCCGAAACAGGAAAGTACGCCGTACTATCTGATATTCTTGGTGATGAAGACCACTTAGGTGATATGGACTTTAAGGTAACCGGTACTGCCGATGGTATCACCGCTTGCCAAATGGACATTAAGGTCAAGGGATTGTCATATGAAATTTTGGTAAAAGCCCTTAAACAAGCGAGAGATGGTCGTTTGCATATCTTAGGTAAACTTACTGAAACCATTTCAACGCCAAATGAAGATGTGAAACCTCATGCACCAAAAATGGTAACGAGAATTATTCCGAATGAATTTATCGGAGCATTGATCGGACCTGGCGGAAAAGTAATTCAAGAACTTCAGAAAGAGACCAATACAACTATCGTGATCAATGAAGATCCGGTAACCGAAGAAGGTATCGTAGAGATTCTAGGCACAGATCAAGATGGCATCAATGCCGTATTGGCCAAAATAGATTCGTTGATGTTCGAGCCTGAAGTAGGCAGTGTTTATGAAGTAAAGGTCATTAAAATGCTAGACTTTGGTGCCGTAGTAGAATACCAAGAGGCTCCGGGTAACGAAGTACTTCTTCACGTATCGGAACTAGCTTGGGAACGTACTGAAAACGTAAGCGACGTGGTCAACATGGGTGATGTTTTCGATGTTAAATACATGGGTATCGATTCTAGAACCAAAAAAGACAGAGTTTCGAGAAAGGTACTTTTACCAAAACCGGAAGGTTATAAAGAGAGACCACCACGTAACAATAACGACCGTAATCGCGGTAGGGATAATAAACGCGGTAGGGATAACAGAGACAGAAAACCTAAAAACGACTAAGTCTCTTAAAATCAACATTTCAAAAGCTCCTATTGAATCAAATAGGGGCTTTTTTTGTACGGTTGCGTAAAAAATTGAAGTTTTTTTCACCCTCATGTAACATTTCAATGTTTTTTACGTATAAGTATATGCAACTATGCATAACGCACGTAATAGAAAGGGATATTTAGATGAGACAGCTTAAGATTACAAAACAGGTCACCAACCGTGAAACGGCATCTTTAGACAAGTATTTGCAAGAAATCGGCAAGGTTGATTTGATTACTGCAGACGAAGAAGTAGAATTGGCACAACGCATCAAGGCAGGCGACCAGGTCGCTCTTGAAAAACTAACAAAGGCCAATCTTCGATTTGTGGTGTCAGTTGCCAAGCAGTACCAAAATCAAGGTTTGACCTTACCTGATTTAATTAATGAAGGTAACTTAGGTTTGATTAAGGCCGCACAGCGATTTGATGAAACTCGAGGTTTTAAATTTATTTCGTATGCCGTATGGTGGATTAGACAATCTATCTTACAGGCATTGGCAGAGCAGTCAAGAATTGTTCGTTTACCATTGAACAAAATTGGCTCTATCAATAAAATCAACAAGACCTTTGCCTTTTTAGAACAAGCTCACGAACGTGTGCCTTCGGCCGAAGAAATTGCAAAAGAGCTTGATATGACTGTTGAAGACGTTAAGCAATCGCTTAAAAACTCAGGTCGTCATGTATCTATGGATGCACCCCTAATTGATGGTGAAGACTCTAACCTTTATGACGTTTTACGTAGTGGTGAGTCACCAAACCCTGATAAAGAGTTATTGCACGAATCTCTTCGTACTGAAATTGAAAGGGCTTTGGAAACTTTGACACCGCGTGAAGCCGATGTAATTCGTCTTTACTTCGGATTGGCAGGACAGCACTCCATGACTTTGGAAGAAATCGGAGAAACATTCGATTTGACGAGAGAAAGAGTACGTCAGATTAAAGAAAAAGCAATACGCAGATTAAAGCATACATCCAGAAGTAAAATCTTAAAAACTTACTTAGGATAGTAAAGGTTTAAATTACACGTTAAATTATCCTTAAATTGGAAATTTGGCATATTAGTTGTAATTTTAACAGCAACAACAGTTTATCATGACTGTTCGTTTTTTGATTGATGAATAAACTCCGGCTGATTACCGGAGTTTTTTCATTTTAAGCCTTTCCATACAACTGTCCATTTTTTTGACAGCCCGTTCCTGATGAGTGGACAGCCACAAGAATTCATCCTTAACCATTAGAATTCAACCACTTGACCAAACAAACTAATGAACATGGTTACTGTGTAAGAATTAAATTGTTCAACGACCAATTACACGACTTTACACAAATAGTATTCTACATAAATAAAACCAGTGCATATTTTGAGTAAACCAAAAAAGTCTGCTTAAAATGACAAAACTCCAAATCTGATGAAGGACTTGATTTACCAACAGATTCAAATCCTTAAAAAAGTATCGTTTCATTACTTTTGTAGAAGAAATCAATCGTTTAAAAATGAATAAAGCCAAAATAGCCCCATCGTTACTTGCTGCCGATTTCGGTAATTTACAAAGAGACGTTGAAATGGTGAACCAAAGTGAGGCCGATTGGCATCACATAGATGTTATGGACGGACTTTTTGTACCCAACATATCATATGGCATGCCCGTAATAAAATCTATTGCCAAACATGCTACCAAACCGCTTGATGTTCATTTGATGATTGTAGACCCTGATAGGTATATTAAAACTTTTGCCGATTTGGGCGCTACCATTCTAACGGTTCATTACGAAGCCTGTACCCATTTGCATCGTACGATTCAGGCAATTAAAGATGCAGGTATGAAAGCCGGCGTTGCCCTGAACCCTCATACCAATGTCAACTTGCTGAAAAACGTGATTAAAGATATTGACTTGGTATTGATCATGAGTGTAAACCCTGGTTTCGGTGGTCAAAGTTTTATTGAAAATAGTTACGAAAAAATCACTGATGCCAAAGAACTCATCAAAATGAACGATTCAAAGGCGTTGGTAGAAGTAGATGGTGGTGTTACTGCAAAAAATGCCAAAGCTCTGATAAAGGCTGGCGCAGACGTACTGGTGGCAGGCAGTTTTATTTTTAAAAGTGAAGCCCCTTTGAACACTATTAAAGACCTAAAAACAGCTACGGATAAATGGAGCATTTTCGAATTGTAATAATTGGTGGCGGACCGATAGGAATTGCCTGTGGCTTGGAGGCCAAAAAAAGGGGACTCAGCTATGTGATTTTAGAGAAGGGTCCTATTGTCAATTCTTTGTTCAACTACCCCATTAACATGCAGTTTTTCTCCTCTTCAGAAAAACTGGAGATTGATGGCATACCATTTATTAGTAAGGAGGCAAAACCAAAACGCAATGAAGCTTTAGAGTATTACAGACGTATTGTCACTTCAAATGAACTTCATATTCGGCTCTTTGAAAAGGTAGTGAATGTAGAAAAAGCAAACGATATTTTCGAGATTACTTCTAGCAAACAAACCTATTCTGCCGATAAGGTGATAGTGGCAACCGGTTTTTATGATTTGCCGAATACCATCGATGTTCCAGGAGAAAACCTGCCCAAAGTATCGCACTATTATAAAGACCCTCATTTTTATGCCAATCAAAAACTCGCTGTCATCGGCGCCAGCAATTCTGCTATCGATGCTGCATTGGAGTGTTGGCGTAAAGGCTCTGATGTATCTCTTATCATCCGAGGTCCGGAAGTTGGCCAAAGAGTCAAATATTGGGTCAGGCCCGATATTGTTAATCGTATCGAAGAAGGTAGTATCATAGCATTCTACAATTCAGAAGTAAGGGAGATTAAAGAAAACGAGATTATCATAAACACCCCTGAAGGTGATTTGGCGATAGAAAATGATTTCGTTTTAGCTTTGACCGGTTATATGCCCAACTTTGAATTCTTACAACATTTGGGTATCGAACTTTCCGACGATGAAAAGCGACTGCCTAACTACAATCCAGAAACTATGGAGACCAATATACCCGGGCTTTATTTGGCCGGAGTCATTTGTGGTGGAATGGAAACCCATAAATGGTTTATTGAAAACTCAAGGGTTCACGCACATATGATACTTGATTCCATAACTGAGAAGAATACTACAACAGTATAAAGCTAGTGCTACCCTGTTTTCAGGGGGTTGCATTTCACTGGTATAGGTCTAGTGTTCAGATTTAGTATAATTCATTTTTGTACAGAACTTTTAACCTGTCGAAATGAAATATATTTACCCTAAACTACTGGCTCTTTGTCTCGCTATTGCGGTCTATTGCAATAATAGATCAGTTTCAAATTACCAACAGAAACATAAAGTCAAAGACAACTGCGTACTTACGGTGAAAAGGGGTGCTTTTCACTTTGACAGTTTCGAAGTCACCAAGAACAAGATACGCTACAGCCCTACAACCTCATCTCAAATCGAGCATCACAACTACAAAGAAACCTTTCTAGACACTTTATCTACTTTAGGATTCTTCAAAAAAGTAGAGGCTGAAGGTTTCTGGAACCTCTCGGAAAAATACAGCTCGACCTCCTCGTGCAAAAGTGAATTGAAAGTAACCCTCACTATCAATAAAAGGTCAAAAACCGTAATTTGCGAAGATTATGAAAACAACTGTCCTGAGCTTATAAAATATATCGACAAGAAGGTGGTTGAGCTGGAAGGCAATCGACTTGACCGTGTTTTTGTACCTGGATAAAAAATAAATGCAACATAAAATTTTGAGGCCTCCATTACAGTCAAGATTCCCAAAAAGATATCAATGGTTAATGATACTATTGATGGGTTGCATCTATTTTTCAAATGCGCAAAAAAGTGAAGGAACAGCTACAAAAGACCTCTGGTTCTCAACGGTACCCAATACACACCAGAAATCACTAGACCCGTATTACAAAGCCCTTAAAACGGCAAAATTCGGCCCCGAAAGATTCTCGGTCATAGAACAATTGGCCGCATATCATATCGATAAGGCGAATTCAGATAGTATCATTCAGTATGGCAATCTTTATTTAAGGGAAATTAGAAACTGGGATCAAGACTCTATTCAAAAATCGATCCGTTTCTCAAAGGCTTATTACATACTCGGATTAGGAAGCCGTTTTAACGGATTGATAGACAATGCCATTAAATGGCATATCGAGGGCATTAAAGCCGCTGAATCTTCTAACAATAAAGAGTATTTGTTCCGAAATAAAATAGCTCTGGCTAATAGCTACAATCTCAAACAAATACCTGATAAGGCCATTGCAACCCTTGAGCAATTACCAAGCAATATTGAGAAAGATTGGCCGGAATTGATGCCTGATCTTTTCACTTATCTTGGCGATTCCCATTTCATAAACAAAGAATACGAAAGTGCCAAAACATATTTTGACAAAGCACTTTCAGCCTCCCAAAACTCACAGCAAAAGAAACAAGAATTGACGGTCAAGCTCAAATTGGGTACGGTAGCAGAGCTGAACAAAAACTACCAAGAGGCCTTCACTCTATATAACCAAGCTCGTGAAAGTGGTATGGAACAAGGGTTTCACAACATCTATTTTGAGGGAACCATTAGAATGGGCGAATTATTTCTACAAGAGAAAAATTATGATGCAGCGGTTGCGGCTTTATCCGTTGCCTATATCAATGCTATTGAGCGAGACAATTTATATTACCAAAGGGATATTTTGAATATTCAAAGGAGGGTATTTGCGGCAAAGGAAGATTTTTCAAATGCCTATGCCGTGATGACCCAACTAGCGGGAGTAAATAGCCAAATAGCCAATCGTCAACAGCAAAAGGTCATTCGAGAATTAGAGGTACAGTACGAAACCTTACAGAAAGAAAAGTCCATTTCCGATTTGAAGGAAAACCAAATTCTACAGGAGGCCGAACTGAAACGTCAACGCACCATCAAGAATGCCGTTTTAATTGGTTTTTTGGTTGTTCTAATACCTATTTTGGGCCTTTTATTCCTCTACTATCAGAAACTTCAAACCCAAAGTGAACTAGCCCGTAAACAAGAAGAAATTAACCAAAGAAAGGTCGAAGCACTAAAGAATGAGCAGGAACTTAGTTTGATAAAAGCTTCGATAGAAGCACAAGACGAAGAGCGTAAACGTATTGCCCAAGAACTTCATGATAGTGTCGGCGGAAATTTAGCAGGCATCAAACTACAAGTCTCTGGGCTTACTGAAAAGTTTCAACAATTAAGGCCTATTGGCGGGCAGCTTGATGAAACCTACCAACTGGTCAGAAACATTTCGCATAACTTGGTACCAAAAAAGTTCAAGCAAAATACGCTTACTGACCTAATCGATGAATATATATCTTCTATGACCGTAAATGGGGGAATCAAAATAAATTTTCAGGCACATCCAAAAAAGGCTGTGAACGGTCTTGTAGAATCCGTTCAATTACAAGTATATAAGATTATACAAGAACTCATCACAAACACTTTGAAACACGCTAATGCCAGCGAAATATCTATAAATCTTGCAATTGCGGAAGCTGAAGCTTCTTTGTTATTTGAAGATAACGGAGTTGGGTTTGATACGGCTACAACATCAGACGGTATAGGCTTTCAGAATATCAAAACAAGGGTCAATGATATTAACGGTGAGTTATTTATTGATTCGTCGGTTAACCGAGGTACAGTTGTCTCCATAACCTTTCCTACCCTATGAAAATAATAGCCCTCTTACTAATTTCGACCTTGCAGTGGTTTGGGTACTCAGTGGTTATTTCTATTGGTAAATCGCAATGGCGCTATTTACTGTTAATTGCCTTGATCATTGGCCATGTTTTCGTATTTCCGTTATGGTATGGTCGATTGTCCTTTTCCCATACGCTTGATTGTGGTAACCCAATGATTGGCACCTATCTCTTTTTTACAATAATTGGCATTCCTCTAACTATACTCACAGATTTCGCATATAAAAGAAGAATTAACAAAAAGCCTAAGTAAAATGAAGCATCG
Source organism: Euzebyella marina (assembly GCF_003687485.1). Taxonomy (GTDB): domain Bacteria; phylum Bacteroidota; class Bacteroidia; order Flavobacteriales; family Flavobacteriaceae; genus Euzebyella; species Euzebyella marina. The sequence goes on along the minus strand of NZ_CP032050.1, from coordinate 1,418,163 downwards.
AATACTAATTGCCGACGATCACCAAATGTTCATTGATGGGCTCTTGAGCATTCTAAAGGAAGATTCTCGTTTTGAAATCTCCGCTACTTTTAAAAACGGCGCCCAAGTGCTGAAGTACTTAGATATTAATGGTGCTCAAGACCTACATCTATTGATTACCGATCTAACCATGCCAGAAATAGATGGTATTGAATTAAACCAACAGGTGAAAGAGAATTACCCAACTTTAAAAACGTTGGTGGTAAGCATGCATATCGATGGAACAAAAATCGAGAAACTGATTAAAGGCAATGTCGATGGTTATGTGCCCAAAAATGCCGAAAAGGATGAACTGCTTTTGGCCATAGAGACTATTGTTAAAGGTGAAAAATACTTTTCATCGGAAATAAAAAAGGCGTATACCGATGCCATGTTCGAAAACCGCCGCCAAGAAGAAATTCATTTAACGGAAAGAGAAAAAGAAGTCTTGAAACTTATTGCCGAAGAATATACCACCCAAGAGATTGCCGACCAACTCTTTTTAAGTAAACACACCATTGAGAGTTATCGCAAAAACTTGATAGCCAAACTTCAGGTAAAAAATTTGGCCGGCCTAACTAAGCAGGCCCTAAAATTGGGGCTTTTAACAAATGATTGATGGTGGCAATAAAATGCCAAATGCAGTGCCTCAAGTCAAATCCACACTACATTTGGCTATCAACCTATTCGCTTAGCTTGACTTAAAATCTTCTTCGTTGACCTGAATATTGCATGGCTTCCCCCTTACCGAAACCATAACTAAAACCTAAGGCTACAAAACGTCCTCTTTGTGCCCGATTATAAACCTCAAAATCGGCTTGTGCAATTTGACTTTCATTGACTCGAGAGGCAAACAAATCACGTATGCTTAAGTTGATTACCGCTTTACCCTTAAAAAGGTTTTTGCGAAGACCCATATCCATAAAGAGAATATCCTCCATTCTGCTCTGAACCGTTCTATAGCTCGATTGGTAATTACCGGTCATTTCTAAATCAAAATCGGCTGGCAACTTTATTTTGGTCATTAATTTTGAAGACCATTGATCTCCGGTAAAGTCAAATATCTGGGTGTTGAAAACACCATCTCTCTTAAAAGAGCTATAGTTAAAGTCTCCGTTCAATGTCAACCAATTGGCCGGGCTATACTTGGCGTTAAACTCGATACCAGTAGACTTATTGGTACCTATATTCTCAGGCTTAAAGGTGCTCACATTATCTTCAAAAGTCGATACCCTTTCGATTACGTCGGTAGTATATCGATGGTAAACGCCAAAGTTTAAAGAGGCTTTCCCTAAAATATAAATACTGGTTAACTCATAAGAATCTGTAAACTCAGGTTCTAATTCAGGATTACCTTGTCGGATGCTAAAATTGTTTCGAATGTTGAAGAACGGGTTCAAATCCCACATGCGAGGTCTGTAGATACGTTTTGAGTAACCGGCCTGAAGTGAAACTTTATCGGTGAACTTGTACGATGTATGAGCACTTGGAAAAAAGTTTACATAACTCTGATCATTTGATTCATCAGTCGTGGCCAAAAAAGTATTCAAATCGGTCTGCTCTAAACGCAGTCCACCTTTTACCCCCCATTTTTTACCCTCATAAGAGCCAGTACCATAAAGGCCTAACACCTTTTGATCATACTCAAATATATTGGTAAGACCTGGGTCGTTCACATAGTTTCCATCAATAAGGTTGTTTACTTCGTAATCGTTGCTAACATCGTTCAAGACATATTGCGCCCCAGTTTCCAAAGTTATTTCATCGGTTAGCGGATTGGTGTAGTCCAATTTAAAGGTAAAGACGGCCTCTTTAAAATCGGTACGTGTCTGTTGGTTGGCATCATTCAACTCTCCCGATACGGTACTATTGATAAATTCTGAGGACTGATCCTTACCGAAAAAGTTTCCTAAACCACTGAAAAGTAAGGTATGTTCATCGTCATCTTCATCAAAATTTTTCTTGTACTGTAATTCATATTGAAATTTTGGGTTTCTTGCCTCTGTAACCTCGGTTCGCTGCCATTGAGAAACAATGGCGTTTGCAGCATCATACTCGGCAAAATCGGTGGTAGATGGCTGGTCTTCGATTTCTAGCGCAAAATTTCCCGATAAGGTAAGAACGTTCATATCATTGATATGGTAATCGGTACCTAAAACCAAATTATAATAGTTTTCATTTCTGTACTCTTCACCAGTGCTTACCACAGCGGTATTGTTGACCAGGTTTACGTTTCTATTCTCAACATCGGTAGGTAAATCTCGTACCCCTACTCCGATTTGGCTAAATAGATTGAACTTCTCTGTTCTTCTATTAAGGCTTACTCCAACACTATGACCTGCTGGGGTACCTGTATTTACCGAAATAGAACCGTTAAGGCCTTTTCTTTCCTCTTTTTTAAGTACAATATTGATAATTCCAGAAGTTCCCTCCGCATCGTATTTAGCCGAAGGGTTTGTAATTACCTCCACCCTTTCAATCATATCAGCGGTAATCGTACCCAAAGCATTGCCTTCTTCACTTGCTATAATCGAGGGCTTTCCATTAATAAGCATTTGCACCCCTTGGCTACCCCTTAAACTCACTTTACCTTCGATATTTACATTCACCGATGGCACATTGTTCAAAACCTCTAGGGCGCTGGCTCCAGTGCTGCTCAAATCCTTACCTACGTTAAAAACTCTTTTATCGAGCTTGAATTCGGTTCTAGATATCTCTCCGGCCACTACCACCTCTTGCAATTGCTGCGCATCTTCAGTCAGTGAAATCGTTCCTAAATCCATTTTTGGGGTTCGGGTCGTAGGTTGACCGAAAGTTTTAGATTGAAAACCTAGAAAACCGACCTCTACGTAGAAATTATCGGCACTGGTCTCAAGAGTAAAACTACCGTCGTCTCCGGTTGTGGCACCCGTCAAAGGTTTTTTGGTTTCATTGTCGGCAACCATCACCGTTGCAAATGCAATCGGCTGCCCTGTGGCCTCTTCGACTACCGTACCCGAAATAGTAATGGCCGAATTGTCCTGTGCCTTCCCCTTTTGCAGGCCCAGTAGCAAAAAGCCTAATAAAAGCATGAAGGAGAAATTTTTAATTTTTGGTAACATGTTGAATTGAAATTTGGATTTGCCCAAAGATGCATACTAATACCAAAAACAAAAATTCAAACCCTTGAACGACCGAACTAAGGCAGTAAACGACAACTCTAATACTTAGAGTGAAAAATCTGTCGTTCAGAGTGTTATTCATGTTGTTAGCAACACTTAATTTTTCTGTGAAAGGGTATTATTTTAGTTTTATAGGATGCAAAAAACTTTTATTTCAAGAGGAGAGCTACTCTTTCAGGTTATCCTTCACATTCTAGTATTGCTCTTTTATTCTTTCGATAGAAATAACCCTGGCATCAGTCTTGACCAGATTCTATTTTTCTTAATATATACCGTGGCGTCAGGAGTGATTACTTACTACCTAATGCCCCATTATCTTTATAAAAAGAAGTATTGGACCTTCTTCGGTTATGCCTCTCTCGTCTTTTTCTTGGTTATCATGATTGAAGAGCTATTGGAAACTGTTATCTACCCAGGTACGGTTAGGGCTAGTATTGTTCCTGGTATTTATTATGCTTTTTTTGATATTCTACCCGTGCTGGCGATTCTATCCGGCTTTAAATTTGCTTGGGATGCCATAGGCAGCCAGCAGGAGGTACAAAAACTTAGAAGCTACGTTCAAGAAAGCGAACTTCAGTTCTTAAAGTCTCAAATCAATCCGCACTTTCTGTTCAACAACCTTAACAATCTTTATTCGTATGCTTTGGAAGGCTCTGCGAAGACCCCTGAAATCATTTTAGAAATGAGCGGTGTTCTTAGGTATATGCTCTATGAATGCAAAGAAAAATTTGTTCCCCTACAGAAAGAGTTAGAACAACTTAGTAACTTTATTAAACTCTATAAACTGCAGATTGAAGAAAGGGGAAAGGTAAATTTTATAGAGGGCAGAATTGAACCTGGTTATAAGATCGCGCCTTTAATTTTGGTAGTTTTCATTGAAAATGCCTTTAAGCATAGCCAATCGGGGCAATCTAAAGACATTGAAATAGAGATTGAGGTCAATATGAAAGACAATTGCTTGACTTTTATCTGTAAGAACAATTTTGAACAGGTCATAGGCCTAGATACTGTTGCCAAGGGTATTGGCCTGAAGAATGTCAAAAAAAGGTTAGAGCTACTCTACCCCAACAAACACGAATTGCATATTGATGAGACCGAGAAAAACTTCTCAGTATCATTATCAATGCAGCTAGAAAAGTTTTAAAAGATGTATTGCATCATTATTGAAGATCAACCCCCTGCGCAACGTATTTTAAAAAAATACATTGACGATATTGGTTCTTTGGAATTAAAAGGTGTCTTTTCGGATGCCATTCAGGCAATGGAATTCATTAAAAATGATTCGGTCGACCTGATGTTTCTTGATATACACCTACCCAAGATTTCTGGTATCGATTTTCTCAAGTCGATGCAAAATCCGCCGCAGGTGATATTAACGACTGCCTTTTCGGAGTATGCCTTGGAAAGTTATGAATTCAATGTGGTCGATTATTTGTTAAAACCTTTTTCTTTTCAACGTTTTGTAAAAGCCGTTTCAAAAGTTTCTTCAAGAAGCTCGGTCACCACAGAACCAGTACCTGAAAATTTGTTTCCGGCGAAGATTGTCAAAGAAATTTATATCAAATCCGGTTACGAACATATTAAAGTAGTAATCGACGAAATATTTCACATAGAATCAGATGCCGACTACACCGAAATAGTTACCGTTGATAAAAAGCATCTTTCAAGTGAACCTCTTAAGTTTTGGGAAGATACCTTGCCGGCCCCACAGTTCTTCCGCATTCACCGGTCCCATATTGTAAACACTTCTAAAATAGAAAAGCTGGTAGGCAACCAGATCTACTTATCAAACTCTATAATTCTCCCCATTGGCCGCGCATATAAAGAAGATTTCGTAAAGCAGATACTCAACTAAAAACGTACAACTATGAAACCCTTAAAAAAAGAACAGATCAAACAAGAAGTTTTTGACCTTTATGATGCCTATGCCCATAACAAACTGCAAAGACGGGAATTCATTGAGAAGCTTTCTCTCTATGCCGTGGGCGGTATCACGGTTGCATCATTAATGAGCTTTCTTATGCCCAATTATAGAGACACCTTGCTAGTGCAACCCAATGATCCGAAATTAGACAGTGGTTTTATCAATTATGATTCACCAAATGGTGGCGGCACTATCAAAGGTCTTCTTTCCAAACCCAAAGACACGAAAGATAGGTTGGGGGGTATTGTTGTGGTACACGAAAACCGAGGGTTGAACCCCTATGTCGAAGATACCGCTAGAAGAGCTGCCCTTGCAGGCTTTATCACCTTGGCACCCGACGCTTTGAGCCCGTTGGGGGGTTACCCCGGCAATGATGATGAAGGGAGAGAAATGCAGCGTAAACGTGACCGTGATGAAATGCTCGAGGATTTTATTGCCGCTTTCGATTATCTAAAGAACCATGAGAATTGTTCAGGTAAAATTGGTGTTGTTGGTTTTTGTTTCGGTGGATGGATCTCTAACATGATGGCCGTAAAAGTACCTGACTTGGCTGCCGCTGTACCTTTTTATGGGGGACAACCCACGGAGGATATCGACCAAATAAATGCTCCACTCATGTTACAGTTCGCAGGTTTAGATGAACGCGTGAATGCCGGTTGGCCAGCCTATGAGGAAGCTTTAAAAGAAAACGACAAAGAATATGTGGCCTACACCTATCCTGATGTGAACCACGGCTTTCATAATACTTCTACCCCAAGATACGATAAGGAAGCAGCAGAATTGGCCTGGGGGCGAACCATTGACTTTTTTAAGAAGCATTTGAACGCTTCTTAGAATGATAGACGATTAAATATCAAGCTATCCAAAAAAAGAGCCACACCTTACCGGTGTGGCTTTTTGCATATTTGTGACCCCGGAGGGATTCAAACCCCCAACCCTCAGAGCCGAAATCTGATGCGCTATTCAGTTGCGCCACGGGGCCATTGTTCTATGCTAATTTTTTCTTTACGATCATAGATATCGTCTTTCCATCGGCCTGACCTGCCAATTCCTTCGATACGATACCCATTACCTTACCCATATCCTTCATTCCTTCGGCTCCGATTGAATCTATGGTCTGAACCACCACTTTTTCAATTTCCTCCTCTGTCAATTGTTCAGGTAAAAATTGTTCTATAACGGCAACTTGGGCCAATTCGGGTTCGGCCAAATCATCTCTACCTTGCTCCTTAAAAATAGCGGCACTGTCTTTTCTCTGCTTCACCAATTTTTGAACGAGTTTGATCTCATCCTCCTCGGTCAACTCCTTACCCGTGCCACTGGTCTGCTCTAAAAGTAAAGCTGATTTTATAGCCCGCAACGATTCTAAAGCAACTGAATCTTTCGATTTCATAGCTGCTTTCATCTGTTCCATTACTTTTTGCTGTAAGCTCATTTTAGCTATCTTTTTAAGGACTGCGAAGATAAAAAATAAACCCGAAAAAATGTTCTCTTTTTTCGGGTTTACAGTCGAGTTGGCACAGTATGCTTTACAAAACCAAATCGTTAATCAACATTGTCGTGCAAAAACGAGTTGTTTGATCGTAATTGAATGTCGTCATTACTATCTGAACCTAAGGTAGTTCTCGAAACCCTACCTTCTTGACCGCGGCTATCGCTCAAATCGATACCTTGTCTTTTATAAGCTGGCTGACGTTCGATTTCATCAATGCTATTAACGCTATTCTGAAATTTATAATTAAAGTCTTTAAGTTTTCTTCTTCGCTCATCGGCCCTTTCGCGCAAAAGCTCTTCAATAGGGCTGTTCATAGGATCTATATCGGCCTCTTGAGGTCTTTGTGTATTCTCGATGGCCTCGACCGATTTCTTTTCGATAAGCAATTCTTTCTCAACAGGCTTAGGTTGCTGCTGTTGAGGCTTGGCGTTGTTCAACTTATCCTCAAGCTCCATATAATCATCAAGGCTATAGCGGGTTTCTCCCTTCTTGTTGTATTCCAATACAGGAATTACTTCCACGGGGTTATTCACCTTTATATCCTTAATATCGTCGTCTAAATTGAAAGTAATCACATTGTCGTTACTTTCTTCTTCCTCTACCTTTTTAGGCATGCTCAAAGGCATATCAAAGCTCATTGACATTTGCTCTTCTTTCAACCTGTCAAACTCAACGGTAATCGGATCGACCACTTCAATATCATGCAAAGAGGTCTTCGACTCGATAATCACGAAATCATCATCTCTTTGAGGCTTCTTATCTACTTTTTCGACTACCTCTTCATAAAACACATTGAAGTTTTTAATATAGTTGGTTGTCTTTACCAAATCCATTCCCAATTCCTCTTCTTCCTCTTCGATCAAGGTATGCTTGATAATAGGTTCACGAACCTCTTCTTCCTCTACCAACTGATGCACAATATTTCTATTGCTTGTAAGGTCTTGTTGGGCCTTCTGCTCATCTTCCAATGTATGGATGATTTTCTTGCTTTCGGTATTAACGATATCGTCTTGTTGATCGACGTTAAATCCCGTAGCGATAACCGTAACAGCGATAGCCTCACCTAGATCTTCATCTTCACCTACACCCATGATAATGTTCGCACCATGACCTGCCTCTGTTTGTATATGATCGTTGATTTCACCGATTTCATCAATAGTAATCTCTTGAGAACCGGAAACGATTAATAACAATACATTCTTGGCACCTGTAATCTTATTATCGTTCAGCAGCGGAGAGTCCAACGCCTTCATAATTGCCTCATTGGCCCGGGCAGAACCACTTGCCATGGCAGACCCCATAATCGCTGTACCGCTATTGCTCAATACCGTTTTGGCGTCACGAAGGTCAATATTCTGCGTGTAGTGATGTGTTATTACTTCGGCAATACCCCTTGCGGCGGTAGAAAGTACTTCGTCGGCCTTTGAGAAACCGGCCTTAAAGCCAAGATTACCATAAACCTCACGCAGCTTGTTGTTATTGATAACTATTAATGAGTCAACATTTGAACGCAATTTTTCGATTCCGATACGTGCCTGCTCGCAACGCATTTTTCCTTCGAACTCAAAAGGCATGGTTACGATGCCCACGGTCAGCACGTCCAATTCTTTTGCCTGCTTGGCGATGACAGGAGCGGCACCAGTACCCGTTCCTCCACCCATACCGGCAGTAATGAAGATCATTTTTGTAGTGGAAGCCAACATTTGCTTGATTTCTTCCATACTTTCCAATGCGGCCTGCTCACCTACTTCTGGGTTCGCACCTGCCCCTAACCCTTCGGTCAAAGATACACCCAACTGAATTTTCGTTGGTACGGCACTGTTGTTCAGCGCCTGTGAATCGGTGTTACAAATAACAAAATCAACGCCATTGATACCTGATTGAAACATGTGGTTGATAGCGTTGCTACCGCCACCGCCAACGCCGATCACCTTTATTACGTTGCTTTGATTTTTGGGGAGGTCAAAGGATATCCCATCAAATTCCGTGTTGTTGCTCATAGTTCTTTTTTATTACTGGTTAATGTTCTTTTTCTTATAGTTTTTTTATTCGGCGTTATCTAAAAAGTCTTTCAATTTCTCCGACCATACATCGAACACCGACTTTCTCTCTTTCTTAACTTTGGCCTGTTGGGGGATTTGTTCTTCTTCATGACCTGCCATCACCAATTCCGGCTCCTCTTTTTTAGTTTCCTTTTTGGCCGCAGGTTTCTTCTTGTTCTCATTGTTTACCGCGTTCATCAACAAACCTACCGCAGTAGCATACATGGGGCTTGCAATCTCTTCGTCTGAATCGCCTGCCAAATGCTCATTAGGATATCCGATACGGGTATCCATTCCTGTGATGTACTCGACCAACTGCTTCAAATGCTTTAATTGGCTTCCACCACCGGTAAGAACAATACCTGCAATCAGCTTCTTCTTTTGCTCATCATGCCCGTAGTTCTTTATTTCTGTATACACCTGTTCGATAATCTCTACCACACGCGCGTGAATGATTTTCGAAAGGTTTTTTAGAGTAATCTCTTTTGGTTCTCGACCTCTTAAACCAGGAATGGAAACAATCTCATTGTCTTTGTTTTCTCCCGGCCAGGCGGAACCGAATTTTATTTTTAAAAGCTCGGCCTGCTTTTCGATAATGGAGCATCCTTCTTTGATGTCTTCCGTAATAACTCCACCACCAAAAGGTATAACAGCCGTATGACGGATGATTCCATCTTTAAAAATGGCCAGATCAGTGGTGCCACCACCTATGTCAATAAGGGCCACCCCTGCTTCTTTTTCTTCTTTGCTCAATACCGCATCTGATGAAGCCAAAGGCTCCAATGTAATATTGCCCAAATCAAGGCCTGCACTTTTTATACATCGGCCTACATTTTTTATGGACGATACTTGACCGACCACCACATGAAAGTTGGCTTCAAGACGCCCACCGTACATACCGATAGGCTCTTTGATTTCAGCTTGGCCATCGACTTTATATTCTTGTGGAAGTACATGAATGATCTCTTCTCCCGGTAGCATCACCAATTTGTAAACCTGGTTACAAAGCTTGTCAAGATCCTCTTCGTTGATAACTTCTTCCGAATCAGGTCGAGTAATGTAATCGCTATGATGAAGACTTCTGATATGCTGCCCTGCGATACCAACCACTACCGAACCTATTTTTAGACCCGAACTTGCCTCTGCACCTTCTACAGCTTGCTGTATCGATTGTATGGTTTGGGTAATATTGTTGACCACCCCACGGTGTACACCAAGGCTTTTGGATTTTCCGATACCCAATACCTCAATTTTACCGTATTCGTTTTCACGGCCAATGATGGCCACAATCTTGGTGGTTCCAATGTCCAGTCCTACCGAATAATTACCTACTTCCATAACTTATATTTTAGTGCACACTACTTGATTATTAAACTCTAAACTCACCATACCATAATCTTCCAAAGCCTTATCTCTTTTAGCCTTGACATAAAAGGCCTTGAAATTGGTAAACTTTTTATGCAGGTCGTTCACATCGCCCAATTCTACTAGGAACTGTTCCGTTCGAAATTTGAGTTGGTACTTGGTTTGCGACTCGATATGTATACCGATGATGTTCTTTCTCAAGAACTCATCTTTGTTTACATAGTTCAAAATTTCATATACATCTGCCAAGGTCTCACCACTTACCTTTCCGGTAATAATGGGTACACGTGCAGAATGGCTCATAGACAAAGGCATGCGTTGTCCTTGATCATCTAGATAAAACTGAGAATTCCCCTCTATACGTCCGATTGGTGTGCGTTGAATGATTTTCGACGCCAAATCCCCATTAACGGTGAGATAAACTTGTGCACTTTTCACCATTTCGTTGGCCTCGATGGCCTTCTCCATAGTATTCAAAACTAATTTTTCTTTGGGCACGTTTTCAAGGCTCCCAAATTTTTGTATTAACAATTTATTAACCGCGCCTTGAGTAATGTACAAGTTCTGGTCTCCGACGAATTCCACCTTCATTCCAGACACTTTTTTCTGCTGGCTTCTATGGTTCGAAAATGCGTAAAGCCCCGTAATTACGAGTACCAAACCCAACAACTTTATGTAGTTATAGTTAATTCGCATATTCAAACTCATTTTTTAGCTGACCGACCAACAGGCCAATATCTCCCGCACCCATCGTGATAAGTACATCAGGATTTTGTTCTTTTATTTCTTGTATCAGTTTGTTTTTTTCTACTTTTTTCTTATTCGGATTGTCAATTTTTTCCATCAACCAATCAGAAGTCACTCCTTCAATCGGCATTTCTCTCGCAGGATAGATATCCAACAGAACTACACTATCAAATTGCGCCAAACTCTTGGCGAAATCATCTACAAAATCCCTTGTTCTGGAAAAAAGATGTGGTTGAAATACCACTAATGCTTTTTTATTGGGATGCATTTCTGAGACGGCACTATACACTGCATCAATTTCTGTTGGGTGATGGGCATAATCATCGATAAACACAAACCCATCTCTTTTCACTTGATAAGAAAAGCGTCTTTGAACTCCTTTGAAAGTTGCCAACGCATCTGCCAACAATCGCGTCGGGTAACCGGAATAGGTTGCCATACCAAACGCCACCAAGGCATTTAACAGGTTGTGCCTGCCAGGTTTATTGAACTTAACTCCTGCAATAATTTCGTTCGGTGTACGGATATCAAAAAGGTAGGCACCACCTTCTACTTTTAAATTTTCTATGCAGTAATCGCTACCGTCATCAATGCCATAGGTCAACCCGTCAAGTGGGAGCCCGTTGCGAACGAACAGCTTGCCCTCTGGTTGTATCCTACCAACAAATTCTCCGAAGGACTTTCTCAATTCACTTACATCTCCGTAGATATCGAGGTGATCGGCATCCATCGAAGTAACACAAGCCACATCGGGAAAAAGACGAAGAAAAGAACGATCGAACTCATCGGCCTCTACTACCGAAAATTCGGTGCCTTCAAAAACAAAATTGGTATTGAAATCTTCTGAAATCCCTCCTAGAAACGCCGTAAACGGGGCTCCAACTTCTTTTAGCAAATGTGCCAGAATACTGGTCGTGGTAGTTTTACCATGCGTACCGGCCACTGCAAAGCAGTAAGAATCTTTGGTAATCAAACCCAAAACCTCAGATCTTTTCTTTACCTCAAAATCCCTATTCAAAAAATACTGGTACTGCGAGTGTTCTTTTGGTACCGCCGGGGTATAAACCACTAATGTTCTTGCGGCATCGCGATAACGCTCTTCGATTGCTTCTACCGAATCGGTATAGTGTACGTCAATGTCCAATTCGGACAATTCTCTGGTAAGGGGCGTTTCAGTTTTATCGTAACCGGCCACGTGCTTACCTATGAACTTGAAATAACGGGCAAGTGCAGACATACCGATACCTCCGATACCGATAAAAAAGACGTTATTTATGGTTTTCAAGTTCATTGACTAGTTCAAAAGTTTTTCTATTTCGTCTACAATATGCTTGGTTGCATCGGGTAGAGCCATTTTTCGAATATTGACCGACAAATCTTTTTGCATTTGGCTATTCGCACATAGTTCGGCAAAGGTTTTTTCAAATTTTTCATCGAGTTCCGATTCGCGCAGCATTATTGCGGCTTCTTCATCTACCAAGGCCTTAGCGTTCATCGTCTGATGGTCTTCGGCAACATTGGGTGATGGAATAAAAACCACTGGCTTGCCGACGATGCACAGTTCGGAGACCGCACCTGCACCCGATCTTGATATCATCATATCTGCGGCTATGTAGGCCAAATCCATCCGGTTTAAAAAATCAAAAACCTTCACTTGGTCCGACTCATATTTTTTGTACTTATCGATGTACAGCTTACCGCACTGCCATACTATTTGAACCCCTTGGGCCAACAAGAAATCAAGCTTTGTAGCAATGAGTTCATTAATACGTCTTGCGCCGAGGCTGCCCCCTAAAATCAACAGGATGGGCTTATGGCCAGCCAACCCGAAGTATTCGAGGGCCTCGGACTTATCTTGTCTTAACACCACCAAATCGCCCCGTACGGGATTGCCCGTCTTAACAATTTTATCAGCAGGAAAGAATTTTTCCATTCCGTCATAGGCCACACAAATCTTGGCGACCCGGTCTTTCAGAAGCTTGTTGGTAATACCGGCAAACGAATTCTGTTCTTGCAAAACACAGGGTATACCCTTGCCAGAAGCGACCCGAAGCATGGGGCCACTGGCAAAGCCACCCGTACCGATAACGGCATGGGGCTTAAAACGTTTCGCTATTTTATTTGCCTTCAACAAACTACTGATTACTTTAAAAGGAAACATTAAATTTTTAAGGGTCAGTTTCCGTTGCAACCCTGTGATCCAAAGACCTTCTATTTCATAACCGGCTTGGGGCACTTTTTCCATTTCCATTCTCCCTTCAGCCCCAACGAACAAAAATTCAGCATCAGGATGCCTCCTTTTCAGCTCATTTGCTATAGCTATGGCGGGGTAAATGTGCCCCCCTGTTCCCCCTCCTGAGAGTATGAATCTATAATTGCCCACTTAAAATCTCTAAAGGGTTCGTTTCATCTATCGAGGCAGATCTCGTCTCTGCCACCTGTTCTTTATTGCTAGCCCCCAGTATAATTCCTATGGCCAAACAGGTCATCCAGCTACTGGTACCGCCACGGCTTACCAAGGGCAAGTTTTGACCGGTAACCGGAAACAACTCGACCGCTACGGCCATGTTAATAAGCGCCTGAAAAATAATGGGCAGGCCTACCCCCAATACCAAAAGTTTACCGAAAATGGTGGCATTGGAATTGGCCACTACCGTAATTCTGAACAGTAAGAACAGATAGAACAGCATCAAGACCACTCCACCTATCAGTCCGTATTCTTCAACAATAATGGCATAGATAAAGTCGGAAGAACTCTGGGGCAAAAAGTTTTTTTGAATGCTCTTTCCGGCACCCTTACCAACGATACCTCCGGTGGCTATGGCAATCTTAGCCTTCTCTATCTGATAATTGGCTTCTGAATCCTCCGGATTGCTAAAGCTTTCGATTCGGCTCATCCAAGTATCTACCCTGTTAGGAAAAAGACCTGGAGCTGCCTTGGCCGTAAGAACGAAAAGAGTCAGACACAAGACACCTGTTCCTACAATGGCCAATAAATATTTTATAGGATATCCTCCTAAGAAACACAACAAAAGCACCATTGAAAATATAATGGCTGCCGTTGAAAAGTTTGCCGGCAAAATCAGCACGACCACAAAGAATACGGGCATCCACAGAGGCACGATGCTTTCTTTGAAGGTGACTTTTTTATCACGGACTTTCGAAAGGTATCGGGCCACATAAATCATCAAAACGACCGCCGCCAAGTTTGAGGGCTGAAATCCTCCGACAAAAGGAATACTGATCCAACGACTGGCGTTCGCCCCATCTATCGTAATACCTTGCGCCAATGTAAAGCCCAACAACACCAACACAATCGGCAAAGCGATAAGCGACAGGCCCTTGAAAAAATGGGTGGGTATTTTATGTACCCCATAAATGATACCGAAGCCCAACACTAAGAGCATGGCATGCTTCATCAAGTGACCGAACGTGGTACCGCTACCGACCACATAAACCAGGTTGCTACTGGCACTATAGACCGGCAAAAAAGAAAACAATGCCAATAGGGCTACCACGGCCCAAATGGCCTTATCTCCCTTGATATTTTGAAAAAATGACTTCACTCGTTTTCCTTTTCGAGGTTGACCTTATAGATTTTTTACTGCATTCTTGAACTGGTCGCCACGATCTTCATAATTCTTGAAAAGATCAAAACTGGCACAGGCAGGCGACAACAAGACCGTATCACCACGCTCTGCTATTTTATAGGCAACTTTTACGGCCTCATCCATAGCATATGTTTCAACCATTAAATCGACTACATTGCCAAAGGCATCTTTGAGTTTTTCATTGTCAAGGCCCAGGCAAACAATAGCCTTTACCTTTTCACGTACAAGCGGCATCAATTCTTTGTAGTCATTCCCCTTATCTTGTCCCCCTGCAATCCATACAACAGGGGTTTTAACACTATCCAAGGCGTAGAAAACCGAATTGACGTTGGTCGCCTTTGAATCGTTAATGTATTGTACGTGGTGTATTTTCAGTACTTTCTCCAACCGGTGGGGAGCACCCTGAAAACTTGCAATGCTCTCTCTGATCGATTGCTTTCTGATGCTTACCAATTTAGCGGCGGTCATGGCCGCCATCGAATTCTTTACGTTGTGTTTGCCCTCTAGCGCTAGTGTTTCTGTTGTCATTTCCAATGTGTCGTTTATGTCGTTACTTATCTTCAATATTATTTTTCCATCTTTTAAAAAAGCTCCGGTCTCCAGCTCCTTTTCCAATGAAAAAGGGAGCTTTTTTGATTTGATTGGGTGGTCGGCCAACCACTTCTCTATCACCGGATCATCGGCATCGTAGATGAAGTAATCATCTTCGGTCTGGTTCTCAACTATTCTAAATTTTGAGGCTATATAGTTCTCAAACTTATATTCATAGCGATCCAAGTGATCTGGGGTTATATTGGTGAGAATGGCTATGTGCGGTGCAAAATCAACAATGCCATCGAGCTGAAAACTGCTGATTTCAAGTACATAATGCTCAAAATCGTTCTCGGCCACCATTTGGGCATAGCTATCGCCAATATTACCTGCCATACCTACATTTAAACCTCCTTCTTTTAAGAGGTAATGCGTCAACATGGTGGTAGTGGTCTTACCGTTGCTTCCTGTAATGCCGATTAAATTGGCATCGGTATACCTTGACGCAAACTCTATTTCAGAAATTACCGGAACACCCTTGGCCAACAAAGCCTTTACTAAAGGAATCTTATCAGGTATTCCTGGGCTTTTCATTACCAAATCAGCATTCATAATCTTGCTTTCGGTATGCCCCTCGCCTTCCCAATCAATGTCAAAATGTTCAAGAACCTTTTGGTACTTATCTTTCAGCTTTCCGCTGTCGGAAACGAATACATCGTACCCTTTTTGCTTCCCAAGAATGGCAGTACCTACACCACTCTCTCCTCCTCCTAAGATGACCAGTCTTTTCATCTTAGCGAATCTTCAATGTCACGATCGTAAGAATGGCCAAGAGAATTCCTATAATCCAAAACCGGGTCACAATCTTACTTTCATGGTATCCTTTCACTTGATAGTGATGGTGAATGGGTGACATCAAGAAAATACGTCTGCCCTCACCAAATTTTTTGCGTGTGTACTTGAAGTAACTTACCTGTATCATTACCGAAAGCGATTCGGCAAAGAAGATTCCGCATAACAAGGGAATCAACAGTTCTTTGCGTACGATAATGGCGATAACGGCGATAATACCACCAATAGTCAAGCTACCGGTATCGCCCATAAATACTTGGGCGGGAAATGCGTTGTACCATAAAAACCCCACCAATGCCCCAACAAAAGCGGTAATAAAAACCACCAACTCACCTGAATTCGGAATGAACATGATATCGAGGTAATCGGAGAAAATAATATTACCCGATACCCATGCGAAAATGCCCAAGGTAAATACAATGATAGCGGAAGTACCCGCAGCCAGACCATCGATACCATCAGTAAGGTTGGCTCCGTTCGAAACGGCGGTAACTATTAATATGACAATGGGTATGAATACCAACCATGCGTATTTGGTTGCACCTTCACCGGCCCAACTGATAAAATCGCTATACTCTAACTGGTTATTCTTGAAAAATGGCACCGTAGTACTGGTCGATTTTATTTCTTGCCCCTCTACCGATTCAACGGTAAAGTTTTCAGTTATGATGCTGCTACTCTCTTCTTTCATGGTCACCCCCGGATGAAAGTACAGGGTAGCCCCTACACCAAGGCCTAGCACTACTTGCCCCATTATTTTAAAACGACCCTTAAGACCTTGCTTATCTTTCTTAAAAACCTTGATGTAATCATCGGTGAAACCGATAAAACCCATCCAAATCGTGGTTACGATCAAAAGGAGGATGTAAATATTCTCGAGTTTGGCGAATAACAGTACAGGAATAAGTGTGGACATGATAATAATCAAACCGCCCATGGTCGGAGTTCCGGC
The DNA here is from genome assembly GCF_003687485.1 of Euzebyella marina. Classification (GTDB taxonomy): domain Bacteria; phylum Bacteroidota; class Bacteroidia; order Flavobacteriales; family Flavobacteriaceae; genus Euzebyella; species Euzebyella marina. Next base: position 1,401,465 of record NZ_CP032050.1, on the reverse strand, counting down.
CTTTTGCTTTTGACCATCTAGACCTAAATCACGAATACTCTCGCCAATCTGTTGCTTTTGCAGAAATAGGATGATACGCTTACCATATACCGTGGCAATGAGCAATGAACACAGAATGGCCATAGCCGCCCTGAAGGTCATGAACTGAAATAGACCTGCCCCGGGCAACTGGTATTCTTTTTCCAAAAATTCGAACAAATAGTACAACATATCGTTTCAGGTTTCTCGGTGTTCGCTGCTTTTATTCTTGGTGGTTCGGTTATTTGTTTAGGTTGTCCAACTGTTGCTTCACAATCTTGAAATCATCAAAATCGATTCGCTTTCCATTGGTTTCCTGGTAGGTCTCATGACCCTTTCCTGCAATCAAAATAATGTCTTCGGAATCGGCCATTTGACAGGCCGCCTTAATGGCCTGCTCCCTATTTTCAATCGATAAAATTTTCTTGACGTTCTGAGGCTCTACCCCGGCCTCCATGTCTCTGATAATGGCACCAGGCGATTCACTCCGAGGATTATCGGAAGTAAAAATCGCCTGATTGCTCATCTCAGACGCGATATGACCCATAACCGGACGCTTAGAGCTGTCTCTATCGCCACCACACCCCACAACGGTGATGACGCGTTCATTTCCAGTTCTCAACGCACCGATTGTCTCGAGCACATTTTTAAGTGCATCCGGTGTATGGGCATAGTCCACTATCGCCGTAATCTTATTGGCAGATATATAGTATTGAAAGCGCCCATCTACGTTGTTCAGTTCGCTCAACAATCGCAAGGTCTCCAAGGTCTCAAGCCCCAAGAGATCCGCCGTTGCATAAATGGCCAGCATGTTATAGGCATTAAAATGACCTATCAGCTTGGTCCAGAATTCATATTCATTAATTTTTAAAAGCTGCCCGGTAAACTGTGCTTCCAGTACCTGCCCGCGGTAATCAGCGAACGATTTCAAGGCATAAGTAAGCTTTCTAGCCTTGGTGTTCTGTAACATAACAGAACCGTTCTTATCATCGATATTGCTCAGCGCAAACGCTTTTTTAGGCAATTCGTCGAACAGGATTTTCTTGGTATCGCGGTATTCGGCAAAAGTCTTATGGTAATCTAAATGGTCATGCGAAAGATTGGTGAAGATAGCACCTTCGAAAACCAAGCCTTTGGTACGTTTTTGATGAATACCGTGCGAACTCACTTCCATAAAGCAAAACTCTACTCCGGCATCGTTCATCATTGCCAAATGCTTATTGATGACCAGAGCATCAGGTGTGGTATGGGTGGTGGAAAAAACCTCGTCATCTACCATAATCTTGATGGTCGACAACAGCCCCACTTTATACCCAGCCTTTTTGAACAACTGGTATAGCAAACTACTAATGGTCGTTTTACCATTCGTACCGGTAACACCTACCAATTTTAAATTTTTGGAGGGATTGCCGTAAAAATTGGAAGCCATAACCGCCAAGGCCGTATTACCATCGGAGACCTCAACATAGGTTATCCCATTGACCAATAATTCAGGAAGCTTTTCACAAACTATCGCCTTCGCGCCTAGGTCGACCGCCTTTTGAACGTACAGATGCCCATCGGTAATGGTACCTTTGATGGCCACAAAAACATCGTCCATAGCGACCTTTCGAGAATCGAATTGAATCTCGTTCACCAGAATATCTGTAGACCCGTTCACTGCGGTTAGCCCCGCACCGTATAATATGTCCTTTAAAAGCTTCAAGATAGTTCTAGGGTTATTTTCTTCGCCTTCTGTATGTCGGTACCATGCGAAACGGACTGCTTTCTAACCTTTCCGTTGCCTTTGACCTCTACTTCAAGACCTAAATTCTCTAATATGGATATGGCATCCATGCCGCTCATACCCTTTACATTGGGCACTTTGCGATATTCTTTTTGCGCTTCGGCGTAGTATTTCTGATAGTTGTTTTCCAAACGGTCATCTTCGACCTCTTCCATCTCCACCTCATCTATCAAAGGGTTGGAGGCATATACTTTTTGGGCGATGGATTTAAATACCGGTCCGCTTACATCGGCACCATAATAACCGACCCCTTTATCAGGCTCGTGAATGACAACGATGCAAGAATATTTTGGGTTCTCGGCAGGAAAGTAACCGGCAAAGGTCGATATATACTTGAGCTTGTCGGGGTCTTTAGAAACGTAGTTCTTCTGTGCAGTCCCGGTTTTTCCGGCCATTGAAAAATTGCGCGAATACAATTTATGCCCGGTACCATAATCTTTCTCTACCACGTTTTTGAGCAAATCGCGCACTTTGGACGCCGTTTCTTGCGAGCAGATAGAATTATCGATTACTTCTTTATCGAATTTTTGCACGGTACGGTCCCACTCGCGCACTTCTTTGATCAAGCGTGGCTTTACCATTTCACCATCGTTAGCAATGGCATTGTAAAAAGTCAAAGTCTGTAAAGGTGTCATCGATACCTCGTACCCATAGGCCATTTGGGCCAATGATAAACCTGACCAACCTTTATCGCCCGGGGAACGCAATACAGGCTTGCCCTCGCCCTTAATAGGTAGGTCGAGTTCACGGTGTACGTTCATCGACATCAATCGGTTCACGAATTTATCGGGGTTCTCTTTGTAACCGTTGTGTATCACTTGCGCAAAGGCCGTATTGGAAGAAACCTCGAAAGCCTTGGCAAAAGAAATCTTACCATACCCGCCCCATTTCGAATCGCGCACACGGTGGTTGTATATTTTCCAGGTACCGTCGTGGGTATCTATCACATCAGTAGTGTCAACTACCCCGTCTTCCAAGGCAGCTACCATGGTCATCAGCTTAAAGGTAGAACCGGGTTCATGCGATTCACCTACCGCGTAGTTCAGTCTTTCATAGTATTTACCGCCTTCGGTTCGGCCTAAATTGGAAATGGCCTTCACCTCACCGCTCTCGGTTTCCATCACAATGACACAACCATGATCGGCCTGGTACTTTTCCAACTGGCCCAACAAAGCGTGATGGGCAATATCTTGAATGTTGATATCGATGGTGGAAATAACGTCATACCCATCTTTTGGTTCTACAATATTGTCCCACCCGATAGGTTTCCATTGACCCTTGGCGATTTTTTGCTTTAACCTCTTGCCTTCTACTCCTCTCAGGTACTCCCCAAAAGCACCCTCGAGACCTACACGGGTATAATAGCCGTTTTCATCGACACGCTCGTAACCGACACTCCTTTCGGCAATCTTGCCCAACGGGTGCTCACGAACGGTCTTTTGCTCGATGATCAAACCACCTTTATACGGACCTTTATTAAAAAGCGGAAACTCTTTAACCGCCATATATTCAGAATAATCGAGGTTTCTCGCAATCAACGCATAGCGGTTCTTGTTCACCCTTGCTTTGCGAAGCAATTGCTGATAATGCGATGGCGATTGCCCCAACATGCGCGACAAGGCATTTGAAAGAGGCACCACATTTTCTTTAAAGTCGGCATCTTTCACGGTAACGGCATCGAAACGAATGGTGTACCGTGAAACTGAAGTCGCCAAAAGACTACCATCATCGGAATAGAGATTACCGCGATTCGGAGCGATGGTAAACATCTTCTCGGTACGCTGCATGGCCATCTCTTGGTACTTGTCGCCCTGCACCATTTGAATGTTCACCAATTTGAACAAGATGGCACCGGCAAACAAAAACAGGCATGCCACTACAAAGTAGAGTCGGTTCAATATGTTTTTCTCGGTAACAGCCACTATTACTCTTCTTCTTGGTTAGATTTTACCTTGATTTGCTTAGGTGGAACGGCCGGAGGATAAAGGCCCTTTTCGGCCACAATTTCCAACACGGTCGATTCAAGTTTCAACTTTTGCACATCGGAGCGCACATCGACAAATTCGCTGCGCAGTTCTTTTACTTCTTCATTAAGTGCGGCAATCTGGTGCACCTTTTTATCGGCACTATGCGAGCTACCGATCATGACCGTTGCCAAAAAGGATATGAACAGGATAAACAGCCAATGCTTCGGTGCATCGCCGCTCACCAAAAACTTACCTCTGAGTATGTTCAACAATCCGTTTTTCACTTGTATCTATTTTTAATCTTTTATTCGTTTTGCAATGCGCAGTTTCGCACTTCGCGCCCTATTGTTCTGGGCTATTTCGTCTGCAGACGGTGTTACCAACTGGCCTACTTTTTTAAAGGGCACCGAGATATTTCCGTAGAAATCTTTTTCGGGCTCGCCCTCAAATTGTCCGGCCCTGATGTACCGCTTTACCAATCGATCCTCTAACGAGTGGTAACTGATGATACTCAACCGTCCTCCTTCTTCCAATAAATCGGGCGTCTGAAGCAAAAACTCTTCGATGACCGCGATCTCTTGGTTCACCTCAATGCGAATGGCCTGATATATCTGCGCCAGTATCTTTTGCTCGCGCCCTTTGGGCAAGAACCGGCCCAACACCTGCTTCAACTGCTCAGTAGTTTTAATGGGCGCCTCTTCCCTACGCTCTACCAAGGTCTTTGCAATGGCATTGGCGTTTCGCAAATCGCCGTACTGAAAAAGCAACCTGCGCAAATCATCGAACTCATATTCGTTGACCACCTGATAGGCCGACAGCTCACTACTTTGGTCCATTCGCATATCGAGTTCGGCATCAAAGCGGGTAGAAAAACCGCGCTCGGCCTTATCGAACTGATGCGACGAAACCCCAAAATCGGCCAAAATTCCGTCTACTTTCCGAATGCCATAGAACTTTAAATACTGTGCGATGAACCTAAAATTGGCGTTGATCAGCGTAAACCGCCCATCGTTCAATTTGTTTTCAAGTGCATCGGTATCTTGATCAAAAGCGAAAAGCTTTCCTTCGCTTCCCAATCGATTCAATATTTCTTTGCTGTGCCCGCCTCCACCGAAGGTGACATCCACATAAACACCATCTTCTTTGATGGCCAGCCCATCAACGGACTCTTGCAATAGAACAGGGTTATGATACATCTTCATCGTCTCCGTCTTCACCCATGACCTCTTCGGCCAAAGCGGCAAAATCTTCCGCCGTATCTTCAAGCACTTGCTCGTAACTGTCCTTGTCCCAAATCTCTATGATATTGATGGCCGAACTAAGCACCACCTCTTTGGTAATATTTGCCACATCTACCAAGTTCTTTGGTATGAGCAATCTTCCTGCAGCATCAACCTCCACCACCTTAACACCCGCCTGAAAACGACGAATGAAATCGTTGTTCTTTTTTTTGAACCTGTTCTTCTTGTTCACCTTCGCCATGAGCAGATTCCACTCATCCATCGGATACAGTTCTAAACAGGGCTGAAAGACCGACCTTTTGATAACAAAACCCTTGTTCAGAATGGGCGACATCTGATTTTTTAGCGCAACCGGAACCATTATCCTACCTTTGGCATCGGCTTTACAATCGTATGTTCCAATGAAATTGATCACGCTAAATGGCTAGTTTTTCAGTACTATAACTCAAAACTACAAATTTTATTACCACATTTTACCACAAATTACCACTTTGTTGATAAATTGTGGCTTTTGTGCATATCATAAACCCAACAAGCATGGGTTTTGTGGGCGATGGTTTTGTGGGAAAGAGACAAATTTGGTTACTTTACGGCTCGGCATAACGTATGTGCATATGTTGGAAATGCCTATCTTTGGCCGACGATGATAAGCACCGTGAATGGAAGACAACATTATTAAGGAAGGAAAATACCGGTACATGGAGATAGGGGAAGGAACCCCTATCATTATATTGCACGGGCTCATGGGTGGGCTCAGCAACTTTCAAGGTGTTACCGATTTTTTCCCGAAAAAAGGTTATAAGGTTCTTGTACCCGAGCTGCCCATTTACGACATGCCCATGCTAAAGACCAACGTGAAGCAATTCGCCAAGTTTTTAGAAGGTTTCATTGAGTTCAAAGGCTTGAACGATGTTATTCTGTTGGGCAATTCATTAGGCGGGCATATCGGGCTTTTACACACAAAAATGTACCCTGAAATGGTCAAGGCACTGGTCATTACCGGAAGCTCCGGGCTTTATGAAAGTGCCATGGGCGACGGTTACCCGCGCAGGGGCGATTACGAGTTCATCAAAAAGAAGGCCGAGGCCGTTTTTTATGATCCCGCCGTGGCGACCAAAGAAATAGTTGACGAGGTGTTCGCGACCGTTAACGACCGCAACAAAATCATCAAGACATTGGCCATTGCCAAAAGTGCCATTCGCCACAATATGGCGAACGACCTGCCCACTATGGAAACCCCTACCTGTATCATCTGGGGCGAAGACGATAACGTGACCCCACCCGATGTAGCCAATCTTTTTCATGAGCTGCTGCCCGACTCAGACCTCTTTTGGATCGAGAAATGCGGACATGCACCTATGATGGAGCACCCCATAGAATTCAACGATATTTTAGACAGCTGGTTAGAGAAGCGAGGCTTTTAAGTATCTACTTTCTGACTAAAACACGCCAACACTCGGCCTGAAAAAACCACACAAACAAGAATTTACGTGCATATAAAAACGGCCAATTTCGTAATTAGCAATTCAGAGGTAGCCAAGTGCCCCAACGAGCTCTTGCCCGAATACGCCTTTATCGGCCGTAGTAACGTGGGCAAATCATCGTTGATCAATATGCTTACCGAACGTAAAAGCTTGGCCAAAACATCTGGCAGACCCGGAAAAACGCAGCTTATCAACCATTTTAAAATCAATGAAAATTGGTTTTTGGTCGACCTGCCCGGTTATGGCTACGCGCGTGTCTCAAAGAAAGACAAAAAGACCTTTCAAAAATACATTACCGATTATTTTACCCAGCGCGAACAATTGGTCTGCGCCTTTGTATTGGTCGATATTCGCCACAGTCCGCAGCAAATTGATATGGACTTTATGGAATGGCTCGGAGAGCACCAAGTACCCTTCTGCATTATATTCACCAAGGCCGATAAATTGAAGCCTGGGGCCATTCAGCGCCATGTGACCGAATACCTTCAAGAGCTAGAAAAAGGCGCTTGGGAAGAAGCCCCTGCGTATTTCGTTACCTCATCGTCAAAAGGTATGGGCCGCGACGAGCTACTGGCCTACATTGATGGTATCAACCTCGATTTTTTCAAGGCGGTTCAAAAGTAACCTCTGTGGGGCCCAAAAGCTGTTCACAGTCGGTTCAACACTCCTCCCTTTTTGATAGGTTCAGACTTTTAATTTCCTTTACATTGGGCATTGCCGGTCTTGCTTTGACAATAAAAAATGTCTTGCCACCACACTTTTACTCTCTTTTTTGAATGGTATTCGCCTATATTTATGAAAAGAATACTACCCATGCGCCAAAGAATAGCTTCATTGCTTTTGTTATCTTTTTTCGTGCTGGCTTCTTGCAAGTCAACCAAAACCCCGTATGCCTATACCAGTGAGACCCTGCAAATCGTGCCGTTAAGCGACAAAAGCTTTATGCACATCTCTTACCTGCAAACCGACTCTTTTGGAAAAGTAGCCTGTAACGGACTCATCTATATGAACGGAAACGAAGCGGTCGTGGTCGATACCCCAACGGAAAACAAGGTAAGCGAAGAACTGATTGAATGGATTACCGACACGCGGAAGAAACAACTGAAGGCCGTTATCGCCAACCATTTTCACGATGATTGTGTGGGCGGACTGCAGGCCTTTCACGAAAAAGGCATTCCCTCTTACGGAAACTACTTGACCTTGCAACTGGCCGAAAAAGAAGGCAATCAAGTGCCCCAGAACGGTTTTGAGGACCATTTTGAACTGCAAGTGGGAAATGGAAGCATCATCAACCAGTTTTTGGGCGAAGGCCATACCCGTGACAATATCGTCAGTTATGTGCCCGAAGACCAACTGCTGTTTGGCGGATGCCTCGTAAAAGAAATGGATGCCACCAAAGGTTATTTGGGGGACGCCAATGTTGCAGAATGGAGCACAACCGCTCTCAAAATAAAAAGCACCTTTTCGCAACTAAAAATCGTGGTTCCCGGGCATGGCAATCCGGGAGGCATTGAATTATTGGATTATACCGCTCAACTTTTTCAAGAACCTTAATGTAAACAAAGCCTCAAAAAGTTGCCCTATATTGATAATACCCGAGCCAATACCTCTCAATTTGAGGGTTAGCGAATTGCTTTGGCTTTGAATTATAAAAAACACTATTTTTAGGTTTTTACTTCCCCTAAGTTTAAGATTTTACCGACTACGCTTTTCTGTAAAGGAATGGAAAAGTGATGTGGTATTTTTAGGCAAGCATAAGTTCTTAGAACCTGAGTTATAGAATATTTGGTATGGAGCTAGTACTTTCATTTTAGTATTTATTTATAGCCAGGCGATGATTGAGGTAAATATTTATAATCAAAACTGCTTATAATAATTGAAAAATAAATGGCAACTTTAAGAGGAGCGATAAGGTCGTATGGCGCAACCGTTCGAAGAATAGAAAGAGAACAGCAAAGAAGGAATAGAGAAGCTGCAAAAAGATTCAAAGAACAACAGAAACTTCAAGCATTAGCGGATGCTAGTCAAGCTGTAGAAGACTATAACAATTATGTCGAAATTCTGCAATCCGTTCATAAAAACTGTACCGAATCGGTGGATTGGAATAGAATTAAAAATCACCCTAAACCTCTTAAACCAACAGAGGAATGGGAAAATGAGCTTAAAGCTAAAACTAAACTTGAAAATTTCAGACCATCACTTTTTGATACAATATTTGGTTCATCCAAAAAGAAAATAACACGATTGGAAGACGCTATTAACCTAGCATCGGAAAAAGACCGAAAACAAAATGATCTTAACTTTGAAAAATATAAGCAAGAATTAAATGATTGGACAAGGCTTCAAAATATCTCTGATGGAATTGATCAAAAGAATCCTGAAGCTTATAAAGAAGCTTTACTCTATTTCGACCCATTCTCTGATATTGGGGAGTTAGGTTCGAAATTAGATTTCAAGTTTGAAGAAAATTTAATTGATATTAATCTTCATGTTAATAGTTTAGATATTATTCCAGATTATGAGTTGCGGCAGACTTCAACTGGAAAATTGTCTAAGAAAAATATGGCAAAGTCAAAATATAATGAGCTTTACCAAGACCATATTTGTAGTGCGGTTATCCGTATTGCCAGAGAAGTTTTTGCTTATTTGCCAGTTGAATATGTAAGGGTAAATGCCATGGCAGAGTTGCTTAACACCAAGACAGGGCATATGGAAGAAAAAGCAATTTTATCAGTTATTGTTCCACCAGAGACTATACAAAAATTGAACTTAGATACCATTGACCCTTCTGATAGTATGCAAAATTTTGTCTATAACATGAAGTTTGTTAAAACAACAGGATTCAAGGAGGTTTCAAAAGTAGAATTAGAAGATTAATTATTAAGAAGAGGAGCTGGGGCACAAACTAGTTCTATTTCCTATCTTAATTTCAGTACCGCGATTTGCTCAATCCTTTTACATATACCACTAACGTTAAGTATTGGATACAAATTTCTTATTCCATAATAAAGCCGAGCCAAAGGCCTTAATATTGAAAAACCATTAAAATTTTAGTCTTTCGTTTTATCTCATAGGTTTTTTGACCATTATACCTCCTATTTCGCATACAATTGTTACTTCAGAAATAATAGGTTCAATATGGTAGAATTCAAGAATCTAGAATATTGCTCCTATTATTTTCTAGTTATTTTTATCGGAGTATTTAACCTCTACGGTTTTCCCTATGAACATTGAAAAAGTAATCCAACAGATTGAAAAAAGTTATACGCCCCTACCACCTGAATGTTGGCAGGCCTTTTTACCGCATACACAGATCAAATCGTATCAAAAGGGCGATATCGTCGTGCGGGAAGGGCAGTTTGCCAAAAGGGCCTATCTAATTGTAGAAGGTTGCGGTCGCGCCTATTATCTCAAAGACGGAAAAGACATTTCTGATTGGTTTACTTTTGAACATCAATTTATGGCACCTATTGTCAGCTTTTTTAGCGAAAAGCCGAGTCCGCATTGCCTAGAATTTTTAGAAGATGCCACCGTTCTAGAGTTCTCAAAAGAAAGCCTAGACGAAGTTTCCCAAAAGCATCATGAATTCGAACGTTTTATGAGAGAGGTAGTAACCGAAACCATGTTACTTCTGTGCGATCGATTGAATGCCATACAGTTCAACAAGGCCGAAGACCGTTATCGCCACTTGCTGAACATGTACCCCGATATTACCAACCGAATTTCGCTCACCCATATCGCCTCGTATCTCGGGATTACCCTAGAGACCTTAAGCCGCATTCGCAAACCGAAAAACGGAATTTGATGTATATCAAATGAATTGGCGATCAAAGAGCGGTACTTTGTAAAAATTAGAGTTGTGCAAGGCTTCTGCCGGCTCAACTGCACTACCTGCTTTTACATGAAAAAAATACTGATTATCAACGGCCACCCCGATGCCGAAAGTTACAATGCCGCCCTGACCGAGGCTTATCTAAAAGGAGCCCAAAAGTCGGGCGCCGAAATCGCCCTCATCAACATTCGAGACCTTCACTTTAACCCCAACCTTCAGTTCGGCTACCGAAAGCGCACCGAACTGGAGCCCGATTTGTTGCAGGCCCAAAAGCAAATAAAATGGGCAGACCACTTGGTATGGGTGTATCCGGTTTGGTGGGGCTCGGTACCCGCCCTTATGAAAGGATTTTTAGACAGGGTACTTTTGCCAGGCTTTGCGTTCAAGAAAAGGGAAGGTTCCGTTTGGTGGGACAAATACCTAACTGGAAAAACCGTGCGTATCATTTCTACGATGGATCAGCCCAATTGGTACTACCGACTCGTTTACGGCAGCCCATCGCACAAGGCCATGAAAAGACTTACGATGCAATTTGTAGGGGTGAAATCGGTAAAAATTACCGCGATAGGCCCAATACGGCTTTCCAAAGACGAGTTCAGGCAAAGATGGTTGGAGAAAGTAGAACGAATGGGAGAAAGCAATAAATGAAATAGGCTGCATTCCGAAATCTAGTTTTTAAAGGAAGAAGTCCATAGTCATCTGGTACGGGCTATTTTCTTATCTTTCCTAGGTAAGAACGACCCTCCTATTCTATACCCCGCTATTACGTGAAGGTTGTTTTTGCCCGACCAACCAACACCTACTATGAAGATTTTTAGAAAACTCCGCCAAAAACTGCTTTCAGAAAACGCACCCAACGGTACGGCCAACAAGTTGAGCAAATATTTGATCTACGCCATTGGCGAGATCGTACTCGTAGTCATCGGTATTTTAATAGCGGTCGCCATCAACAATAATCAACAGCGCAATATTCTAGAGCGTAAAGAACAGACCTACCTGCGGGGCCTTCAGAATGAATTCGAAACCAGTAAATCAAAACTCACCCAGCTCATCAAGGTCAACCAAGAAAATTACACGAACGCAGAAAAGATATTGGAGCATACCAACCAAGCAGAAAGCGCCCTGTCAGAAAAAGAATTTTCCAATTTGTTGTTCAACTCCTTTGCATTCGATATCTCGTTCAATGCCAACAATTCCCTTTTGAACGAAATGATCAATTCGGGCAGCTTAAAAGATATCTCCAACGACGGGTTACGCATACTTCTCACCAATTGGGGAGCCACCATGGAGGATATTGCGCGACAAGAGTTTGAATTGGGCGAACAGCGGGTCAAAGTGCTCGATATGTTCAGAACCGACCGATACAGCATTCGAACCATCTTCGCCCAGACCAATGCCGATAACGGTCTCACCCTAAACGAACAAGATGCTACGGTCAGTAATTTATCCCTTTTGCAGTCTTTGGCTTTTGAGAACAATGTGCTTATGTTCCATTCGACCAGCCTGTCTACCGAAAAGACACATTATCTGCCCTTAATGCAAGAACTGGATGCCATTCTCAACTTGCTCAAAAATGAGATTGATGAAGAGTAACACACAGATTCTGGTTCAAAAGAAATCCGTATCAGACATAACCTATTGCGGCCTGCTCATGGTATTCGTTCTTTTTGGTTTCTATTCGTCCCTCTATGCACAGGAGCCAGCAGCCCATAAAAAAGTAGATGGTTATCGCGGCATCTGGTTTGAACTAAACCAAAAATACGAGTACGGCGATAAGTATTCAGGAGCCTTAGGCACCTATACCGCCAAACATACCCCATTGGCCATCTATTCAAAAGAAGTGAACAAAACCTTTTTTGTGTATGGAGGCACCAAATCGGCAAAGCAACGTTACCTACTTTGCATGATCGGGGAATTTGATCATGGTACCAAAAAAGTAAGCAAACCTACCATTGTTCACGATAAGAACGGAGTAGACGACCCCCACGACAACCCTTCCCTATTGTTGGATGACAAGGGGTATATCTGGGTATTCGTAAGCGGAAGGGGCAAGCAGCGGCCAGGTTACAAATACAAGAGCACGAAGCCTTATGACATTTCCAGTTTCGAACAAATTACGGAAGAGGAAATGACCTATCCGCAACCTTGGTTCACACAACATGGTTTCTTTAATTTTTTCACCAAATACGAGGGTGTGCGGCAGCTATTCTTTGAATCTAGCAAGGATGGTACAAACTGGACGGAAGACCAGTTATTGGCAGCTATACCTGAATCTAGGGGAGAAAGGTCGGGCCATTATCAGGTCAGTGGCACTTATCAAGGTAAAAAGGTAGGTACTTTTTTCAATCGACACCCAGAAGGAAACGTAGACAAGCGCACAGACCTGTATTATGTAGAATCTACCGATTTCGGCAAAAGCTGGAAAAATACCAAGGGTAAAAAAGTGAAAATACCCATGAAGAAAAAAAGAACTTCGGCACGTGTCATCAACTACGCGAAAGCCGGCAAAAATGTGTACATGAAAGACTTGGCCTTTGACAAGTACGGTAACCCGGTCTGTTTGTACATTAGAAGTAATGGCTTTGAACCGGGCCCTAGCAGCGTACCTTACGAATGGTGCGTCACCAAATGGAACGGAAAAAACTGGCAAACGACCGTCATTACAACTTCAGACCATAATTACGACATGGGTAGTTTATATATCGAGGATGATAGATGGATGGTAGCAGGGCCTACTGAAATCGGTCCGCAACAATGGGGCGTCGGTGGAGAAATTGCCCTTTGGTCATCGACCGACCAAGGAAACAATTGGTCAAAAACAAAAGTGATTACCAAAAACAGCCAACTGAGTCATTCGTATGTGCGAAAACCGGTGAATTATCAAGCTCCTTTTGTCTTTTTTTGGGCGGATGGCGATTCGCATAATTTTAGTCAATCGCACCTTTATTTCGGAGATTGGGAGGGCAATGTATGGCAGTTACCTTACGAGATGCAACAGGAGAATGAAGCTCCCCTTAAAATCAATTAAACTGGCCCCATGAAATATTTTTCTAAACTTTATTGCCTCGGCCTAAGCTTTATGCTGCTTTCGTTTGCATCGGCAGTCGGCCAAAGGCTTGAACCCATCAAAGCCCGTCACGAAATCACGCTAAATCAAGCTCACAAGGGCGATAAAAAAATCGATAGCCTACTACTCGAGAGCTACATGCCTCCTTCCGATTCTATTAAAAAATTCTATCTAGAGGCACGGGCCATTTTCGAGAACGATACAGTCGCTTTCACAGACGACAGAATTATCGAAGCGGCCCAAAGAAACCATATTGATTTAATTAGCGGACCTATGTTGGGCGATGTACAGGCCGAAAGAGTAACACTTTGGTTACGCCCTGCTAACACCAATATTCTGCAAATAAAAGTGAACACGCAAAAAGGAACCGATATTAGGGCGCTTGAATTAAAACCAATTAGACCGGGAAAAGTAGAGCGAATAGTTCTTGATGGTTTGAAACCAGCTACTCACTATGACTATCATATATCTACAAATGACAGGGTAATATCCCATGGTTCTTTTCTAACGGCCCCTAAGTCGGGTCAAAAATCGACTGTTCGTATCACATTTGCCTCTGGTTTTCACAAGATTGGTTTGCACAATCCTAATCTCATCCGTTCCATCATCCACAGAAAACCGCTGGCCATGCTTTTATTGGGCGATTTGGCAGTAGACGACCGCGATACGCATTGGGGGCTTCATCGTTCGGACTATTTGCTCAGGGATGTTTCGCCGGCATGGCAAGAGTTAGCCTCGAAAATTCCGCTTTATGCCAGTTGGGACGATCACGACTACCTCAACAACGACCTAAGCGGTATTCCAGAAGGGGTAACCAAAGCGGATAGGGATAGCCTTCGATTTATCTGGCAAAATAACTGGAACAACCCCACCACCATAGGTGATGGCATCTATTTCAATACCCGAATTGGAGAGGTAGAAATAATCATGCTCGATACCCGATCCTGTCGAAACCTAGATGAAAGAGGTGATTATGGTTCTTATTTGGGCACAAGTCAATTGCAATGGCTCAAAGAGGTGTTAAAGAATTCTACCGCCCCTTTCAAGGTGATTTCAAGCGGCACCATGTGGAGCGATTATGTAACCAAGGCCAAAGATTCTTGGGGCACTTGGGATATTGCGGCCAGGGAAGAAATCTATTCACTCATAGAATCGGAGGGTATTTCTGGTGTGTTACTGATCAGTGGCGACCGACATGGGGCTAGGGCCTTTACTATTCCCAGGCCATCAGGTTTTAGGTTCTATGAATTTGAAGTTGCCAGTATGGGAGGTGTTCCAGGCCCACCAGCCATGGCAGAAGATAGCTCGCATCAACTCTTCGGATATGAGGGACTTGGCCTCAAGGCATTCGGCGAATTCACATTTACTGCAACCTCAGAACAACCCAAGGTCACCTTTAGGTTGATAGACGAGTCTGGCACCATTTTAGAGGAACACTTTTTGGGGTATGATGCATTGCTTCCCTTAAAAAAGTAAATTTATAGCCTTAAATTTCTCAGAATGGAAGGTCAATTATTCGTAGGCAGGTTTTGGAAAGTACTCATTTGTTGTATGCTAATCAGTGTTTCTTGCAAGGAAAATAAGAACGCGAACGACCAGCCTGAAAATGCAGAAATAGAAAAGACCTGGCATCAATTTCTAGAAGTAGTAGAATCAGGAAATAAAGAAAAATTTCTTGACTTTGCGGCCAGTGAAATCAGGTGTTACGAATGTTTGGAAAACACCCCGACCGAACAAAGGCAATTGGAAAGTCTGAGCGAAAAAGACTCCCTTTGGTACGATAAACTCTATGATGACCTTATTTATATACCTGCCGACAGCTTTGTTAAAAAAGACCTGAATCGCTTTTTCACCCCCTCTTTTCTCAAAATTCTACGGTTGAACGAGACTATTTACCATCATCTGAATGAAGATGAGATGGAGATTTATGAAATATTGGTTACTACTATAGAACCAACCGATGAGCACGAGGGTATGCAGCACAGCTTTCAATTTCAGAAAATCAATGGAAAATGGAAGTTCAGTGAGGTGAGTTCCATTCCTTAATAAATTTCTAATCCGCTTGATTGATTACGCTATCATTCGAAACCATAGCGCCTATCGGACTTATCATATTATCCTATTTTTGATACATAATAGGATGAAATGACAGAAAGAGAACTGGATAGAATTATTGAAATGGCTTGGGAAGACCGTACCCCGTTCGAGGCCATTGAAGCTCAATTTAAACTCTCGGAAGCCGATGTTATCAAACTAATGCGCCGGGAATTAAAACCAAACTCCTTTAAGCTTTGGCGCAAGCGGGTGAACAGTGGCACCAGCAGCAAACATCTTAAAAAGCGAAATGATAACATCACCCGTTTTAAGAGTGCTAGACAAAAATCTATTTCAAACAATAAGATTTCGAAGAGGTAACCCCTTGTTCTGACAGCCGTTTTAAAGGTCTTTTTTGGCATCATCATTTCATCTGAATTATTCCCTTTTCGACGGGTAGTTTTTTGTGCCCTAACTACCCGATGTACATTCCCTTGCTAAAAGCAACCTCAATTCAACTTTTGGTCAACTCAATGAAAAAACTCAACTTATTATTTGCTCTTCTGCCATTTTACACCCTCAACGCACAGTTTATAAAAGAAAAGGCCATTTCGGGTTCCATAGGTTTTGGGTATACCTATCCTAGTGAAGACATCGATATTTCTGGAAGTGGTTTTTATTTACAGGGCGAATATGTTCTGCGGCATAGTAAATGGTTAGAGCTTCGACCTTATGCAGGTATTATCTTGACAAAGACCGATGAGTCAGATGAAGTTTATTACAATTCGTACAAATCATCATCGAACGCTTTTTTAATTGGCGGCAAGAGCAGATTTACGGCGCCCATACCATGGGTAGCCCCTTTCTTGGAAATTGGGGTCGGGGCCAGTTTTGGGTCTTTCAAAACAGTCACTCCTAACACCTCTCTCCTAAAGAACGGGGTATTATATCATATTCCTTGGTCAATCGGATTAAAAATCGGAAGACACCATAATTTTGAATTTGGACTCACCTATTACGAGCACCCCCAAGCCAGACAGTTTTGTGGAGCCATGGCCTTTGGGGCGACTTTTCCCCTCAACTAATATTTTCAGAAAAAACACCTGAAATTTTGTTCTCGAGACCATTGCCGTCTAGTGATATTCTATTGAAAAAATTATAAGATAAGCGTTTCTTTCAAAGAAGTATTTCTTCATAAATCTCAACTTTTTTAAAATTGACAAAAACCTAACAATTCTATCAATTTGAAAAATTTCATTATTTAAAAATTAAATTATCTGATTTTAAACCCCTTTAAACTGCCATATTGTTAAATTTTAGAGTTTCAAATTCTTACTAATTTATCATATCTCGAAGGAAAAAACCGTCATTTATTTAATTGGACAATTAAATTCTGTATTTCATCGATCATGCACGCAAAATGCTAATTTATGTGTCTATCATTACCACATGAAACGACATAAAAAAGAATAACTGTCTTTCATTTTTCCCCTCCCCCTTTTTTAGATTTCCCCCTATAGGTTCAAGTAATTTGAACGGCTTATCAACGCATACATTTTTCGTCAGGTTGGCTGATGTCGAGTGCTATTTTTTGACTTGAAGATACCTGAAGCATACTTTTTTCATTTTAATGAAAAACGACCAAACACGCATTTTAACCAAATACTAATAAATAATTCAATCTTTATGAAAAAAGTAGTTTTAAGTGCCATGGCACTTGCAATGGGGTCTTTCGTTATGGCTCAAAACAGTAGCGAAATCAATCAAGCGAATGCAACTGGAGGAGCTTTGGTCACTGTCAACCAAGCCGGAAATGGAAACAAATCTAATGTTGAACAGATTGGAGTTCAGTCTCACACCAATGGAACAGTTACCACCGTTAAAATCAAACAACAAGGTCAGGGTAATAAATCCACAGTGGATCAGGGTGATATATGGAACAATGGTTCTACTTCTACCGGCATCACAATTGACGTAAACCAAAAAGGAAAAGAGAATAACTCTTTAGTTAAACAAGGCGGAGGTCTATCAAAAACAGATGTAGACCAAATAGGTAATCGAAATAACTCTAAGGTAGATGTTCAAGGCGGTTATAACAACTCAATCAAAGTTCAGCAAAACGATTCTGACAACCGTTCAACCATTTGGCAAAGTTGGTCTGGCAACGAAATTTATGTAACCCAATCGGGAGACAATTCGAACAATGGTGCCAACAACTCAAAAATCCGTCAAACCTCCTCGAGCAGTATCATAGATATTGATCAGGTAGGCAGAAGAAATATGTCTGAGGTTGAGCAATTTGGGGAACCAGCCTTCGGAGAAATGTTATCTACAAAAGTTAATCAAAACGGAATGGATAACAAGTCCGTGATTTCTCAGCAAGGTAACTACAACAAGATTTCAATTGCTCAAAATGGTAATGATAACTTTTCATCTGTAGACCAAGATGGTATATCAAACGAAATTTATACCACCCAAAAGAATGGTAATGGAAACAGAAGTTACACCTCGCAAGACGTAGACACATCAACTAGTTTGATTAAAACCTTACAGCAAAACGGCAATGGAAATATCAGTAGAGCCCATCAAATTGGAACTACCGATGCTTCTATTTTGGTAACTCAAAATGGCAATGGGAACAACAGCTTAGTTAACCAAACCATGGTTAACAGTAATACCACTGCTATTGTAATGCAATCAAACTAAAACACTATAAGATTTTTTGAATCAATCAACTACGGAACATCAACATGTTCCGTAGTTTTTCACCTTTTACAATTAGAAGCGTATGAAACCAAACCAACTTCTAACCTTTATTTTGGCCATTCTACTCTATAACTCATTGATAGCTCAAGGAATTATTAAAAAAGAAAGTGACATTACCCCTTCTAACTTTAGTTCGCATTCACAACAATTAAATTATTATTCGCAACAGTCTAATGAGGTGGTAAGCAATGCCAACATAAATGTGGTCAACAAAGGGGTTTATATTGTACAAGTAGGCAATAATAATAACACAAATGTATCGGCCCAATCGCAAGTTTCTGATATTGAATTAAAGCAATATGGCCATTCAAATATTATTGATCTCAATCTTAAAGCCGAATTCATTGACTATACGGCCCTTCAACAGGGCAATAACAATCTTTTATTGGAATACAATCTTTTTGACAACAAACAGCTTATAGAAAGAAACATACAACAAAAAGGCAACAACCAAAATCTAGTCATTCACGGTAGAAATAGCATTGCCGACAAAATGAAGATTACCATGAATGAGGGCTCTCAAAGCTTAATCATCAGAAATACCAACTAGACCATTCATCTGCCTCCCCCATGCTAAATTCTCTACTGATCAGTTCTATATTTTTATTGTGCTTACTCTTAAGCAGCAGCGTTGGTGCACAAATCTTCAACAATGAGGTAGAGGCTGAAATCAACATTGAATCAGAGAATATTTTGACCGACATCGTTTTCTCGGCCTATAACAAGACATCCCTTAAAAAAAGCCTTCGATACCGAGCCATGATTGTTAAGAACAGCGACCAAACCTATGAAGACGAGCAGTACTTTATTCTTGAACCAGGTGAGAGAAAAAATATTAGCAAGGCTTCGCTGGCCTTGGAAGAAGACCAAAGAACAGTTGTTTTTGTTCTTATTTATGAGGATGAAAAGGCCATCGGAAAAGACCGTTTGGTCATCAATGGCTTTGATGGGGAAGACGATATGAAACCGAAAGTGGTTCAGCAAAACAGCATTCTTCAAGAAAATGGCAGGACCGTAAGTCAAGATATTGATTTAATGACAGGCATGGTTTTCGAAAACACCAAGACCAAACCAGGAAGAGACTTTTACCAAAAGTTCTATCTAGAGTATAACAACAACAATATTAAAGGAAATGAAATCGTGAAAGTCGATGAAGTATTGGCCATCGGGGGCAATACCCAAATTAAAATTTATGCCGGTGACAACCTAGTGGTTCAATTTTTTCTCAACCCTAGAAGCAGCTATATAAATGAAATGGTCAATCAATCGATTGCCAGGGTTCACCAATATTTTATTCAAACCAAGGCCATTAACCAAAATACAATTCAATACTAAATGAAAACACTCACCTTCGTACTATTTTTATTCAGTATATCTGCCTATTCCCAACAATTGGTGTACACGCCTAAGAATCCGAATTTTGGCGGTGACACCTTTAACTACCAATTTCTGTTAAGTTCGGCCAATGCGCAGAACTCGTTCACCAACAATCAGGGGCTTCGTGATGAAACCTCTGAGCTACAAGATTTTCAAGAAAGTCTTAACCGCCAACTTCTCGGGCAGTTGACCCGTTCCGTTTTCAGTTCTGAACTGGGTGAGGGGCTACAGCCCGGCACTTTTAATGTAGGCGACCTTTTGCTCGAAATATTCGAATCGCCCGAAGGCCTTGTGGTAAATATTTTAGACACTAATACCGGTGAACAGACTCAAATTATCGTACCCAACTAAGCATTATGAAATTTTATCAAAGTTCCCTATATCTAGGTTTTTTGTTCCTATTATCAAGTTGTGGTGCCTACTTCAACCAACCCGTGGCACCTTCTCAATCGAGAATAGGAGAAACGACCTCTAAAACCGAAACTCTTAAAAATCTACCCCAACCGGAAGAACCCGTTGTAGTGGGGGTTTACAATTTTAAAGACCAAACCGGCCAATATAAAAGCGTAGAAAACGGCAGCACTTTTAGCACAGCTGTTCCTCAAGGGGCCACAACCATGCTAATCAAGGCCTTGGAAGACTCGAAATGGTTCACTCCCATAGAAAGAGAAAATCTATCGAATCTTCTTAATGAAAGAAACATCATAAGGTCGACGCGTCAAGAATATACAGGTGACAATAACGGCCAGCCGAACCTACCTCCCCTATTATACGCAGGCATTCTTTTGGAAGGAGGCATTATATCATACGACTCCAACATCATCACCGGCGGTTATGGTGCCAGATATTTTGGAACAGGAGGTTCAACACAATATAGGCAAGACCGAATAACTATTTATTTAAGGGCTGTTTCTACATCCAACGGAAAAATCTTAAAGACCGTTTATGTTTCGAAAACGATACTTTCCCAAGCGTTGGACGCTAGCTTGTTCAAGTATGTAAAGTTCCAAAGGTTATTAGAGGTAGAAACAGGTATTACCAAAAACGAACCCATACAATTGGCAATTCAGAATGCCATCGAAAATGCGGTAGAGTCTCTAATTATCGAGGGTATAGAAGATAACTTATGGAGTACAAAAGATGGCGACGAAACGAACGAAGCCTTGGTATCACTTTACAACGAAAGAAAACGGGAAGAAGAGAATACCTTACTGTACAATCGAAAACAGGCTCAGAGTGTCATGAACCACAGTATCGCCATTTCAGGCAACGGGCCGGTATTAAATGCTGATTTTTCTAAAAAAACCCTTGGTGGAGGCGCGGGAATCAAGTACAGTTACAAAGCTTCCCCTAAGTTCGATATCGGTCTAAAAGGAGATTATCTCTATTTTACAGGTGGGGAAAGTTTCAATAAATCCTACGTCTCGAGCAACTTTCAAATCGGCTACACGATACTGCCACTAGACAATCTTACCCCTTACATCTATGGTGGAGTTGGGGGTATATTTGACTTGGATAGCCCGGAAGAAGAACTGACCGAAGATACTTCAGGTCTCAATCTCCAATATGGTATTGCCCTTAAGTACAATATCAATCCTCACCTTGCCTTCTTTGTAGGTGCTGAAAATAACCATACCAATAAGGATACTATTGATAACGTCGTCAATGGGGTAAGAGACGATTTCTATTACAACTTCAACATAGGCCTTGAATGGAGGTTTGGAAAAAATATTAAATAAACGAAACTGCTCATAAAATGAATATCAAATACACTCATCGTTTCATCTTGTTCTTCATGGCCTTAGCCATCTTCGTTGCATGCGAAGAAGAAACCATTGGCGATACAACTTTTGGCAAATTAGAGGGCAGGGTCGTATCCAACAGTCAAAATGTACCATTAGAGAACGTAAAAATTACAACCAACCCTTCATCCAACACGGTATTTACAGATGCCGAAGGTAACTTTACGATTGATCAGATAGCCGTGGGCGATTATTCGGTTCAAGCTGAAAAAGACGATTTTCAAACAAGCTTTGAACCCGCTTCAATACTCAGCGACCAATCGACAAACGTAGTTTTTGAATTGGATAGTGTCGAAGCGAAAAATCTAACTCCCTTGGTTCCTGAACTTATCTATCCTGAGGATGGCACGCAAGACATACAAAATCCGGTGGAATTTATATGGTCTTCTTCGGATAATGATTCTGATACCATTCTTTATGAACTAGAACTAAGAAACGGCGACAATGGCGAAATTCAACTATTTGAGAATTTGACCGATACGGTGTTAACTGTATCCAATCTATCGGTCGGGGCCAATTATTTCTGGCAAGTAAGTGCCAACGATGAAGTTACGGAAATAGTTCAGAGCAAGATTAGCAGTTTTCAATTGAGGGGAGTGGAAAGTAACAGATTCGCTTATGTTCGAAATATCGACGGTAATAATGTAATATTTTCAGGAGCAGAACCTACCGGATCCGACGCCAACGAGGTCAATGAAAACGAAGTGCGACTAACCTCTTTGGAACTGAACTCGTTCCGGCCAAAAGCGAATAAAACGGTAGAAAAAATAGCCTATATAAGTACTGTAGGTGGCGAATCGCATCTCTTCACCATGAATTTGGACGGAAGCAACAAGGTTCAGATCACGAAGGAAATCCCGATTGCAGGTTTTAGACAAAATGAGCTTGAATTCACTTGGTCCAATAATGGCAATGCCATACTTTATCCTAGCTTTAACAAGCTTTACTCCGTCAATCTAGATGGTTCAGGAACGCAATTGGTCTATGAAACCGGTATAAATGAATTCATAAGTGAAGTAGCCTCTAATCCGGCAAACAATTTACTTGCTATTAAAAGTAATAATGCCATGGGCTATGAAGTCAAAATTCAAACTATTAATCCTTCAAATGCTGCTTTGGTAGCCACCATCGTAGAGGGTGAATTGGGCGCTTATGGCGGTTTGGATTATTCTATCGACGGCACAAAAATTCTATACACGCATGATGTTTCTTCGGTCGAAAACAGTCAATATCGTCAGCTTGACAGTCGTATATTCGAGTACAATATTGCCAACGATACTACCACTGAAATTGATACTGAAAAACCATCAGGCTTCAACAATCTTGATGCTAAATATGCGCCGAACGAAGGCCACGTTATTTATGTCTATACTTCAAACGACGGGTTTTCAGAAAAGAGAATCTATCGAAAACAAATAGGGGTATCAGAAGAAGATGTAGAAGCGGAATTATTATTTGTAGATGCATTTATGCCCAATTGGGAATAAAATTTTCAAAATGAAAATGGAATCCTCTATAATCTAAACTACCCGGTCACAAACTTTTTGCCTTTGATTGACTTTTCCAATTGATTAAATTAGAGATATTAATGAGAGGCATATGTTACAATTCAATTTGAACCGTACGCTAGAAATTCTAGAACGTACTCCTGTAGTTCTTGAAAATCTTCTATTCGGCCTTTCGGAGGAATGGTTATATAACAATGAGGGGGAGAAAACTTGGAGTCCGTATGATGTTTTAGGCCACCTCATTGTTGGCGAAAAAACTGATTGGCTGGTGAGGGTAAAAATAATATTGAAATCAGATGACAAACACTTTAGGCCTTTTGATCGTTTTGCCCAGTTCAACGAAGAGGATGATAGAGAAATTGGTGAAATGCTCGAAGAATTCAAAACCTTACGATTTCAAAATCTACAAGAATTAAAGGCGTTTCATCTTTCAGAAAGCGATTTGAAACAGACCGGTATTCATCCCGAATTCGGTACTGTCACATTATCTCAACTTATTACGACTTGGGGCGTTCATGACTTGGGCCATATTGGCCAAATATCCCGCGTTATGGCTTTTCAGCACAAAAATGAAGTAGGGCCTTGGATCAGCTATTTGGGCATACTTAAAAAATAAGTACTTGCTTCTGCTCCCATATAAAATCGTTCTCCGAAGGGTCGACAATAATCAATAACAGGTAACGGAAATCATACCCGTATTATTTCTTTATTACCGAATACCACACCGCTCGGCCAACTTTTTTAGTATCTTACCACCAAATTTTGCCACCAATATCAACGGAGCAATAATTCTGTATTCGTGCTCCGGCAAGAGAGAATTTTGGTGGCTATGCGCTACTATCAAATGAAAAAATTAGTCACCATAGGTATTGTGATGCTGATGGGCCTTTTTTCCTGTAAAAATGCCGCTCGGGAAAAAGAATTGATTCAAAAGGAGGAAGAACTGGCTAAAAAGGAAAAAGAGCTAGAGGCCGAGAGCAAAGAAATGATAGAAAAGGTGGGGGCCACCGAACTTAACTCGACCGTACAGCTCAACCTGATTCATTGCGAAAACGACAAGTACACCATTAGGGTAGATCGCCTTAAAAGCAACGAAGTAAGATATATGGCTTGGAATAAGCCCAAATCTAATATCGACAAACCAGATCTGATTCTTCTTGATGGGGAAATAGAAAAGCAAGGTAGCGGAGGTGGTTATCATTTTACGTTCACCAATGGCGATATGACCTATGTAATCGAAAACAATTTGATGGGCGAATCGATTGATTCAATGGGCGTATTTCTCAGGATTTTAGATAATGGAAAGGAAAAAGTGTACTCTAAAATGAAGGACTTGAAAAATTAGGATTTCCGCCAGCAATAAACCGATAGTCTTTAAGCTTCAAGAACAAACAATTAATCATGAAAAAAAAGTTACTCACAGCCATTTTTTCATTGGGAAGCATGGGGCTTTTTGCGCAAGAAGAATATCTTAGAGACGTAAGTGCTACCCAAAATCTTTCAAAAACCATTGCGTCGTTGTTTCAAGAAAATCAAATTGCAACGGCCTTTGGTCGACTTACCCCCTACTGGCCGATGCCTCAAAATGAGATGGAAGCCATTGAAGAAAAAACCATCAAATACCTCAACCTTCTAGAGCAACGGTTCGGCAAGGCCATCGGTTTCGTTAAAATCAAAAATGAGACCATAAGCGATATCGCCATTAGAGAAACTTATTTGGTTCGCTATACCAATAGTGCCATTCGACTCAAGTTCACCTTTTACAAGAACGACAGGGGTTGGATCGTGAACGCCTTTAATTGGGATGATTCGTTCACCGATGAATTTGAATAATCTTCTCTTTTTTAAAAAGCCAAAATGACCGAAAAAGATAAAATGCTCAAGGGGTTACCCTACAGTTCCCGTGACCCGGAGCTTCTTTCAATGTATCATAAGGCGCGAAAGTTAATCAAAGAATACAACTTATTGGATTCTGAACTTTTAGAAAAAAGAGACGGTCTATTGGCCGATCTGTTGGGTTTTAAAGGAAACGATGTTTGGATAGAAACTCCTTTTTTCTGCGACTATGGTGAGAACATCTCAATTGGTGATAATACGTTTATCAATACCAATTGTATGTTTTTAGACAACAATAGAATTACAATTGGCAAGAACGGACTGATTGCACCGTACGTACAGATTTATACGGCGACCCACCCTCTTAAAGCTTCCGAGCGTATTCTTGAAACCGAGAAAGGTTCAAATTATGTAACCTCCGCCAAACCGGTTACAGTAGGTGATAATGTATGGATCGGGGGTAATTCGATAGTATTTCCGGGTGTTACAATAGGTAACAATGTAACGATTGGTGCAGGTAGTGTAGTTACTAAAGACATTCCCGACAATGTGCTGGCTATGGGCAACCCTTGTAAAGTCGTAAGAGAACTTTAATAAGAGATAAGAAACCACTCCATCTAGCCATTTTTGGCTATCTTCAGCAACCGTACTTTAATGTATGTAATTGTGCAAATAATACTTCCCAAAGATTAAATAGTTCAAATCGTTAAATTTAGAATCTCAATTCACTTACATGTCAGATCAAATTACCAGAAGAAAAGCCCTTGGAAACGTTTTAAAAGGTTCTCTATTGGCCATGGGAGGCTTGACCTTCTCCCCCATTAATGCTATAAGCACCAATAATAACCGTCCGCCATTACCAGTTAGAATTAGTATGAACTGTTCTACTCTACTGCATTACAAACTGCCCGCCGACAAACAAATAGACCTTGTGGCAGATGCCGGGTTTGATGGAATTGAAATGTGGATGAGCGACATAAAGACTTTTCTACAGAATGGGGGCACTACCCAACAGTTGAAAAACAAACTGGAATCACGAGGTCTTGTTCTAGAAAATATAATCGGTTTTTCAAAATGGTGCAGCGACAGTGAAGATGAACGAAAATCGGCAATGACACAGTTGAAAGAAGAAATGCTGATTACCAAAGAAATGGGAGGAGCATTCATAGCCGCACCAGTTCAAGGAATAGAGAAAATAGACCCTGCAAAATTTAACACCTACGCCGAAAGGTACCGAGCTATTTTAGACCTTGGCGATGAAACAGGTGTAACCCCGGTAATGGAGTTGTGGGGAATGGGCGCTCTTCATAAAATTTCAGATTGTGCTCAAATTGCGATTGCTACCGGACATTCTAAAGCTACCATGCTTCTTGATTTTTATCATGTGTACCGTGGAGGCAATGATTGGGATACGGTAGACCTTATCAATGCCGGCAAATTACCCGTAATTCACATGAACGATTACCCCGCAACGCCAGCATTCGATCAGTTGACGGATGCCGATCGCGTACTACCTGGTGAAGGGGTTTGCCCTTTTGACGAGGTAATACCAAAACTTCTTAAAGCCGGCTTTAGAGGTGGTTTCTCGGTAGAGCTTTTTAATAAGGAGTACTGGAATACGATGGACGCCCCTACCCTAATGAAGGTCTGTTACGAAAAGACATACGCAGTCGTGCAAGGTGCCCTTAACCAAATGGATTAATGGATTCTCATTCGCTGGCCAACTTCAAAAAGTATCTGACTGAACAATGGGGTTTACCAGAAGATTCTATCGAACAATTATGTGACGGTCTTGTAACTAAAAAGGTAAAAAAAGAAGAGTATTTGTTAAGGGCCGGTGAGGTGTGTGCACTCACCTTTTTTGTAGAAAAGGGCCTTTTGCGAATGTATGCCCTTAACGAAAAAGGTAAGGTTGACATATTACAGTTCGCCCCAGAAAATTGGTTGGTAAGTGATAGGGGCAGTGTATATTTCAACGAGCCTTCAAATTACTATATCGATGCTATCGAAGAGAGCACAGTCGTTCTTCTTGACCAAAACTTCATGGAGCGAATTTCGCAGTTGGGGCATTCTTTTAGAAAACTCAATGAGCGTTTATTGCACAACCATATCAGACACCTTAATCAGCGGGTAAAACTATTGCTGGGCGCTTCCGCG
Source organism: Euzebyella marina (assembly GCF_003687485.1). GTDB lineage: Bacteria > Bacteroidota > Bacteroidia > Flavobacteriales > Flavobacteriaceae > Euzebyella > Euzebyella marina. Next base: position 1,374,590 of record NZ_CP032050.1, on the reverse strand, counting down.
GAAACAAGATATTTGAACTTCATTCATCTATATCCGGATATTCTAATGCGCGTACCACAATGGATGGTGGCCTCCTATTTAGGTATTGCACCTGAAAGCCTCAGCCGGGTTCGAAAAGATTTGGCCAAAAGGAACTTCAAAAAGAACTAGCCCTTTCTTAACATACATCAATGTACAGCTCATGGGTTACCTCTAAATTTGATTAAAATTAAAATCAAATATCATGAGCACAAGAAATATAGAATTGGTAGTTCCCCCCAGACCACCCCATTTTGTCGGTGATGGTTTTCGCGTACATAATTTCATACCCAGTAGTTTTAGGTTAACCATGGAGCGAATGAGTCCATTCATTCTAATGGATTACAACTCTAAATTCTACTTTCCACCATCCGAAGAGCCCAAGGGGGTTGGTGTGCATCCGCATCGAGGGTTCGAAACCGTGACCATTGCCTATAAGGGTAAAGTAGCACATCATGACAGTGCCGGAGGTGGCGGTGTTATAGGAGAAGGCGGTGTACAGTGGATGACGGCAGCTTCTGGGGTATTGCACAAAGAGTACCATGAGGAAGAATTCTCGAAAAAAGGGGGCGAATTTCAAATGGTTCAGCTATGGGTCAATCTTCCTGCTAAATTTAAAATGTCGGCTCCTAAATATCAAGCACTTAACCGTGAAGATATGAATGTGCATACATTGGAAAATGGTTTAGGGGATATTGAGGTCATTGCAGGGCAATACGGCCATACAAATGGTAGTGCCAGTACCTTCACCCCAATGCATCTGTTTAATGCGAAATTAAAAGAGGGGGGTGAGGCAACATTTAATTTTCCTAAAGACTACAATACGGCCCTTTTGGTTATTGAGGGAGAAATAATAGTGAATAATGAAGAAAAAGTACCTACTGACCATTTTGTACTGTTTGAAAATAACGGTGAAGATTTTGATATCAGGGCAACCGAAAATGCAGTGGTCTTGATTCTAAGTGGAGAACCTATTGAAGAGCCAATTGCGGCCCAAGGCCCCTTTGTTATGAATACAAAAGAAGAATTGGTTCAGGCTATTGAAGATTTCAATCTTGGCAAATTCGGATATTTAGAAGACTAAAAATTAAGACATGAATTTACAACACGAAGATGATGGTAAAAAGGGCGCTTTCTTTATAAAAGATGAAGCCAAAAGATTGGCCGAAATGACCTACGTTTGGGCTGGAGCCAATAAAATTATTATTGACCATACCGAAGTAGACGACAGTTTGAGAGGTCAAGGGGCAGGAAAAAGTTTGGTCATGGAAGCGGTCAACTTCGCCCGGGCAGAAAAAATAAAGATTCTTCCTTTATGCCCATATGCCAAAAGTGTTTTTGACAAAACGGAAGAAATCAGAGATGTACTTTCTTAAAATGGTAAGAATAATTAAAAAGAACAAAAATGAAAACGATATTACATAAAGCAGTTAGCAGGGGCCATGCCGATCATGGCTGGCTTAATACACACCACACTTTTAGTTTTGCTAACTACCATGACCCCGAACGTATGAATTTCGGTGTGTTGAGAGTATTGAACGATGATGAAGTTTCGGCGGGCATGGGTTTTGGTACGCATGGCCATAGCAATATGGAAATTATTTCCATTCCGTTAGAAGGCGATTTAGAGCATAAAGACAGTATGGGTAATACCGCTGTTATCAAACAAGGAGACATTCAGGTGATGAGTGCCGGTTCTGGTATTCAACATAGCGAAAAGAACAAAAATCAAAATCAATTGGTGAAGTTTCTACAAATTTGGGTGATACCCAACAAAGTGAACGTCACCCCTCGATACGACCAGATTACGCTAGATAAAGAAGACACTTTAAATAATTTTCATCAAATAGTTTCGCCCAATTCTGATGACGACGGAGTATGGATCCATCAAGACGCTTGGTTTCATTTGGGTGATTTTGATAAAGGGGAAACGGCCAAATACACTTTAAAAAATAACAATAACGGGCTATATGTTTTTATTTTAGAGGGCTCGGTAAAGGCTTCGGATGTGTCACTTGAGCGCAGAGACGGACTAGCCTTATGGGAAGTTGACAAAGTAGATTTCACGTTTGACGAGAAAAGCAAGGTATTGCTAATGGAAGTTCCTTTGGCAAACTAGTACACCGAATACGTAGTTCTAATAAAGAAGGCGACCTATAAAAGGTCGCCTTCTTTATTATTGATAACCTTCTAAAATTCTCTCCATGGCCCAATTGAGGGTTTCTCTGGATTCTTTGTTATCGAGCCCGCAAACATCTTTCGTGACCAAAACAGCCTCAATTCCCATCAACAACGTAGCGATTACACTTAATTTCTTCTTTTCTTCACCACTCATCTTAATATCATCGGAATTTAAGAACTTACTAATAGATGTAATCCTGTTTTGCCCTCTTTCCAGTTTGGTATCGGAAGATGAAAGAACGGCTCCTAAAAACTTTTTAGAAGGGTTTTCATTCTTGAAAATAAAATCTAGGTAAGCATTCTGTATACTTTTCATTGCATCGGTAAGGTTAGTTCCCTTAAGGCCCGAATTTAATTTTTCGGCATCTGGAACGTTCAATTGCAATATAAGTTCAGTAGCTATATCTTCGGTATTCGAGTAGTACCGATAAATGGTAGCTCTCGAAATTCCCGCTTCGTGGGCGACAGCGTCCATATTCAATGCTTGGTTGTTTTTTACCAAGTTGTTGGCGGCCTTCAATATCTTCTTACGTGTTTGAAGTTTTTGCGCTTTTCTACCGGAATTTAAATGCTCATTACTCATGAGACAAATGTCTTATAAAATTTTGAATGCTAAAAATTAATTTTTATTATTGTGAGACAAAATTCTCATAAAATGGAAAAATTAAAGAAATTATGGGTATTGGGTCAAGAAGTAACCCTGCACCCAACCAGCGGTGATTACGATTTGGCCATCATTCAAACTCCGCCCAAATCGCAAGGGCCTCCACCCCACTTGCACCATGAATACAAAGAAGCCTTTTTTATAATCGAGGGAGAAATGGAGTTTTTTGTCGATGGTCATCATCAAACTTTGAAGACGGGCGAATCTTTAGATATTCCACCAGGGGTGCTTCATACGTTCGCCAACAAAGGCAATGTACCTTGCAAGTTCGTTAGCATTCACAGCCCTAAAGGCTTCTTGAATTTCTTTGAAAAATTTGGGGTTCAATATGAACAGGAAAATGCTTTGGAAAAATCGGTTCAACCAGAAACCATTCAACAGGTATTGGCAGAGGCTGAAAATTTTGATATGCATATTCCAGCTGTACCCCAATAATCATTGTCTCTTGTCGCTGCAATAGCGACCAGATTCAACTTCCCCCCTTTACCGGTTTACGAGATTACCTTCCCCTTCGCATGCCGTAAATCAATGAATATAATTATTTATTGAAGATTCATCAGAGCGGTAAACTAGTCAACTTTAAATACCATCCATCATGAAAAAGCTATCTTACAAACTTTACTTTCTGATCCTAATTCTATCAATCTCCTGTAAAGAGCAGCCTAAAGAAACTACTTCGCCCATTGATGAGCAAGAACAGGTTCAAGCACAATTAGACCATGGAAAATATATGGTAGATGTGCTTGGTTGTACCGATTGCCACACTCCCAAAAAAATGACGGCTCAAGGCCCTGTTCACGATATGGACAGATTTTTAATGGGGTTTGATGCCTCCCAACCATTGCCTCCTGTACCTGATAATGTACCTATGGGACCATGGGTGCTTTTTGCTGGTGATCTCACGGCCGCTGTTGGACCGTGGGGTACTAGTTATGCCGCAAATCTAACACCGCATGAAACCGGTATAGGAAATTGGTCTTTACAACAATTTACGAAAGCCCTGAGAGACGGTAAGTATAAAGGCCTAGAAACCGCTCGGCCTATAATGCCGCCGATGCCGAAACACTATGCCTACCTTTCTGATGAAGATATTGAGGCCATCTTCAACTATTTAAAAACAATACCCGCAAAAGAAAACGTGGTTCCGGCCTATCGACCACCATCTTCATAAAATCAACCTACAATAAAAAACGACCGGAAGAACCGGTCGTTTTTTATTTTCTCCTTTAAATAGTCATTTTTTCAGCTCTAGTTTCTCTGCAAAATAATCGCAGAAATCCTTCATGGTCGCTGTCATTTTCTCGTCTTGCGTAGCTTTCATAAAAGTATCGGACAAAGAAACCAGGGTCTGATGAAAGAATATTTTCATTTCATCAACGGGCATATCTTTCGTCCATAAATCAATTTTCAAAGATTCTTGGTTTTTACTATCCCATACCGAAAGCAACATCGCCTTTGCCTCTTCATTATTGATGCCCCCATCTTGAGCCGACCATGAAAGTTTTTCAGGAACGCGGTTTTCGTCTAACGCTACCTTTAGCGTAATTTCAGATGTATGCAGTTTTGCCATTCTTATTTTGCAGGTTTATAATTTGATTTTTTAAATATTTCATCGGCCGGTAGGCTAAGCATCTGCTGAAGTGAAACAGAATTATTGTTCATAAAAGACCGCACGATTTGCCAGCCGATATACCGCCCTATTCTGCCCGGAGATTCATTATCCAGTTCTAAACCGAATTTAGAAAAAGGTGCCGGGTCGAGAAATCTTCTGGAAAGCTTGTTGTCGGTACTGTATAAATATTCGTTTTCAATAAAATTTCTCCAGATAGATTCTTCATTGGCATTGGCCCAGGTCATTTTTTCTTTTGAATACCCGATTCTTTCATAATCTTCAGACTTGGGTATCAACATGTCTTTCAAATAAAGCTCTTTGCCATAATAAACGATTCTTGCCAGAAAAGTTCTATCGCTGGGTTTGGGCACTACTTGCTTGGCAAAGGCGCTGGCAACATCACTTACTAAATACTCTTTGCTCAGCCCTGTTTTAATATAGTTCTGAATATCTCTGTAGAAGTTATGGTCTTTACCCAAATAATTGTCGAGGCCTATCAGCAGCAGACTATCGGTCATTATAATACGATTTTCATACTGCACATCAGAGGTCAAGGTTACCACCTTCGGCACATTAAATTGCGGAAAGTAATATTTCACATGTCGAAAAAAGTTCTCCAATTCATCGCGCTCATTTTCAAAATCTTTGAATTCATCATTTACCTCATTCAAAAGTTCTACTTGAAGAGTATCCTGTAGTTTAGCGACCCAAATACTGTCATTGTATTGCGCGGGAAACAAGTAAGGATAAGCTTTCTTTAGTAAAGGAATATCTAACGGTTTGGCTTGTGCAAACGCTCTATCAAACCTGTCTACGTCAAGTTCAACTTGTATTTTTGCAATCTCCTCCTCAACCTTATCCGTATCATTACAGCCATAAAACGCCAATGAAATCAGCAATATCATAAAAATGCCCTTCACGGCCCTAAGTATTTTCTGATACATTTTATTATTTAGTCGGTACACATTAATTTTAACGGTCAAAGTTAACGGATCTCTCTAAAACAACATCTTATGCAAACAGAAAAGGTAACGGACCATATTGTTAATTGGTTAAAAAGCTACGCCCAAAATGCCGGCATCAAAGGATTTGTAATCGGGGTTTCCGGAGGAATAGATTCAGCGGTTACTTCAACCCTCTGCGCCAAAACAGGTTTAGACCTTCTGTGTCTTGAGATGCCAATTCATCAGGCAGAGAACCAAGTATCAAGAGCATCTGACCATATTGATTGGTTACAGGCTAACTTTTCGAATGTCAATAGACAACCGGTCAACCTTACACCGGTATTCGACAGTTTGGTGGCCTCATTGCCACCCGTTGACAATGAAGAAGAACGTTTTATGTCTCTTGCCAATACTCGGGCCCGTTTAAGAATGACCACTCTCTACTATTTTGCCGCTCTCAAAGGCTATTTGGTGGCAGGCACAGGTAATAAAGTAGAAGATTTTGGCGTTGGGTTCTATACAAAGTACGGTGATGGCGGGGTTGACCTAAGTCCAATTGCTGACCTTTTAAAAACCGAAGTCTACGAAATAGCCAAACACCTGGGCGTGAACGAAGAGATCATTAAAGCTGCCCCGACCGACGGACTGTGGGGAGATGACCGAACCGATGAAGATCAGATAGGAGCTTCGTACCCAGAGCTAGAGTGGGCCATGGCCATGCAGGAACAAGGAAAAAGCGAAAACGATTTTTCTGGTCGTGAAAGAGAAGTATTTCGTATCTTTATAGATTTTAATACGGCCAATAAACATAAAATGCTTCCGATACCTGTCTGCGAAATTCCTGACGAGTTGAAATAGCAATTTGACCTAAATAGGTGTAAACTAAACGAATATATTCATAATTCGGGCCGTTTTTGTGAAAAAAATATGACATTTGACCCAGAAATTAGATTTATAAAGCTTATTTTGCGTGTCAGTATTTTTTCCCACGCCCTAACCAAAAGTTTATTATCTAGAATAAAAAAACAAAATGATTAAAGTATTAATTGCGGACAATCACCCAATTGTAAGGATGGGAGTAACGAGTGTTCTGGAAGCTGCTAATGGTTTTGAAGTAGTAGAAACAGCCTCAACCACTTCCGAGCTCTTTGAAAAATTGGAAAAAGTAACCCCCGATGTAATAATGCTGGAAATGGATATTCCGGAAATCAACGGAATCGCCACCCTAAGAAAATTGAAGAAAGAAAACCCAGATGTAAAAGTACTTATGTACAGCGGACAATCGGAAGATGTTTATGCTTTAAGTACTATCAGGGCAGGAGCGTTCGGCTACCTTTCGAAAGCATCTGACATCGACTACATCATCTCTGCCGTGAGAAAAGTTAGCGAAGGCAATATGTTCATCACAAATGAACTTGCCCAGCGATTGGCATTTGATGAAGGCACTCAAAAACCAAGAAGGTTCTTTAGAAAGCTTTCGACCCGTGAGGTAGAGGTTTTAAAACTATTGGCCAGTGGAAAACGAAACAAAGACGTTGCCATCGGTCTTAACCTTAACGAAAAAACGGTGAGTACCTATAAAGCACGTTTAATGAAAAAATTGAACGTTGACAATATGGTAGATCTTTTACAACAGGCAAAAGCGTTGGAGCTTTACTAATATAAGCTGGAATAAAACAAAAAGGCCCGAACTAATGTTCGGGCCTTTTTGTTTTATGAGAGTACCCTGTTCAGCTTTTTGTTCAACAGCTTATTTAGGTGCAGATAATTCATAATCTCTTCAAGGGTCTCACGATGATCGGCCGTACTTTCTTTGGTACCATCTTGCAATGCAAGCATTCTTTTTTTGATCAAAAAGCAGCGTAAGGTCAATATGGTCTCACTTGTCAATTGTGCGACCCCTAACTTCTTATCTTTCGGAAAAATGTCTTTTCGCTCCCAATTGTGTAAAATGTATTTTTCCTCTTCCATCATAATCGATGAAATCTCAGAAACTATATCTTGGTCTTGAGATGCCAAAAACCCGCTTAATTTAAATTCTTCGGTCTGGTTCAATGCCTCAATAAGTTTGTAATATATCTTTCTGAAGTTATCATTGGCCAGCTCAATTTCATCGTCTTGAAGATCTAAGAATATTTTTTCGAATACTTTGGCCTCAATAGAAATAGGTTCAAGTATTAAATCACCCTCTTCGCTTTCCTTCAATTCCAAATCTTCGAACTCTTCCGTTTCGCCACCGTACAACAATAAAATTTCTATAATCTTACGCTCAAGCTCGTACTGCACATCTACCTTTTCAACAGTGGCCTCATTTTTGACCACTTCAAAGGCCTTTTGCTCGGGCTCGTTACTTTTGGCGGCTTCCGACCTACCTTTTTTCGTTATCTGGGCCAAGGTACTAAAAAGTACTCCCTCCGATACATTCATGATTCCCGCACATTCCTGAATGTAGATTTCACGTTTGATCCCATCAGGAATTTTAGAAATACTATTAACGATATCCCTGACGGTATCAGCTCTTTTTATAGGATCGTTCGCTGCTTCTTTTGCCAGCAGATTAGCCTTGAACTGAATGAAATCTTTCGCATTTTCAGAGAGATAACTTTCTATTTCTTCTAGCTCATTATTTTTGGCAAAACTATCGGGATCTTCTCCTTCGGGAAACGAACACACCTTCACGTTCATACCCTGTTCCAATATCAAATCGATACCTCTTAAAGAAGCCCGTAATCCGGCGGCATCCCCATCAAAAAGAACCGTTATATTTTTGGTCAGCCTGTTGATCAACCGAATTTGCTCGGGCGTTAGGGCCGTTCCACTAGATGATACTACATTTTCGATTCCCCGCTGGTGAAACTGGATAACATCGGTATACCCCTCTACTAAGAAGCAATTATCTTCTTTGGCAATGGCCTGCTTCGCATAGTAAATACCATATAGAACCTTACTCTTATGATATATTTCACTTTCAGGGGAATTCTGATATTTGGCGGCCTTCTTGTCATTTTTTAAAATTCGTCCGCCAAAACCGAGTACTCTACCGCTCATGGAGTGAATAGGAAACATGACCCGCGCTTTGAACCGGTCAAACTTCTTCGGGTCGTTCGCGTTTTGAGGGTTCTCTTTTACTATGGTCAAACCCGTTTTCTCAAGATACTCCAATTTATAGCCTTGATCTAGTGCCGATTTGGTAAAACCGTCCCACTGATCCAGACAATACCCAAGACCAAACTTCTTAATCGTGTCATGATTGAAGCCGCGCTCTTTGAAGTAGGTGAGACCTATGGCCTTACCCAGCTCTGTTTCCCATAACATTTCAGCAAAATGTTTTTGGGCAAATTCCGATACGAGGTACATGCTTTCACGCTCATTGGCCTCTTGCTTTTGTTCATCGGTGCGTTGGGTCTCCTCAACTTCAATATTGTATTTTTTTGCCAGATACTTAATTGCCTCGGGATAACTGAAATGTTCGTGCTCCATTAAGAAGGCTACGACATTACCCCCTTTACCACTACTAAAGTCCTTCCATATCTGTTTTACCGGCGATACCATGAAACTAGGGGTACGCTCATCGGTAAAAGGGCTTAGCCCCTTAAAGTTTGAACCGGATTTTTTTAACTGTACAAAATCACCGATTACTTCCTCTAAACGGGCAGTCTCAAAAACTTGGTCTATGGTGGTTTTAGAAATCAAATCGTGACAAAAAAGAAATAGTGCCCAAATATAGGCACTATTCCAGTGTAAATCTATAATCTATGAGATACGCTACTCGGCGGTTACACGCCAAATAATGCCGCTGTCATCGTCATTTACCAAAAGAGAACCGTCAGGCGCTGTCGCAACACACACGGGGCGACCATAAACCTCTCCTGCTTCTTCATCGGCAATGAACCCTGTCAAGAAATCTTGTGGCTTCTGCGGTTTTCCGTTAGAGAATGGAATAAAAACAACCTTGTAACCTGCAAAAACCGCCCGGTTCCAAGAGCCATGTTGACCCACAAATGCACCATTTTTAAATTTGGCAGGAAATTGGTCAGCGGTATAAAACTCTAGCCCCAATGACGCCGTATGGCTTCCTACCGGCACATCTGGTACTATTGCCTTGTCTACTAAATCTTGGTGTGGGTCATCTTCCCATCGGGGGTCGTTTATCTGGCCGTAATAGCTATAAGGCCAGCCATACCAACCTTCTTTCTGAACACTTGTGACGTAATCGGGAACCAAATCATTACCTATATCATCCCTTTCGTTTACGGCTGTCCATAAGTCTCCGGTTACCGGGTTCCAGTCCATACCGACCGGATTTCTAATTCCGGCCCCATAAATTATTTCGCCGCTTCCATCAGGGTTTACTTCTAAAATATTGGCTCTACGCTCTTCGGTATCCATACCCTGTTCCCCGACATTACTTGCCGAACCTACAGAGATGTAGATTTTGCTTCCGTCATCATTAGTGATGATATTACGAGTCCAGTGATTATTATAGCCACTGGCAGACAGCTCTACAATTTTCTCACCCTCGCCCTCTAATTTGTTTTGACCTTCTTTATATGGGTATCGATAAAGACCATCTGTATTGGCCACATAAAAGAATCCGTTCAGAACGAGCATTCCAAAATTCTGATTGAGCCCTTCGGCGAACACATGCCTTTCTTCCACCGTACCATCGTTATTGGTATCTCTCAACAATGTGATTTGGTCAGCACTATTTTTAGTATCTGCCTCGGCTACGAAAATATCGTTATTGGGGGCAATGTACGTCCATCTCGGATGCTTCAGCTCTTCGGCAAACTTGGTTACTTTAAAACCATCGGGAGCGACCGGAGTCTTTCCCTCTTCCCAACCGATTACTTTACTTTGCTTAGTTACCGATTCTGAAGTAAAAGGTGCTACCAACTCTAACGGACCGATGCCGGTTTCTACCGTTACAGGACCATTATCGGCCAATTCTTCTTTGGTCTCTTCATCAACCTTTTTTTCCTGTTTACAACTTACAATTGCCAACAGGGCTATTACTAATAGTAGTTTATTTTTCATAGAAATTACTTTTTAAACAAAATAAGGCAATAAGAGGTCTCGCTCAAGACAAAAGACCCGTTTAGTAATTATTTAACAGAAAGAAATGGATACCCTGTTTTCAGGGGTGTCAATTTCACCAAGTAAGGGGTACTCTACGCAGTGCTCTAAACCCATCTTTGTACCCAGAAATCAAAACATAAATGTTCAACCGCCATTAATCTGTGGCATCAAATTTTAAATTATGATCTGGGGAATTTCACTCATTCTGTTAAGTATTATTGCAGTACCCTCACTACTGCTTTCAAAAAAACCAAATGCCGATGAACTCTTGGCAAAAATAGAACCTTACCAAGGCTGGATAGGTCTTGTATTCTGCTTTTGGGGGCTTTGGGGTATTATTTCATCCATCATCAATCTCAATTGGTTAAGCTCAGCACCTATTTGGTGGTTCACGTTTTTGGTGGGCAACCTTATTGCTGCCAGTCTAGGTTTCTTATTAGGTTCTAGTCTGATCAATAAGCTGATTTTATCGAATAGCAATGCAGCCGAAGCAAAGGCAGCCGAACTAAGAACAAAATTGGCACCGGCCCAGGGAAAAATCGGATTGGTCGGTATCTTTGTAGGAGCATGGATGATAATAGCATCCTTTCTATTCGTATAGCATAAGATTCAATCTCTCACATCGTTATCATAAAATAAATCACTAACGGCCAGAACGGCCTACTTAAAAAGTACAACCATGAAAAGATTATTTTTCTCTCTTGCCCTTACCATTCTAACATTAGGAAGCCTACAGGCACAAACTGATGCCAATAAAATAACCGTTTCGGGAATTTATGAATATACCATGGCCCCCGAGTATATCAGCAAAATGATAATCAGCCTCAATAACGTTTATTATGATGCGCAAACCGTCAGCTTATCAGAAGTAAAGAGCGGCTATTATGATAAATTGGAAAAGGCCGGAATATCCACCAGTAAATTAAGTGAAGATATGTTCGCCTATAACCTTCTTGGCTACGAAAAGGAAGGAACCTTGGTGGAGTTCAGAACCAAATCTATGGACGAAATGAAAAAATTCTTGAGTATCAAGTCTCTTGGGGTATCAAGATCAGAATCAAATCTAGAGTATGAGATGGATGTTGAACAAGCAGCCAATTACTCACAGAAGGCATTCGAGAACGCCAAGAAAAAAGCCACTGCCATCGCTGAAAAAGTAGGAAGAAAAATAGGAAAGGCCATAGAAATAAGCGATACCAACTTTTCAAAGATTCAGGAATCACTCTACTACGGCAACCTAAAAAACACAAAAGATTACTACATCTCGGTAACCTTTGAGTTACTTTAACAGAATACAAACCTTCGGCCATTGATAGAAACCAACTTTGGCCGAAGGTTGTCTTTAAGTTCTACCTCTTTTCTAATTATTCCCTTTAAAAAAACGAATTATGATACTCTTTTTTGGTACTCGTTCCGGTAAAACACGCTCTCATTCATTACCTCATACCTTTTGCCCCTACTGTGAGCAACAGGGTACTTTAACAGTTTACAAGACGAGCAACTGGTTTCATATATTTTGGATTCGAATTTTCAAGATTTCTACTAATATGATGGCAGAGTGCTCGCACTGCAAAAGAGGCTTTCACAAAGAAGAATTTTCAGAAGATATGTCTCAGCAATTAATCCAAATCGAATCGCAAGCCAAGTGAGATGTTTCTCTGTTCGACGGGGGCGTCTTGAAAAATAGGATTGAGGTCATATTTTAAATACAACTGCACACTATCGAAACCCGCATAGGCGCTCAAACCATAAACAAAACTGCTGGTATTATAGTCTCTCTTGATCTTATCCTTTACATTTTCACCATCCAATTCATATTTCAGTTTCTGGCGGGCACCTAAATTTAAACCTGCATAGCCGCCTAGCCCCACCCTGAACTGATTGTGAATATCATAACGTATTTTATCTTCGGATTGGGTGAGTTTTGAAGGACCAAATTCGAAATGCAAAGGAAACACCAGGTTATCCATTCTAAATTTAGATTTATCCAATTCTTGAGGAAATTCATCCAATTCGGCAACACCATTATTCAACACGAAATATTCATTGTCTTTAGGTTTCAACCCGTTGAACTGAAACGAAACACCATAGTGCAAACGCATAAAATTGCTATTTTTAAAAACCCTGGTTCGCCACGCCCATCCTATCTCAAAAAACCTACTTCCACCAATTTTATAGGGGGTATCTTCTATTGAGGTTCCTTCTATGATGGCGTTGTTCAAGCCGAAAGCAATGACCGGGTCGCCATAAGTTCTTCTATCGTAAACGGTATTCTTCTCATTTCCCGATTTGTATTGAACACCGAACAGCAGGTTTCCACTTTCATCTTTTCCCCCGATGGCCAATTCTAAACTGCTAGTTTCTGAATTGAGGTTATAATTACCGTTACGCTGAAGAAGGGCTATTTGATTATCTATGATGGCCAGCTTGTTCTCAATGTTCAAGGCCCGCTTTTCAGCAGCATTTTTTTTAAGCGTCTGCGCCCTTTCAAATGTAATTTCTTCTTTATCCAGTTTCTGGTTGATATCTTCTACTTCCTTTTTCAAAGCTTCCTTTTCAAGATTGGTTACTTCTACCTTTTTTTCTTCAAGCTTTGCGATATTCTCCTTTACCGAAACCTCTTCCTGAGCGGCAATGTATTGACCGAAAAGGAAGAGGAAAGTGATTAATAAAAATGTACCTACTGTTCTCATGATTGATGATTTTGATTAGTGATCGATGAATAAACCCCACCCTGCCCAACATTGTGAAGGGATAGGAAAGTCGTTGTTATTAAATGTTATTGATTTCTATCTGCCAGTGCAGTCTTAACGCGCAAATATCGTTGTTTGAGTACGTCAAAAAGCTGGTCACGAAAGCTTTGGTCAAGCTCGGTCTCTACCTCAGCCAAAAGCGCCATGGCATCTACAGAGCCGTTAACAGCCTTTACTTTCGATTGCCAAATATCTTCTCTGGCCTGTTCAAGCAATGAATCTACTTCAGCATCAGTTAGAGCTACTTTATCTTCTTCCATCTCAGCTATCTGTGCTACCAGTTCTTCTACTTTCGAATCGATTAGCTTATCATTATTGTCAAGGTTTAGCGATTCAGCAGGCTTCAACTTCACTTCTTGAATAGTCGCCAAATTGTCGGAATCTTTTAGTTTCGGCTTGCTTTTAACCACTTTTTCTACCGACTTGATAACCGACTCATCACCCGTGCTAGCTATTTCGGTTTTTTCAGGTATTTTCATTTCTACCTGATCTTTCAAGTCTTTAACCTGCAATTCTGATTCCGATTTTTCTACTGGTTGAACCACCATTTGCTCCACCGGTTGTTGATATTCTTCGGTTCTATTGAAATATAGAAATGAAATCAATGAAACTCCAACCAATACAGCTGCTGCGGACACCCAAACAAACGGACGATTTCTTTTGACCGGAGCAGTATTCAACTGACTTTCAATCTGCTGCCATGCCCCCGCCGAGGGTTGAATTTTTCGTGACTCAAATTTTTCCTTTATTTCTTGATCAAACTTATTCCCGCTCATAACCTATACTCTTATATTGACCTAACTTTTCTTGAAGCCATTTTCTAGCCTTGAACAACTGCGATTTTGACGTGCTTTCAGAGATGCCCAACATTTGTGAAATTTCCTGGTGCTTATATCCTTCTACCGCGTAGAGCATAAAAACGGCTCGGTACCCATCGGGTAAACCGTCAACCAAATTCTGAATATACTCCACTTCTTCCGAGTTTTCCAGTGGTTGAATTTCAGATGTATCGGTTATCATGGCCGTATCAAAAACGACGAATTGCCTCTTTCTCAAGAAAGATATGCTCTCATTGACCATAATTCTTCGCATCCATCCCTCAAAACTACCGTCAAACCTATATTCTGGCAAGTGTTTAAAAACCTTCACAAAACCCATTACCATGACATCTTCGGCAAATTGCAAGTCTTTTACATAGCGTCTACAAACACTGAGCATCAAAGGGGAATGTTGCTCATAAAGTGCTTGTTGCGCCTTTCGATTTCCTGAAATCGACTTGCGAATAAGCTGCTTTTCGTTGTTATAGAATGGAATAATTTTCAAGTTTTCAGTAATTGCTTCTATAAAGATAGACGCAGGAACTTTCGAGAAGGTTGCCTTGGGAAGAAAAAAACTGAAAATTCTATGTTAAGTTATTTTTTTCGGTCGACCACATAGTTGACCATTAACTCTAAAGAACTGCGGTAATCTGATTCGGGATAGCCCTCTAAGATTTTTAGCGCCCGTTCTTTGAATTCAAGCATTTTCTGAACCGCATAATCCAGTCCGCCCGCTTTTTTTACAAAGGCTATTACCTCTTTGACCCTTTTCTTATCCTTATTATGATTTTTTACCGAATTGATCAACCACCTTTTTTCAGATTTCGAGCAATTATTCAAGGTGTAAATCAGTGGCAAGGTCATTTTTTGTTCTTTTATATCGATGCCCGTGGGTTTGCCTATTTTCTCTTCGCCGTAGTCAAAAAGGTCGTCTTTGATCTGAAAGGCCATACCACAGAGTTCACCAAACTCACGAAAGACTTCGACATCTTCACTATCAGGCTTTACCGAACAGGCACCCAAACTGCAACAAGCCGCAATCAAGGTCGCCGTTTTTTGTCTTATAATTTCGTAGTAGACGTCTTCTGTTATATCTAAACGACGTGCCTTTTCTATCTGAAGCAATTCGCCTTCACTCATTTCACGAACGGCCACTGAAATTATCTTGAGCAAATCAAAATCACCGTTATCAATAGATAGCAAAAGACCTTTAGAAAGCAGATAGTCACCCACCAATACGGCAATCTTATTTTTCCATAGGGCATTGATCGAAAAGAACCCCCGTCGCTTGCTACTCTCATCAACCACATCGTCATGCACCAAGGTGGCCGTATGAATCAATTCGATGACCGAAGCGCCGCGATATGTGCGCTCGTTCACTTGGCCGTTACTAAGCATTTTGGCGGTCAAAAATACGAACATGGGCCGCATTTGTTTACCCTTTCGATTGACTATGTAATAGGTAATTCGGTTGAGAAGTGCCACTTTTGAGGACATGGCTTCCCGGAACTTTGTCTCAAAAAGTTCCATTTCTTGGTTAACCGGTTCTTTTATTTGGGCAACAACTTTCAAGCGGGTTCGGTTTAGTTCACGATCAAAATCGGAAGGCGTAAATTTAGGCAAAATAGTTTGCAGTTCGCTCTAAAAGGCAGCATTACTCTCAACTACCTATCACAGCTCTTAAAACCGTTATTCCAATCCAAAAAACTATTGTTTGTTGGCCAATTGGCCACAGGCGGCATCAATATCTTTGCCTCGTGAACGGCGAACGGTTACAGTAATTCCATTACGTTCAAGCGTATCGATATAAAGTTTCAGGGCTTTTTCCGGGGCCTGCTGAAATTCACCATCATCAATCGGGTTGTATTCGATCAGGTTTACTTTTGAAGGAGCAAATCGACAAAATTCGACCAAGGCATCCACATCTTTTTGGGTATCATTGATTCCCTGCCAAACCACATATTCATAGGTAATTCTACTTTTGGTCTTGGCATACCAATATTGCAAGGCATCGCGAAGATCTGCCAAGGGAAAGGTAGAATTAAAAGGCATGATCGATGTTCTCACCTCATCGATAGCCGAATGTAGTGAGACGGCCAGTTTAAACCTCACTTCATCATCAGCCATTTTTTTAATCATTTTGGGCACCCCGGAAGTAGAAACGGTTATACGCCTAGGAGACATAGCCAAACCCTCTTTTGAGGTTATCTTATCAATGGCCTTGATGACGTTGTTATAGTTCATCAGCGGTTCGCCCATACCCATAAAAACGATATTGCTCAAAGGCCGATCAAAATAAAGCCTACTCTCATTATCTATGGCGACTACCTGATCGTAAATTTCATCAGGATTTAGGTTACGCATACGTTTTAAGCGTGCAGTAGCACAGAACCTACAGTCAAGGCTACACCCCACCTGACTCGAAACACAGGCGGTGGTTCTGGTTTGCGTAGGAATCAGTACCGACTCAACTACCAAATCATCATGAAGACGAACGGCATTCTTAATGGTGCCGTCATTACTTCGTTGCATTTGGTCAACCTTGATATGGTTAATCACGAAGTTCTCTTCTAACATCTCGCGAGTGGCCTTAGAAATATTGGTCATCTCATCGAACGAATGGGCAGATTTCTGCCATAGCCATTCATACACCTGGTTACCCCTAAAGGCTTTATCGCCATTGGAAACAAAGAACGTTCGCAGCTGCTCTTTGGTAAGTGCCCTTATGTCTTTCTTTTTTGTTTCCACAAGTAGAATCTACAAAAAAATCCCTTCTCTATTCTTGTTCTTGATAAAGAAGGGATTCTAAACATCCGTTCGGTAGTGTAGCCCCGAACGGATTATTGAACTTTTATATAATCAACATGGCATCACCATAAGAGTAGAACTTATACTGCTCTAAAATAGCCTCTTTGTATGCCTTTTTCATTAAATCATGACCCATAAACGCCGAAACCATCATCAACAAGGTAGATTTTGGCAAATGGAAATTGGTAATCATACAATTGGCGATGCTAAAATCGTATGGAGGGAATATGAACTTGTTGGTCCACCCGTCAAACGTATTCAACGTCTGCTCTGAAGAAACTGCACTTTCAAGGCCTCTCATTACAGTTGTACCCACGGCACATACTTTTTTCTTGCCCGACTTGGCCTTGTTCACGGTTTCGATGGCCTTCTCATCGATGACCAATTCTTCACTATCCATTTTATGTTTTGAAAGGTCTTCAACCTCAACAGGGTTAAAAGTACCCAACCCAACATGAAGTGTAACCTCGGCAAAATCGATTCCTTTGATCTCTAGACGCTTCAACAAATGCTTTGAAAAGTGAAGGCCAGCAGTCGGGGCCGCAACAGCCCCCTCGTATTTTGCATAAATGGTCTGGTAACGCTCTTCATCCTCAGGCTCAACATCTCTTTTGATGTATTTAGGAAGCGGGGTTTGACCCAAATCGCGCAATTTTCTTCTGAAATCTAGATAAGAACCATCGTAAAGAAAACGAAGGGTTCTACCTCTAGAAGTGGTATTGTCGATTACCTCGGCCACCAAGGTCTCGTCGTCACCGAAATAAAGTTTGTTTCCGATTCTTATTTTACGCGCAGGATCGACCAATACGTCCCACAAGCGTTGCTCTTCGTTCAATTCCCTTAATAGAAACACCTCAATACGTGCCCCTGTTTTTTCTTTGTTACCGTAAAGTCTCGCAGGAAAAACCTTGGTATTGTTCAATACCATAACATCTCCCTCATCAAAATAATTGATCAGGTCTTTGAACATTTTATGCTCAATCTTACCTGTCTCACGATGAATGACCATTAGCTTTGACTCGTCCCTATTTTCAGCAGGGTATTCGGCCAACAGATTATTAGGAAGCTCAAAATTGAAGTTTGATAATTTCATATCTGATAGTAAGTGTTTTGAACCGAAAAAATAAGTAACAAAGAAACATCCGTCGATGGCGGGTTTCCTTGGTATTTTAACAACTCAGTATTTTTCGTTAAAAGTTTTGCGGCTGCAAATATACGACCCGAGAATGGGCGTTGTCAAGTAAATGGCCAATTATATTGAGGTTTATTTGACATTTGGGCCTCTTTCGAAGTGCCTTATCGCCTCTCTGTAATTTTGGGCCCCTTTCATACTTATGTCAAAAATAAAGCCATCCAATTCTGGATGGTGCACTTTCGTCCAATTGACCAAAGTATCCACTTTAGTCCGCCAAAGTACCCAATCGGCCGTTTCGCTACCCAAATCTTTGATGCTGGTAATTCTCCCCTCGTCAAAAGAAATAAGAAACTTAGTCTCCAAAGGATTGTTCTCTAGATATCGATACCTATCGGATTCGGACTTGATTTTCACTTCTATCTGGTTACCTTTTTCTATCAAATCGATTATTTTAAAAGATGTATCAAAAACGGAATCCCATTTAAAAAATTCATAGAAATCACTATGACCGTACGGCATGACATAATCGCCCGAGCTTAAGGTAATACTATCACCTAGCACCGACTTGATCTCATTAAAATTTCCGGTATCAAACCCGTTGTAATACTTGGTAACAGCTTCTGAACGCGAGAGCCTTTCATTTGAACATGCCGAGACGATTACCAAAGTGAATATAAAAACAACCCAATTTTTCATTGCAATGTCAAATTTCGTTGGCCTTCTATTTTTTGAACATAAAATAGACCGCTAGAATTAAAAATAGAAAAGATATCAAATGATTGAGGCGAAATGTTTCCGTTTTAAAAACAATCAAAGTGAAAATAGCAAAAACAATCAATGTTACCACTTCTTGAATTACTTTCAGCTGAATGAGCGTAAAGGGCCCGCCATTACCTTTAAAACCTAATTTATTGGCAGGTACTTGAAAGGCATACTCGAACAGGGCGATGCCCCAACTGATCAAAACAATGGAAATCAACCCCAGTTTATTGAACCATTTCAGTTCTGAGAATTTCAAATGACCATACCAGGCCAAGGTCATAAAAGCATTGCTAATGATTAAAAGTGCAATGGTTAAGAGTGATTTCATTTAGTTCAAATTTTCAGCTTAGACACAATGGTTTTGGTTGACTTAAAAGTCGCGACAAATGTTCACTGAACTTTCGCCGGGGCACCAATGTAGCTACTAAAAGTGAATATTTGAACAATTAATATTGTCAGCTATCAACTATTTTAAATGCTAGGGAGTCCATTAATTTTCAAAAATCTAACTACCTAATCAAACCGCATTTTACCATCAAAACCACCTTCTTAAGTTGATGATTAGCCTACTTGAGTTCTGAAAGAATCAATTTCTTTTGTTTTAAGGTATTCTTCATAGCCTTTTCCCTGACTTTTGGGTCATCGCTATGTATCAACTCAAAATATTCTGTGGGCACTACTTGCCATGAAAGGCCATATTTGTCCTTTAACCATCCGCAAGAGCCTTCTTCGCCTCCATTGGCGGTAAGGGCATCCCAATAATAATCTGTTTCTGCCTGGTCTTTGGTATTGATGACAAAGGAAACCGCTTCATTGAATTTAAACAGTGGACCAGCGGCCAGAATACTGAACTCCATGCCCGCTATTTCAATTACCGCTGTTTCAATACCTGCCTCATTACCACTATCTTCACTATCGAACTTGCGGAAGTCTTTCAATTTACCATCTTTAAAAATGGATAAATAATAATCCGCCACGGCCTTGGCATCTTTCTCGACCCATAGGTAGGGTGTAATTTTTTGGTTTATATGGGTCATTTTATTTGAATTTTGATTGTTTGAACAAGAAGTCACAACGTAGAGAAAAGCAATTGCTATGTAGACACATACGGCATTTAGATTCTTTTTCATCTGAGTTTATCCGAAAGTTACAACAACGCTTCAAGTTGGTTCAAGCATACAGTGATACCCTCTTTGAAGCCCATTTCAATCATCTTTTCTAGATGGGCCGCGTTCTCATATCGAATATCAATATTTACGGTTGTAACCGAGACCTTCTCGCTGAAATGATGCTTCCACATTGAGCTAGGTATTCCCGAGGCAACGACTCCGTTTTCATCGCAGAATGTTTTGGAGGCTGTAAAACTTTCGGAGGCATCTATTTTTTCGTAATCTTCCCTAGCCCAATGTCTTTCGTCTTTCGGACTCACCATGGCATACAATCGAAAACCACCTTCTTTGAAATCCATGGTCTTGGTTTCAGAACGATAGGGTTTCGGTGCCCACCATTGGTCAAGAATCTCTTTTTTGGTAAAAGCATCCCAAACCAACGATTTATCTGCTGCAAATTCTCTTGTAATAGATACCGTATTCGAATTTTTGTCAACGGTAAGGTCAAAAAATAGTGGGTTCATTGTTTGTTCTTTTTTAAGGTTGATAGTAAGGTGTCAAGTTGATCAAAACGGGTCTCCCAAATCTTTCTAAACTGTTCCAACCATACATCAATTTCTTTCATTTTCTCGATTTTAAGCTGGTAGTAGATTTCACGACCCTGCTGGTTGGCCTCGACCAAATCGCATTCGTTTAAAATTTGAATATGTTTTGAAATGGTCGGTCTTGCGGCATCAAAATTTTCGGCAATGGCACCAGCTGTCATTGCCTGAGAGGTGAGCAAAACAAGTATGGCTCGTCTGGTAGGGTCTGATATGGCTTGAAATATATCTCTTCTTAATTTCATTGTGAAGTTATTTGACTACAAATATAAACGAAGTCACATAACTACATAACATTTTTCTATTATTTATTTAAGAAGGATGGGATTTTATCTTGAAAATTGATAGGAGTGTTCTTTTTAAGAAATCTTGCTTTCCCCAGACATTTCTTCCCAATTTTCAAAAATTTTAAGTGATGTAAGCGTAGTTAGTATATGCCATGCGAAGAACTAAAAAAACCAAAACATATCTTTCATCACCTTAAGCATTTCAACAACAGAATGTTATTGAAAAATAATCACGTTCACCCATCAGAATAGTGATGGAGTGACCAATCGAATTGAAGAAAAAATTGGTTAATCTACCTGTGATACTTCAAATTGAAGCTGTCGTAGGTCGTTCCAAAAATCGGGGTACGATTTAGAAACTACACCTGCATCATTAACGACCAAATCAGTTTTTAGAGCCAACGGCGCAAACGCCATGGCCATACGATGATCGTTATAGGTATCTATGGCCACATCTGATTTGATGCTCTCCGAAGTTTTAAGAGTCAAATCTTTATCAGTCACCGAAATAGGTGCTCCTAATTTTGACAGTTCAGTGTTCAAAGCCTCTAACCTATCGGTCTCCTTAATTTTAAGGGTATGCAACCCAGTTAGATGGCAACCGATACCCAGACCGAAGCAGGTGACCGAAATGGTCTGCGCGATATCGGGCGCGTCGGCCAAGTCTACCATTAAGTTATCAGTCTTTGATTCGCCTGTTTTCTTAATCTCAATCGAGTTATTACTAAAAGTAGTTTCTACACCCAATTGACGGTAAATAGTGGCCAATACACTATCGCCCTGTAAGCTATCTTCTTTATAGGCTGACAATGTAATGCTCGAACCAACGTCTGATAAGGCGACTATACTGTAAAAGTAAGATGCCGAACTCCAATCTGACTCGACAACCAAAGAGATATTGGCTACGTCGGTCTTTGGCCAAACCTTTATAGTGTTTCCTTCAAACTCATTTTGAATCCCGATTTGAGAGAGAAGGGCCAATGTCATTTTTATGTAGGGTACCGAAGTGATTTTACCCACCAAATCAAGTTCCAGTCCATTTTCTAAACTCGGAGCGGTCAACAATAAAGATGAGATATACTGACTACTAATGTTCGCCGGAAGACTCACCTTATTTTTAGTGATTTTTTTCCCTTTTATGTGAAGCGGTGGGTAGCCTTCGTTCTGACCATATTCGATGTCAGCGCCCAAACTACGCAAAGCCTCAACCAAGACCTTTACAGGCCTTTCCGTCATACGTTGCGATCCCGTTAAAGTAATCTCTTTACCCTCTTGACATGCAAAAAAACTGGTCAAAAAGCGCATGGCCGTACCTGCATGGTGAATATCCACCACTCCCTTATCTATCTTCAGCCCCTTTTGCATAACTTGGGCATCATCAGAATTAGAAAGGTTTTCAATACCGATACTGGGAAACAAAGCTTGCAACAACAAAGAGCGGTTCGTTTCGCTCTTTGAGCCGGTAATCTGAATATTCGATTTTAATAAGGTTTTTGAAGGCGCTGATAACTTTAATTTCAAGAGTGCTCGGTCTTTAAGATTAGAAACTGTAGCAACTTACCCATCACCGTTCTTGAACTAAATAGAGCAGTTTACCACTTGCGAAAAAATAGCTTAAAAAAGCAGCTGCAAATATACTACTATTTAAGTTTTTCGTTGTTGTGATGACGGTCATGATCACGACGCGTCTTTAGCTCTAATTTACGGTCGAAAGCCTCTTGAAGATCAACTCCGGTTTGGTTGGCTAGGCACAGCGTTACAAAGAGCACATCGGCCAACTCTTCACCCAAATCCTTCTTTTTATCAGACTCTTTTTCGCTCTGCTCGCCATAGCGCCTTGCTATAATTCGTGCCACTTCGCCCACCTCTTCAGTAAGCTGGGCCATATTTGTCAATTCGTTGAAATAACGAACACCGTGGTTATTGATCCAATTATCTACTTCCTGTTGCGCTTTCTTTATACTCATCGGCTTTTTTGGCCAGAACCACCTGCTCCGAACCTTTAATAATTATCTGATTATAGTACTCCTTTAATTCTAAATAATTTAGTGCAGATACTACCGCATTATTAAGCTCAAAGGTAACCGATAATTGTAAGCCAAGGTTATTTTTTTGAATGACATACTTATATCTGCCCAAATCATTTGGCAAGTTCATCAATATATTCTCGGGTAAAGTTTCTACCGCATAGCCATCAGGAATCTTTATATTGACCAGATACCTGTTTCTAAATGGAAAACCATAATCGATAGGATACTCCCGTTTTTCCAATTTAAACGGATTTTCTTGAATTCGTAAAAACGAGAGCGGATTCAAATAGATTTTACCATCGATAACATCGGCCCCCTCTTCTATCTCGTAAAAGAAATTTTCAGATACATTACCCTCATGTGTGTCGGTATTCTTAGCATCATAATCAGAGATTTCAATATTAAAGTACTTCTGTTCTAGCTCATTAAGAAATTCATCTATATCTCGGTTCTTAAAATTATTTCTAAAATTGAAAGCGGTATGGTTGCTCAATCTTGATTTGTATTTACCTTCTGCAGATCCATCATCGTTGACCGTCAAATCGAGGGAGTAAACATTGTCTGCCTTTTTTGGAGAAATACTTGAAATATGCTTCCAAACTTTATTTGGGTTATCGACTATCAAACCTCCCCAATTATAGTCCCTTATAGGTAAAAGGTTGATATCACTAAATTCCTCAGTGGCATCCATATAATAATCCTTACCGTTAATGGAGGCATGAGCAATCACATAATTGAGCCTGTCAAGAGTCGGGTATAGGGGAATTGCATTCTCTTTGGTACTTAATATGACCGGATTTGCCTTTAACCCTGCATATCGTAACATGGCCACCAATAGCAAATTAATATCTGCTGCATTGCCCTTTTTATCTTTCAAGGTCTTTTTCAAACCGTTCTGAAAAGACTTACCGTCAATACCGTTCCATTCTGTTTCATCCTTCACGTACTTAAATAACAACTTGGCAATTTCAAGGTCATCGGTCTTACCTTCTAAAATATCGTCTAGCTCGCTTTTAAAAGAACGTGTTTTATCAAGCTCATTTTTATAATCGCTGCTACTACCTATTGACTTTGCAACATCTGCCCAATTTTGGGCATAGCTCTTAAAGGGTATTCCTGGAATATCTATTGAAATTAGCTCAAACAAGGCCCCCGACCTATAATTATTTATATTGTCAACGAACTTTTCAGCCTTCATGGCGGGAATATCCTTCAAATCGTAACTGGTTATAATGACATCCATGCCTAACCGATGATCTCGCTTCGTAGTTTCAGAAGAGTTCAACATAAAAAAGCCTTTTTGGGTCTGCCGAAAATTAAACCCTTTAGGCGTTCGCAATTCTGCCACCAAGCGCTTGATAGGTATATCTCGCTGAAAACGAAACTCATCGATATTCCATATGAAAGGGGAACGAATGCTATAACTGAACTCAATTACCGAACCTTCTTTGACATTCGGCAAAGTAAAAGTGACCTGGTCGTAGTTATAGCTCAATTCATTATCAAAAATCTGGCCTTTTCCCAATTCAGATTTTATAATTTTGCCGTCTACCAAGTTGTAGGTAAAGGCTTTTATCTTTCGAACTTCTTCTTTCTCTGAACGTCCATTATAAAGATTGATTTGCTCCGTAGCATGATCAAACCCATCTTTGGAATATATTTTAATCCGCTCATGTACATTGGTATTCAGAGTGGCCACCCCACTGCTTGATTGCAAAAAGGTCTCTTGGGACCGATAGAGAACCGCGGCCTCTGCGTCTGGATCTAAGGCGTATTGCTTTTCTTCAAGTTCTTCTTTGGTTATATCACCAAACTTTACTTCTTGTGCATTCACAGAGCCAATACCAAAGAGTAAGGCCACTATAATTCTCTTCGCATGTATAATCATAGTATGGGTTTTAAGACAACCTTTGAATTGTCATATTTTGAAACGGATTTAAGAAAATCACGGAATGCCCCATACTCCGTGTTAGCATATTCGCCTGACTTTAACAATAGCTTTCTTTTTAATACTACCTGGCCTTCTACATCTTCAACTTTAAGTTCATAACTGCCGTATTTAGTAGAAATTTGAATTGGCTGCGGAATCGACTCTACACCATATCCTTCAGGAAGACCCACAGTAAATTCATCTTCATCAAAAAAGCCCCTTTGAATCTCAAAAGGAAGTTTTCGATTTCTATAGCGATTCGGCACAAATTTGTACTTATTAAAAGCGTTTACGGCAAAAAGAAGGCGGTCACCACTTTTAGCCGCGTAGTTCGAAGCATTTACAGAGACCTCTTCGGTAAATTTCACTTCATTCTTATTATTATCGAAACGATATGAACTTACCCGCAGGTTATTAATATAGTCCCAGTAATTCTTGTAATGTTTTTCAATATCATCCTCAGTATCATCGACCAAACCGAACCGATCATCATATTGAATACCACTGGTTAGAATGGAAACTTCACCATCAATACTACCATCAGAATTTAAATTGTAAGAACCAAGGGTCAATTGATGGTTTTGCTCATCGATATACGAGGTAGTTTTAACAATCTCGCCACCATCAGGTTTGATTACAAATGCTTTTCTGTTATCTGTAAAATCACCTATGAAACCAAAAGGAAGCGTCTGCGAGGTACAATCGATCCAATAATAATTCTGATTATGAGGTATTGCCAATATGGCGTGGTTGCCCTGTGCCAAATCAGGAAAATCTTCATCAAAATCTATCTGTTCGTTTCCTGCTTCTACATGAGCGTAGTACGCCTCTACCCCAACCTCTCTTAAAAGTGCCATGGTATAGTTGGAGAGACCTTTACAGTCACCATATTTCACCCTATCCACATCCATAGCACTAATCGGTTGCATACCTCCAATACCTACTTGAACACTTATATATCTTGTATTCTTTTGAACATATTCATAAACGATTTTGGCCTTCTCCAAATCATCTTCTACTCCTTCGACCAAAGCATTGATTTTGTTTTTTGTAGATAAGGGCAACGCATTACGGCCATTTAATAGATTTTGAGACATCCAAACTCCAAGATCCGCCCATGACCCGATGGATGCATCATAACCTTCATAATGAAAATTAACAGGTCTTATTTTAATCTTTGGGGACAAAAGGGCAAAAGAAGGGCAATAACTTTCCCTTTTAATGGAAGGAACATTTTTAGCTGAATAGGTGATACTACCCACTGTCTCCTCTTTTTGAAAATCGACATCCTCTAAATTAAATTCCTTTATAACTGGTCTTAGCTCGTCATTTGCATAGTTGATTTTCAAAAGACTATTTTCAGTACTGACCATAAAGCCATCTAAGAAAGCCCAAGAGGATGGAATATCTCCTGTATTCTTGGTGTTCAACTCATAGGAAAATTCCAAGGTATAAGGATAACCAGTTGGGGTATATGGATAATATTTGATCCTAGAATCTGTATAAAGTGTATTACCATCTACGGCACTTACATCTTTAAAGTCTTTTTCTTTGATTCTTTCAATCTGTTCACCTTGCGAATCATAAATAAAGGCTTCTATGTTTTTAATCTTTCTACCATTATCATAGTATGTGTAGGCCAAGGCAAATTCATTGCCTGATTCATTCAAGACGGTAACTATCTTCTTGGCCTTTAGAGTAAGATCAGTTCTGGAGTTGATATCAACTATCATCTCATCGTAGCGTACAATGGCATTTGCATCATTGGTAAGATTATCACTTAATCCCTCTAGGGTATAAGGTGATTCTTGTGTATACGAGTAGCTTGAAAAGAATAATGAAATGGTTAGAAATAAGTAACGCATGGTTTACGGCGGTTGAAAATCTACTGCCACAAATCACCACTTTTTCTTACAGACATCAAGAATTATTCGACAAGTCGGTACTATTCTTTGTTCTTTGTATCAAACGTTATAGTAACCGGTCCGTCATTTAAGAGTTCGACCTTCATATCAGCGCCAAAAACCCCTGTACCGACCTTTTTACCAAGGTCTTCCTCCAACCGTTTTACAAAATCTTCGTAAAGTGGAACAGCGACATCAGGCTTTGCAGCCTTTATATACGAAGGGCGGTTTCCTTTTTTGGTAGCCGCGTGAAGGGTAAACTGACTAACGATAATGGCATCGCCATCAATATCAATTAATGATCGGTTCATTACACCCTGGTCATCATTAAAAATACGCAGGTTGGCCATTTTTCTTGATAGCCATTCTATATCGTCAGGGGTATCGGCATCTTCAATACCTAGTAAAACTAGAAGTCCCTTTTGTATTTTAGAAACCACTTGCCCTTCTACCGTGACACTGGCCCAGGCCACCCGTTGTATTACTGCACGCATAAACTAATGCTTCATCATCGACAACAAAATTTAATTCTTGTTGTCGTAGTTATCGATTCTATAGGTCTCTTCTTCGCCTGTCACCATCTGCACATAACTTCGGTAACGACTCCAAGATACTTCCTCATTTTCCAAGGCCTCTTTCACGGCACACTTAGGTTCGTCTAAATGCAGGCAATTGTTGAATTTGCAATTTCCTTTGAGTGCAAAAAACTCGGGAAAGTAGTCGCCGATTTCATCCTTTTCCATATCAACGATTCCGAAACCTTTAATACCGGGGGTATCAATAATCCTTCCACCAAAATTTAAGTCGTACATTTCTGCAAAAGTGGTGGTATGCTGGCCCTGAAGGTGCTGTTCCGATATTTCAGCCGTTTTTAATTCGAGCTTCGGTTCTATAGCATTGATCAAAGTTGATTTTCCCGCTCCGGAGTGCCCTGAGAACATGCTGGTAGCGCCCATCATATACTCTTTTACTTTATCTACATTTTTCCCGGTTTTTGCCGAAATACCGATACATGTATACCCAACCCCACGATACAATTCAGCCAAATACTTTACTTCCGCGAGCTCTTCTATCGAATAAGTATCAATCTTATTGAACAATAATATGACGGGAACCTCATAGGCCTCTGCAGTCGCCAAAAACCTATCGATAAATATGGTGTATGTAGTCGGATTATTAAGGGTGACCAACAAAAATACCTGATCCAGGTTGGCAGCAATTATATGCGTCAGTTTTGAAAGATTGACCGATTTTCTAATAATGTAATTGCTACGATCCTTTATTTCATGGATCACCCCTACCACATCATCGCCCAACTGCTCAATTTCAAAAGCGACCTCATCGCCTACGGCTATGGGGTTGGTACTCTTTATACCCTTAATACGAAATTTGCCCTTGATGCGACATTCGAAAAACTCACCGTTTTCATTTTTTACGGTGTACCAACTACCAGTAGATTTATAGACGGTTCCAATCATTCACGCTAAATATCGTACAAAGAAAAGCAATACTTTTATAACATCTATTGAAATATGTATGCTGCTTTTTTAGGCTACATGCAACCAAACCCACTTTTAGCAGTCTTTATAAAAACATTAATTCAACTAAAATGAAAAAACTAGTATTTACCCTATGGCTCGGGCTGACCGGCCTATCGACTCTACATGCTCAAGAATACAAAGTAATTACCAGTGTAGAATCTATTGTGCCCAGTGGTATCGGGCGTTCGCGAATTATAGACGGACAAGAGGATAAAGATTTTGAGGAATACACCTCTGAACAAACTGAAGAGGACAATGGCAGAAACAAATCAAAAAGAGGTGATATTCGCGTAAAAAACTTTGAGGAAACAAAACTTCTTAATTTTTACAATATTGCGGGAATCAGGTTTCAGAATATTGCCGCCAACGATGCGGTCATCTCTTCAAAATTATCGGCTATGGCCGCAGATGGCTGGCAATTGATGTTTGTTACTAGTGGCGTAGAAGCAGATGCCGGTGAGAAAGACGGTCAAGGTATTTTTATTACCCGTTATATTTTCAAAAGAGATTAGAGAAAACTTTCAAAAAATAAAAAAGCCCCAAGTGATTGGGGCTTTTCATTTAATTATTGGAAACGACTATCCGTTGATAATCTTTTCTTGGTGATTGATCGATTCTTGGTGAATGGCCTTGAACATTTTCAAAACAAACTCTTCACTCAAGCCGTGAGACTCACCTTCTAAAATCATGGCGCCCAAAATTTGGTTCCATCTATTCGATTGAAGTACGGCAACGTTCTTTTGCTTTTTCAATGCACCGATACCATCGGAAACCTTCATTCTCTTGCCCATGGTCTCGATTAGTTGACCATCAAGAATATCTATTTGCGCACGAAGATTACTCAATTGTGCATTGTATTCCGCTTCGCTATCGCTCTCTTTTCTAATTCTCAGATCTTTCATAATCTGAACCAACCTGTCCGGTGTGACTTGCTGTGCGGCATCACTCCACGCATTATCTGGGTCGTGGTGGGTTTCAATCATCAAACCGTCAAAGTTCAGATCCAAAGCAGTTTGCGAAACATCAAAAATCATATCACGCTTACCGGTAATGTGTGAGGGATCATTGATCAACGGCAAATCAGGAAATTTGTCTTGAAATTCAATGGCCATTTGCCACTCAGGTATATTTCTGTACTTGGTTTTTTCGTAGGTAGAGAAACCTCTATGTATCGCTCCTAATTTTTTGATACCGGCCGTATATAGTCTTTCAATACCTCCTAACCACAAGGCCAAATCTGGGTTGACCGGGTTTTTGACTAAAACGACCTTGTCAGTACCTTCCAAGGCATCGGCCAATTCTTGCATAATGAACGGGCTTACCGTAGAACGTGCTCCTACCCAAAGTAAGTCGATATCATGCTCCAATGCCAATTCTACATGCGCACGGTTGGCCACCTCAGTAGCGGTCTTCATACCGGTTTCTTCTTTCACCCTCTGCAACCATTTCAAGCCAAGAGCCCCTACACCTTCGAAATTTCCAGGGCGCGTACGTGGCTTCCAGATACCGGCACGGTAATAATTAACGTCGGTATCTTTTAAGCTATGGGCTATTTTCAACACCTGCTCCTCGGTCTCGGCACTACAAGGACCGGCGATGACCAATGGATGATCTAACCCTAAATCATCCAACCATTTTCTCATTTCTTTCTTGTTTTCCATTGTTTAGATTTTTCTGCGATCAAAGACAGAAAGGTTTCCAAAAAACACTTTTGCTTCTTTTCTTCCTCGTTTGACTTACTTTTTTGTTACTGTTTTACTATTGTTAAGGGGTATTCCGTTTAAAATTTCCTTTATTTTATTGGTATCGTTCATTTCTTTATAGATACCCTTATAATCGTCATTCTTTAAAAGCTGCATGAACTCTTGCAGATTTTGAATGTACTCTTCTAAGGTTTCTACCACATTCTCTTTGTTGTGCTTGAAAATGGGTGTCCACATTGCCGGTGAACTTTTGGCCAAACGCACGGTACTTTCAAAACCACTACCCGCCATGTCAAAAATATCACGTTCATTTTTCTCTTTCTCTATAACCGTCTTTCCCAACATAAACGAACTGATGTGTGACAAATGCGACACGTAAGCTATGTGTTTATCATGTGCTTGCGGATTCATATAACGAATACGCATACCCATTTCTTGAAAAAGTTCAAGCGCTCGTTCTTGCAGTTTAAAAGCGGTTTTCTCTACTTCACAAATAATATTGGTTTTGCCTGCGTACAAATTTTCGATAGCTGCCGACGGACCTGAAAATTCGGTACCCGCAATGGGGTGTGCAGCTAAAAAATTTCTTCGCTTAGGATGGTCTTCAACCATTTGACAAATCAAGCTTTTTGTAGAGCCTCCATCAAAAACCACACAATCATCGTTTACCGCATCCAATATTTTCGGCAACTCTTCGACCATCACATCTACTGGAATGGAAACAACAACCATATCGGCCAAATGCAGGTCATTGTAATCAGACTTGATATCGACCAACCCCAACTTTAATGCTTCGTCAAGATGCGTTTCGTTCGAATCAATACCATAGAAAATCGTATCAGGGCGTAAACGCCTAATGTCTTTTGCAAAAGAACCGCCTATTAAACCAATACCGATTACGAAAACATTCATACTTCTTTTCTTTAAAACCTATCTATGGCTTCTTGTATTTTTTCTTCGGTCACACAAAGGGAAAAACGAATATAGCCCTCTCCATTGCTTCCGAAAATCGTTCCTGGTGTGATAAAAATATCTTTCTCGTACAGCACTTCGTCAATAAAACTCTCTGCCGATTTTATATTCGCCGGAAGTTTGGCCCAGACGAACATACCTACCGCTTTGGGGTCGTACGTACAACTCAATTTATCCGCCAGTTGAAAAATCAAATCCCTTCTTTTGGTATACACCTCTTTCAAACTGTCGAACCACTCTTGCCCACTTTGCAAGGCCGCTATGGCACCTTTCTGAATGCCGTAGAACATACCGGAGTCCATATTACTTTTAACCTTTAACACAGCGTTGATATGGTCTTCGTTGCCCAATACCATACCCACGCGCCAACCGGCCATGTTGAACGTTTTACTCAACGAATTAAGCTCAAGGGCCACGTCTTTAGCTCCCTCAACCTCCATAATACTTACCGGGTGGTCGTTAAGTACAAAACTATAAGGGTTGTCATTAACAATCAAAATATCGTTTCTCTTGGCAAAATCAACCAGTTCTTTGTATTGAGTCTTCGTTGCCGTTGCTCCCGTGGGCATATGTGGATACCCCACCCACATGACCTTTACATTTGAAAGATCCATTCGCTCGAGTTCCCTAATATCGGGGAACCAGCCACCTTCTTCGTTCAGGCCATAATATTTAATTTCGGCACCTACCAGTTTGGTAACTGAGGTATAGGTCGGGTAACCGGGGTTAGGCACTAACACGGCGTCTCCTTCGTTCAAGAAAGCCATGCTTATGTGTATGATGCCTTCCTTAGAACCCATTAATGGCAAAATTTCATTGGTCGGGTTCAATGCTACCTGAAAACGCTCTTTATAGAATTGTGCCATCGCCTCACGCAATTCAGGAAGACCTTGATAGCTTTGGTATTGGTGTGCCCCATCATCCCAAACGGCATTCTGTACCGCTTCGATAATTTCTTTGGATGGAGCCAAATCAGGGCTACCGATACCCATATTAATGATTGGCTTACCCTGGGCCATTAGGCCTCGCACCTCTCTTAACTTCTTAGAGAAGTAGTATTCTTCTACGGTATGTAAACGGTTTGCCGTACGTATCATACTCTTGTATTTTTATATTCGCCTAAAACCTTAAAGTCTTCGGCCATGATGTCCAACAGTGATTTAGCCTTCTCAAAATGGGCATAATCTTCAAAAGTCACATCAACAAAGAAGGAATACTTCCATGGTTTATCAATAATGGGCAGCGATTGAATCTTGGTCAGGTTCAAACGGCAATCGCTCATAACATTCAGTACGGTAGCGAGACTGCCACGCTTATGGTCGGTTACAAACCTCACTGATGACTTATTGATTTCTTCCTTCGGAAGCACCTTATTTTTTGTCTTTACAATAATAAAACGGGTCGCATTATTTTTGATGGTCTGAATGCTGGGTGCTACGATGTTCAACTCGTACAGTTCAGAAGCCACTTGCGGCGCAATAGCGGCTACATGCTTTAATTTTTGCTCTTGAATTCGTTTTGCGGTCTCGGCGGTATCGACATCTTCTACCAGTTTTATTTTCGGATAATCCCTAAAGAACTCCTTGCACTGCAACAAGGCCATCGGGTGCGAACGAACCTCTTCGATATCATCGATTTTTTGACCGTTCAACACCATCAAATTATGATTGATGTTCAGGTAGTGTTCACCAATAATATGCAAGTTGTTGTGATATACCAAGGCGTAGTTGGGTATGATTGAACCCGCTATTGAATTTTCTATGGCCATAACGCCAACGTCGGCTGTTTTATCTAACAACTGATCGACCAAAAAATCAAAAGACATGCATTCTACCAAATCAATCTGTTCATCGAAATATTCTTTGGCCACCTGATGATGGTTAGAACCTTTAATACCCTGTATGGCAACCTTTAAACCCATTAGTTTTAAAAAAATGCATGCGCGTTAAACAAAAAAAGTCCCGCTTTTCACGGGACTTTCACATAATATCTTGATTACAATATTCTATAACAGTCCCGCACCTCTTTTAAAAAAGAAGTAAAAATAAAAACCGTTAAAAAAATATTGCTTTGACATTGTACACTTAAACTTCGGCTAAAGTAACAATTATATTTAAAAATCAAATCGTACTTCAATATTTTTTTGAAACATTCCACATTTAGGTTGGATTAATGCAAGGTTTATTGGCTATTTTTGGATTTTTCAGAAAAGTGACCCATTACCATTAACCTTATGGGAATAACCTTTTACCAGCTCTAAAATCGATTGATTACATGTCAATAACTGTCAAGAACATAAGCAAAACATTTGGTAAGCAAAAGGCCTTGAACAATGTCTCTTTTCAACTCGAAAAAGGCGAAATTGTAGGTTTTCTAGGGCCGAACGGAGCTGGAAAATCAACTATGATGAAAGTCTTGACTACCTATCATAAGGCAGATGAAGGAGAAGCTCTTGTAAATTCTTATGATGTAAACTCGCAACCAAAAGACGTTCAAAAAAGTATTGGGTATTTACCGGAACACAACCCTTTATACCTAGAAATGTATGTGAAGGAATATTTGTCTTTCAATGCTGATGTTTATAAATGTGCCAAGGGTAGAATAGAAGAGGTAATCATTAAAACAGGCTTATCGCCCGAAGCCCATAAAAAAATCGGACAGCTATCTAAAGGTTATCGTCAACGTGTGGGTCTTGCTGCAGCCCTTCTTCATGATCCAGAGGTTCTGATACTTGATGAACCGACAACAGGTCTTGACCCCAATCAATTAGTAGAAATAAGAAAGCTTATTAGGGAAATTGGGAAAGAAAAAACCATTTTGTTATCTACCCATATCATGAAAGAAGTAGAAGCAGTATGCGACCGCGTACTTATTATTAATAAGGGTCAATTGGTCGCCGACAAAAAACTATCTGAACTAAGGGAAGCAGAGGAGCAAATAATTGAAGTCGAGTTCGATTACAGAGTTGAAGAGGCGTTTCTTCAAGCGCTACCCAATGTTTCGAAGGTTAAAAATACCGGTGGTTTCGTCTACGAAATCACTTTTACTACTTCAAAAGACATGAGACCCGCCGTTTTCGACTTTGCCCATGATAACCAATTAAAGACCCTCCAGTTAAGTAGAAAAAATAAGAACCTGGAGAGTCTTTTTACAGAGTTGACATCCTAAACACTAAAACTTTAAAGCAAGCCCAACTCCGTTTTCGTTACTGGTCGGCACCACCTTTAAAGAGGTCGTTTTTCCCAAGCTATCATTATAGTTCAAAATGGCCTTCTTCTTATTCTTCATTGCAGAGTGATAAAAAAATGAACCTACCAATCCTGTAGCGGCAAAAGCAACTACAGGTCCGGTCACGGGTTTGTTGTCTACCTCGTTTACAATAAACCAGATACCAGAACCAAAGTTAAGAGTACCCGCAATGACACCACCTAACAGATTCTTTTTTGATTTCTGCCAGTCCATTTGAGCGACTTGACTTTCAGACATGATTTTATCAATCTCCTTCCAAGTCAATTTATCTTTATCTTGATAAAACTCATGGCCCCACATACCTGGAAAAGAAGTAATCTCTTGGGCCAGCACGCTATTTGAATAAGCCATTAAGGCAATTACCGTTGTAACTATTGTACGTTTCATATGCTTTTTTGTTTAAAGTTAAAAACAAATAGATAAACAAAATAGCGTAGATTTCTTTTAGATCAGCATTTGAATTAAAAGAACACGTTTTCTTTTCTAGAAAAATTCGTCTACGCCAAAAGTAGTGCTTCGATGGCGTCGTCTAACGTATTTTGAATTTTGGGGTCGGTACAATTCGTAAGAATAGCAAACACCATTTGCTCTTTCGGGTAAACAAAAAAATTAGAATAACCCCCTACTCCATTGCCTACATGGCCATAATAATTTCTACCTCCAGAATCTCTACTCACTTGCCAACCCAAACCGTAAAAGGTAGAAGTTTTGTTAATGCTACCCGGGGTCAAGAATTGTTTTAAGATGTCATAGCCTAGCACTTGACCATCTAAGTAAGCCTGGCCAAATTTGGCCAAATCCGATGTAGTGGAAAGATAGCCACCGCCCGCAAGCTTATAGAAATTATTGACCTCTATTGCTTCCCTAAAACCGGTAAGACATTTAGAATAGAATTTTGAAAGTTGTAGGTTTTCATCCTCCTGAAAAGGAGCTGAACCTGCATTGTGAAGGTTTGGCGCAAAAGTCTTGTTCAACCCTAAAGGTTGCAACACTTTTTCAGAGACATAATCTTCAAAAGGTATTCCGCTCACTTCCTGCATGGCCAAAGAAATCAGCACCCAACCAAAACTATTGTAGAGGTAATCGGTACCTGGTTCAAAGAGAAGGTCATCGTCTTTAAAAACTTCGATTCCTTCTCGTATACCATACTTTTTGTTCAGACCATACTCAATACCCCGGTAGCCCCTAATTCCGGCAGTGTGACCTGCCAATTGCCTTATGGTAAAATCCCATTCCTTTTTAGGAAAGTAGGGTACATAAGCATAGAAAGAGGCATCTAAATCTATCAATCTCTCTCTCACCATATGCGCCAAAGCAGTAGCTGCCACGGGTTTTGAAACACTGGCAATTCTGAAAACGGTGTTTTCTGCGCTTACCTTATTTCGGGTATTCAAGTCAATAAACCCATAGCCCTTTTGAAAGAAGGTCTCTCCGTTTTTTAGAACGGTAATGGCCAAGCCAGGTACTTTATGGTCGTTTACCAATTGACTGAGCAAAGCATCAGCTTTCGCAAGACCTATCAAATCTTGTTCTTTGCCCAACACCTTCTTTTTGGCGAAAAATTGTTCGATGATATTTTTGATGGGGTTCATCACCAAGAATACAAATTGAATTAGAGACTTACCCTAAGATAAGAGAATCAGCGGAAAATCAGTTTCCCTTTATAATCTTCCTGGACGTCTATTTCAGCAGGCCTATTGAAACTAATTACGTTACCCACGCTTCGAATACTGCCCCTGATACTTTCCTGTGGATTTACAAGCATATCATTCGAGCCTCGGTGATTAATGATCACCTCATCAGCCAAGAGATTCTCAGCTTCAATTCTTGAATCTCCCGCCGCTATGTTAAGGCTAAGGTTTTCGGCAGTACCCGAGAGCTTAAAATAGGCTATCCCGTTGACTACCACATTCAAATCTTGCACTGCTAGTTGCAGGTCAAACTCTCCGTCGGTAGTCTCAGACTCTGGGTTGATAAAACTTTCGCTGATCAATGAAAGACCGGCATAGCTCAAAACCCCATCACTGGTAACGGGCCAACCGGTGCTACTGCGAATTTCTGTGATATTAGGTGATGTAACATAGATTTTGGTAAGACCGTATTCCCGAAAATAATTACAGTCATTGGTATCTCGAAGCAATAAACGGCCGTCTTGTACAGTTGCGGAAACCTCATCTAATAAATACTCTCCCGTTTCTATTTCTACCTTTTGCTCTTCGCCATACCTTAATACTAGTGAAACATTTTCAAAAACTGTAATTTTAATGAAATCATCAACTACGATTTCAGTTTGAATGATTTCGCCTGAATTTTGCAAACAATCAGGTGCCGATTCATTATTACAGCCAAGATTGAAACATAAAACAACCAAGAAAAATAGCGTCGTTACCCAATTCGCAACTTGATTTTTCCTCTTGGTGTTTTTATACGGTTTATGTAGCCTTTCTGTATTCAAAATCTCCCGTTTATAAGCGTACCCCGATACCAAATTCTACCGCTTCGGCAGCTGCACCGTGCGATTTGAGGCTTACCACCCCAAAGACTTTGTCTCCAAAATATCTTTTGATGCTCACTCGATTGTATAATTTACCTTCAAAATCATAAGGATAATAGACATAATAGCCCAATTGGGTTCCTATGGATAGTTTATTAATAAAGAGTTCGTGTCCTAAAAAGACACCCACCCTCTTGTGGTCGGTGTCGGCATCGATATCATTTTCTGGAAATGAAATGGATTGAAACTCGATCAGCTCCTTTAAAAAGTTGCTAAAAAACACGTCAGTACCCAATTGAATAGCGCTTCTACGCCCCAACCGCTTATCGGCATACCCCGATAAGATAAAGAAACCGTATTGCCCATGGCCAATATTATCACTTTCATTGACCCCACCACGAAGTACCAAATTATAACGAACAGGTTCGGTAATATTCTCTTTTTCCCTCTTTATATAATCCATCTCCTCGCCGTCGAAACTATATACCAGCCCTGCATTAAAAGCAATTGTGTTCGTAGAGGTATTGGGCGCTTTAACGTTGGCATTTGAGTAATGGACTATTGACAAGCCTAATTTCAGACCTAGATTCTTATAAAGATGTTCTTTATGGTAATTGAACATCATAAAGGTAGAGCTCAAAAATCGAGAGCCATACGCATTGTTTCTAAAATTGGTCTCACGGTCGTAAGGGTTGGTAGCATAGGCCAAGCCTTGACCAATTCTAAACTGTAAATTTCTTTTAAAGAAATAAAAATTGAAATGTGCATACAGACCGTACGCATCACCCAGAGTTTCATTATGTGAATCTTGATAGATTAAAGAGGCACCTAAATCGGGGTAGTTGTAGTACTGCTGCCACTCTTCCAAACCAAAAGTTTTTCGGTTGTAACCCAATATTACACCCGATGGATGTTCGGTAATCAGATGCGAAATATCAGGGTTGTGCAGCAAAATAGAACCATAAAAAGCATTCGCATCAAACGTATAACTATGAGAAGGCTTTCCCTCTTGGGAACGACCAAAAACAGCGATAAAAAAAAGAATTGCAAATACCCTCAGGTTCATGGCAGGCAAAGGTAAACAGCTCGACCGATATTCAAAGCAGGAAACATAAAAAAGAAAGCGGCCCCTCTTGGGCCGCCTGTATTTTAAAATAATTCCTTTGCAATAGCCTTGATGTTATCTGACTTGCCCATTGAATAATAGTGCAGGACGGGAACCCCAGCTTCTTTTAACTCTTTCGATTGTTGAATGGCCCATTCAATACCTACTTGTCGAACATCTTTATTGGTGGCACAGTCATCAACAGCATCTATTAAATCTTGAGGAAGATCTATTCTAAACACTTGGGGCAATACCTGTAAGTGCCTTTTAACGGCAATTGGTTTAATACCCGGAATAATAGGCACATTGATTCCCATTGCTTTGGCAGCTTCCACAAACTCAAAGTATTTCTGATTATCGAAGAACATTTGGGTCACAACGTAATGCGCACCGGCATCTACCTTTTCTTTGAGTCTTTTAAGATCTGATTTTAAAGAAGGGGCCTCTAAATGCTTTTCCGGATAACCCGCCACTCCAATACAGAAATCGGGTAGGTGATCCATTTGACAATCATCATGAAGATATTTTCCTGAATTGAGATCTTTAATCTGCCCTACCAAATCGGTCGCATAAGCATGTCCGCCTTTGGTAGCTTCAAAATATTGCTGATCCTTCCGGGCATCTCCCCTTAAGGCCATTAGATTCTCGATACCTAAATATTGACAGTCAACTAAGAGGTATTCGGTCTCTTCTTTGGTAAAGCCGCCACAGAGTACATGAGGCACCGTATCTACACCATATTTATGCTGTAAAGAGGCGCAAATACCAACTGTACCGGGTCTCATACGAGTTACCTGTTTTTCAAGTAAGCCGTCTTTTTCACGATAGACAAACTCTTCGCGAGAGGTGGTAACATCAATAAAAGGTGGTTTAAACTCCATTAAAGGGTCAATATTATTGTAGAGCTCTTGAATATTTCTGCCCTTGACCGGCGGTACTATTTCAAAAGAAAACAAAGTTTCCCCTTTTGCATTTTTAATATGGTCGGTAATTTTCATTCTTCAGTTTTAACTTCGGCTTGTTGATTTTTATAAATTGAGTAATAAGGCCTTCACCTCATCGTAATTTTCTTGGTATTCCCAATAAATCCAACGGCCATCTAAATAATCGGTCAAAATAAATTTTTCGCTTAAGGATTTTATCCTATCCACGGATACCAGCTTTTTAGAAAACCCTTCTACTGTTACAGATTCTTCAATCTCTATATTATTATCGTCATACCCATGACTGATTACATGACTTCCTAAATGCAGTTCTATAAACTTTTTCATCTTAATCATCAGCTATATTAGGTGCCAACCATTTAGCAGCTTCTTCGAAAGCAATATTTTTTCGCTCGGCAAAATTCTTCACCTGATCTTTTTTAATTTTTCCAAGTCCGAAATACCTGGCCTCGGCATTGCCAAAATAATACCCACTAACAGAACCTGCGGGCCACATGGCCAAACTATCGGTTAAGGTGACCCCGATTTGCTCTTCAACTTTCAAGACCTCCCAAATGGTTAATTTTTCTAAGTGATCAGGGCAAGCTGGATAGCCGGGAGCAGGACGTATACCCTTATATTTCTCATCTATCAAAGCCTCATTATCCAAACGTTCTTCAGCCGCATAGCCCCAATATTCCTTTCGTACTCTCTCATGAAGATACTCGGCAAAAGCTTCCGCCAAGCGATCTGAAATGGCCTTGATCATAATGGAATTATAATCATCTAAATCTTTTACGTATTGATTCGAAAGTTCGTCTGTACCAAAGCCGGTGGTGACGCAAAAACAGCCCATATAGTCTTGTCTTCCCGAGGTTTCAGGAGCAATAAAATCTGCCAAGGCGTAATCGGGCACTCCTTCCCTACGCTTTAGTTGCTGCCTTAGGGTTCTAAAAATAAAATCATTACCCTCAACTTCAACCTTAATGTCATCTTCATTGGCAAGGGTGTTGGCCGGGAATAACCCGAAAACTCCCTTTCCGGTAAGCTTTTTGTTTACCAAAACATCCTTTAGCATTTTTTGGGCATCGGCAAAAAGGTCGGTAGCCTGCACACCCACCACCTTATCCGTTAGAATATCAGGATACCTGCCGTGAAGTTCCCAACTTCTGAAAAATGGGGTCCAGTCGATATAGGGTACCAACTTTTCCAAATCCATTTCTTCAATCACCTCTATTCCTAGTTTCTTGGGCCTTACGATTTCAGAGGTTTCCCAATCAATCTGAAACTTGTTCTTTCTGGCTTGTTCTAGACTCTTGTATTCTTTATGCTGCGAACGGTTCAAGAATTTGACCCTAAACTCATCATAATCCTTTTTAATATTATACTTATACGTTTGTGATGTTTCTTCTTGAAGTAAATCGCCAACCACAGTAACTGCCCTAGAGGCATCATTTACATGCACTACCGAGTGCTTGTACTGTGGGTCTATTTTTACGGCCGTATGTGCCTTACTCGTGGTAGCACCACCGATCAATAAAGGCACTGAAAAGTTCTTTCGTTCCATTTCTTTGGCCAAGTGCACCATCTCATCTAAGCTAGGTGTAATCAAACCACTTAGACCAATTATATCTACCTTTTCCTGAATTGCGGTTTCCAGAATTTTTTCAGGAGGCACCATCACTCCTAAATCTACAATCTCGTAATTGTTACAGGCCAAAACTACGCTCACGATATTCTTTCCGATATCATGAACATCACCCTTTACGGTTGCGAGAAGTATTTTACCATTGCCTTTATCTTCTGCCCCATCTGGGTTTTGCAACTTTTCTTCCTCAATAAAAGGCAATAAATAAGCTACGGCCTTCTTCATTACCCTTGCAGATTTTACCACCTGTGGCAAGAACATCTTACCGCTTCCGAAAAGGTCGCCTACGACATTCATACCGGTCATCAAATGACCTTCAATTACTTCAATGGGCCTTTTAGAGGCTAATCGTGCCTCTTCGACATCTTCAAGAATGTACTGATCAATACCTTTCACCAAGGCCCTAGTGATCCTATCTTGCAATGAATCTTCTCTCCATGACAAATCGACCTTACTTTCTTTGGCTTTGC
The DNA here is from genome assembly GCF_003687485.1 of Euzebyella marina. Taxonomy (GTDB): domain Bacteria; phylum Bacteroidota; class Bacteroidia; order Flavobacteriales; family Flavobacteriaceae; genus Euzebyella; species Euzebyella marina. Next base: position 1,333,849 of record NZ_CP032050.1, on the reverse strand, counting down.
CTACTACGGTTTCGGCAAATTCCAATAGGCGTTCTGTAGCATCATCCCTTCGGTTAAGAATAACATCTTCAACCTTTTCCAACAAATCTTTGGGAATATCATCGTATACCTCTAACATACTCGGGTTGACGATACCCATATTCATACCTGCCTTTATCGCATGGTAAAGAAATACGGAGTGCATAGCCTCTCGAACGGGGTTGTTACCTCGAAAGGAAAATGACACGTTGCTTACCCCACCGCTTACGCTGGCATAAGGTAAATTTTCACGAACCCAACGGGCGGCCTCGATAAAATCAATAGCGTTGAGTTTGTGCTCTTCCATACCCGTGGCAACGGGAAAAATATTTAAATCGAAGATGATATCTTCCGGCGGAAAATTCACTTCGTTCACTAAAATATCGTACGACCTTTGGCAAATCTCAATACGCCGATCATAAGTATCTGCCTGGCCTACCTCATCAAAAGCCATGACGATTACGGCTGCCCCATACCTCTTGATCAGCTTGGCATGATGAACGAACTCTTCCTTACCTTCCTTTAAGCTAATGGAATTCACTACCGATTTGCCCTGAACGACTTGCAGACCGGCCTCAATGATTTCCCATTTAGAACTATCGATCATTATAGGCACCCGGGCGATATCAGGCTCTGAGATAACCAAATTAAGAAATTTGACCATGGCTTCTTTTCCATCAATAAGACCATCGTCCATATTGATGTCAATAATCTGGGCACCACCTTCCACCTGTTCGCGGGCAATATCTAGCGCTTCATCAAATTTCTCTTCTTTAACCAAGCGTAAAAATTTTCTCGACCCCGCGACATTTGTACGCTCGCCCACATTGATAAAATTACTATCGGGGGTGATGACAAGGGGTTCCAGCCCACTCAAACGCAATAATCGTTTCTCGTTACTGGTTGGTCGTTGTTCGCTACTCATAATTTTTTATGGTAATTAATAAAGCCATTTAGCAACATTTTTACTCTTTCTATTTCTTTTAAAGTATCTACGGCATTCGTAGTAGTATATCCTAAATCATCAGCCAAAATGACCTGCGTTTCCAATTCAAAAAGCGACCCTCTGGCTATATGTAAAAAATAGATGGTTTCCTTTGCCGTTTGTCTTCCACATCCCTCGGCTATATTAGACGACATTGAAATAGAAGACCTTCTTATCTGAGAGGTCAGCCCATACTGTTCTTCATTAGGAAAAGATGTGGTCAAAATGTAAATTTTCTTAACCAATTCCCTTGCCTTCAACCAGACATCTAATTCCTTATAGTCCATTTTTAATTTCAACTAATCATTGCATATTCTGAAACACGCACAACGATGAACGAAAAACGAGCAACGTCAACTATCTATCCGACTAAAACATTCCTTGGAGTATAAGCCTTTACCAAATCTGCAATGGCCGTAATATGCTCAGGAGTAGTACCACAACAACCGCCTACAATATTTACCAGTCCCTTTTCAACATATTCCTTGATTTGTGCCGCCATCTGCTCCGGGGTTTCGTCATATTCACCAAATGCATTTGGCAAACCCGCATTTGGGTGTGCAGAAACGGCATAATCGGTTCTGGACGATAATACCTCTAAATGAGGCACCAATTGATTAGCACCAAGTGCACAATTAAAACCGACCGATAAAATGGGAATATGGGATATCGATATCAGAAATGCTTCAGCTGTTTGCCCCGAAAGCGTTCTTCCGGAAGCATCTGTTATCGTACCACTGACCATGACGGGTGGGTCTATATTTCTTTCTTCTTTCACCTCTTCAATGGCAAAAAGGGCCGCTTTGGCGTTCAGTGTATCGAAAATAGTCTCTACCAAAAGTATGTCCGACCCTCCATCCAATAAGGCCTCTACCTGCTGTTTATAGGCAATACGAAGTTCATCAAAAGAGATGGCCCTAAAACCCGGATCGTTTACATCTGGGCTCATGCTTGCCGTTTTATTGGTCGGGCCGATACTACCGGCTACAAAACGTGGCTTGTTAGGTTCTTTGGTCGTAAACTCATCGGCAACCTTTTTAGCGATTCGAGCCGATTCATAATTGAGCTCGTACACCAAATCCTCCATATGGTAATCGGCCATCGCAATCGTTGTGCCTGAAAATGTGTTCGTTTCGACTATATCGGCACCGGCAGCAAAATATTTTCTATGTACCTCGGCTATAGCCTCTGGTTGGGTCAAGGAAAGCAAGTCGTTATTACCCTGTAACGGATGTTCCCAATCTTTGAATCTCTCCCCTCTAAAATCTTCTTCAGTGAATTTATAGCGTTGCAGCATGGTACCCATGGCACCATCCAAAACTAAAATTCGCTCTTGCAATATTTGCCTAATATCTTTCATCTCTTTTAATCTATTTCAAAAAAGGACGCAAAAAAAACACTCCATCAAGGTTACACCTCAGGGTAGTTCAAAATCAATATCAAGCAAGGAAAAAGAATGGGGACGAACGCCCTTCTGTTATCTGCCCTACTTTTGAGGATAGAATGTAGCACCTTCTTTATGGGAAAAGGGTTGCCAAGGCTTCACCGGGTCTATTCCCTCCGCCTTTCTTGATAACGACTTCAGTGTTTAAATGAACGGCTGCAAAGTAACGTCAAGGCCGCGCCAAAAACAAATAAACCTCAACTTTTTTGACAATGGAACAAAACCTCCTCGAAGCCTTTCGCCCGAGAAGGTTTTGAAACCATTTCTAACATATAAATGAACTAAGAATCGATTTGCTTAAGAGATGCTTTGCACCACCTCTTTCTTAGCAACTTTTTTAGAACCATCAAATCCTTCAACACCACCTACCGTGGTATATTTCATTACAAATCTCTTACCAGGATTAATGATTTGATAGGCATATTGACACATGACGGCCGCTTCGTGGAAACCGGATAAAATCAGTTTCAACTTACCTTCATATGTATTCACATCACCGATAGCGAAAACACCGGGTATATTGGTTTGATAATCTTTTGCGTTGTTCACTTTAATGGCGTTACGCTCGATTTCAAGACCCCAATCACCTATAGGACCTAATTTTGGCGACAACCCGAACAATGGAATGAAATTATCAACCTCTACATAGGTTTCTCCTTTTTCAGAATCATTGTGCTTAATTACTACCGCCTCTAAATGGTCGTCTCCATACAGTCTTTTAACTTCCGCTTCGGTAAACAGTTTAATTTTACCCAATTTGGCCAATTCTGAAGCTTTTTCAACAGAATCAAGAGCACCACGGAATTCGTTTCTTCTATGAACCAATGACACCTCTGAGGCGACATCGGCCAAGAAAATAGCCCAATCCAACGCTGAGTCACCACCACCTGCAATCACCACTTTTTTATTGCGATATACTTCAGGGTCTTTTACCATGTAAGCCACACCTTTATCTTCAAAATCGCCTATGTTCGAAATAGGCGGCTTTCTAGGCTCGAAAGAACCAAGACCACCGGCAATAACCACTACAGGCGCATGATGTTGTGTACCTTTATTGGTAGTTACGATAAAAGAACCGTCTTCTTGCTTATCTAATTTCTCGGCACGCTCACCTAGGGTAAAACCTGGCTCGAACGGCTTTATTTGCTCCATTAGGTTGTCGACCAGTTTACCTGCCAAAATCTCAGGAAATGCCGGAATATCATAAATTGGTTTCTTAGGATATATTTCCGAACATTGACCGCCTGGTTGTGGCAACGCATCTATCAAATGACATTTCAATTTCAACAACCCGGCTTCAAATACTGTAAATAGACCTGTTGGCCCTGCGCCAATTATTAATACATCAGTTTTTATCATATCGCTTAACTTAACTCAAATTCATTTCTTTTGACCAGTTCCCACATTTGCATCCGATGGTTGACTACCTCACCAATAATAATGATGGCAGGATTGGTCAATTCTTTTTCTTTTACTTCCTTTTCAATCGTATCGATAGTGGCAACGGCCATTTTCTCATCTGGGCGTGTACCATTTTGAATAATTGCAATCGGGGTCTCGGCTTTATTTTCCTTTTTAAAGAGCTCAACAATCTGTCCTAATTTTGACATTCCCATCAAAATAACAACTGTAGCGCTGCTCTTGGCTGCCAAGGCAACATCGTTTGACAATTTATGCTCTTTGGTAGTACCCGTAATCACCCAAAAACTTTCGGCGGCCCCTCTTTTGGTCACTGGAATATGTTGTGATGCCGGAACCGACAAACAAGATGATACCCCTGGTACCATTGCTACCTCCACACCATGTTCAGCCGCAAATTCCATTTCCTCGGCACCGCGACCAAAAACAAATGGGTCGCCGCCTTTTAGTCGTACCACATGCATACCTTGCTTGGCACGGCCGACAATCAAATCATTGATTTGCTCTTGCTGATAGGCGTAACATCCTTTACGCTTACCCACGAACACATGCTCGGCATTAGGGGCATAGTCAAGTAGCTCGGTAGCTACCAAGGCATCGTACAAGACCACATGAGCCGTTTTCAAGGCCTTGATGGCCTTAACGGTAATCAACTCAAGATCACCAGGGCCAGCACCGACGATGGTAAGCTTACCATTGTCGCCGAAATATTTAGGTTGATGATATGTGGTCGTTTTAAATTCCATTCGTATTAGGCTTCTGCCAATTCTTGTTTTCTGTAAGCCTCTACAGTTTTCAAAAACTCTTGAGAATCGGCCAAATAACTTTTGGCGAATTCCTCAGTAGGCTCATTTCTATTTAATTGAAGTGCCAAATCTTCAAAACCTCGGCCCAATTCTATCTTACCGGCAGCTACGAACTTCTCATCGAAATCTTTAATGATACCGGCATGGGTATTCACTTTAGCTTTTTCAGAGGTCAATAAGGCTTTCGCCGAATTTACCATTGATGTATAGGAATAGTAAATACTGGCTGCCCATTTACCTTCTTCCAAAGCCTCAATCGCATTTTGATTTTTCTCTTCACTTTCAAATAATAAAGTAGCTACCAAATCGATGACAACCCCGGCACATTCACCTACACCAATCGCCTTTTCATAGCGTTCTGTATTACCCCAATCAATAAAATCTTCTGCAGTTAGATTGGTAACATCGGAAAGTGGCGTCAAGAAATCGTAGAAATACATTTGTCCTTTTTCTTGATAGTAATCGGCATACGATTGTCCGTTTCCATTGGCATCATAATCGTCTAAAATCAATCGTAAAGCCTCTGGACCACGCTTACTCGGTATCTTCACCACTTTATCGGCAAAACGACCATTTCCGTTTCCATCGTTACCTCCTCCGAGTAGCACTTGCAATGCAGGCGCTACCAATTTATCTTTCGTACGAACACTCATACCTTGAAAACCGATATGCGCCATGTTGTGCTGACCACAGGCATTCATACAACCACTAATTTTAATAACCACATCAGGGTTGGATATGTATTGCGGATAATCAGCCTTGATTACTCTTTCAAGTTCTTCGGCAATACCAGTACTACTGGCTATACCAAGATTACAAGTATCTGTACCTGGGCAGGCGGTGATATCCAAAGCTCTGTTATAACCAGCTTCTGCAAATCCTAACTTAGATAGCGCTTTGTAGAAAAATGGTATTAACTCTTCCCTCACATGGGGAATCAAAATATTTTGACGTAAGCTTAATCGTATTTCACCGGCAGCATATTCGCTGACCAAATCAGCCAAAAGTCTAGCTTTGTCGGTGTACCAATCGCCTAAAAGTACTTTGATACCTATGGCAACAAAACCTTCTTGTTTTTGAGGAACGATATTGGTCGATTTCCAAGCTTCAAAAGCCTCTTTATCTTCAATCTCTACCTCTTTTGGTTGGGCATCGGCAATTTTTACTTGCGGATAAGCTTCTGCGTCGATAGGATACGACTGATGAGGAACTGCTTTCTGCTCGGCTTCCAATAGCTCCTTAAAACCATCAAGACCTACATCTTTAATCAAGAACTTCATACGAGCCTTGGCCCTGCTCTTACGCTCTCCGTATCGGTCGAAAACTCGAACAACACCATCCATTAAAGGAATGATTTTATCACTTTCTAAAAATTCAAAAAGTACGTCTGCATGACGCGGTTGAGAACCGAGTCCGCCACCCAACATCACTTTAAAACCTTTAACCCCATCTTGAATTTTCGCAATAAAGCCTAAATCATGCATGTAAGACAAGCCTGTATCGGCATCGCTCGAAGAAAAAGAAACCTTGAACTTACGGCCCATTTCTTGACTGATAGGGTTACGTAAAAAATATTGGAACAAGGCATGGGCATAAGGCGAAACATCGAAAGGCTCATCAACATCGATACCCGCCGTTTCACTAGCTGTAACGTTTCTTACCGTATTACCGCAGGCTTCACGAAGTGTAACATTATCTTTCTCTAGTTCTGCCCATAATTCTGGTGTTCTATTCAAATCAACATAGTGAATTTGAATATCTTGGCGAGTAGTAATGTGCAATCTGCCTGTAGAGTACTCATCGGAAACATCGCAGATACGCTTTAGCTGCTTTGAGGTAACCTTACCGTAAGGAAGTTTGATACGAATCATTTGAACGCCGGGTTGACGCTGACCGTATACCCCTCTAGCCAAACGAAGACTTCGGAATTTCTCCTCATCTACCTTGCCATCATGAAAGAGTTTAATCTTTCTTTCCAACTCGAGAATATCTTTCTCTACTACTGGGTTTTCTATTTCGGTTCTAAAACTCTGCATGTTTTTCTTCTTTCTTATTCGATGAACTAATTCAGTTCTTTAATTATATTTTTCCTATAGACTAAATAGGTAAAATCTAAAATCATACTCCAAAGGCACTTAACAACCAGCACCTTTAAAAGTGTACCTTTAGCCTATAAATCCTGCCCCGACCGTACTATTGGTCTGGGAGTCAATCAAAATAAACGAACCATTGGTACGATGATCTTTAAATTTATCATAGAAAATGGGCTTGTTCAATTTGAAAGACACTTGCGCTATATCGTTCATGCCTAAACCATCAACATCGGTATCGATACCTGAATAATCTGGACTAATCTTATGATGAATCTTATCAACTTTGGCCAACACCTTATTGACACCGTGTTGCACCACATATTTCTTACCAAGGGTCAACTTATCAGAATCCATCCAAGAAACGGTAGCGGTAAATTGCTTGTCGATGGTAGGCAAATCACCTACTTTCACCAACATATCACCTCTACTCACATTGATTTCATCTTCTAAAGTGATGGTTACAGAAGACCTTCTTGAAGCCGTCTGAAATTTTTGATTGTGGAAATAGATTTCCTTGATTCTAGATCGGGTTTGTGATGGTAGAGCCACTACTTCATCGCCTACACTCAATTCCCCACCGTAAACTTTTCCGGCAAAACCTCTGAAATCATGGAAATCATCTGTTTTTGGCCTGATAACATACTGTACAGGAAATCTTGGCGTACCTGTATTATAGATATCCTTTAAATCTAGTTCTTCTAAATGCTGTAACAAGGTCTGCCCTTCGTACCAAGACATCGCATCAGATTTGTTCACCACATTGTCACCTTTAAGGGCGCTTACGGGAATAAAGGTGATTTTTTGTTCTTGGTAATCCCTTTTGCTCATCAACTCTTCAAAGTCAGCTTTGATGCTATTGAAAGTTTCTTCGGAATAATCTACCAAATCCATCTTATTGATAGCAACAATAACATCCTTCACTCGAAGCATATTATTAATGAAAAAGTGTCTGTAGGTTTGCTCGATCACCCCTTTTCTCGCGTCGATCAAAATAATCGCCGCCTGAGAAGTAGAAGCACCGGTAACCATGTTACGGGTATACTCTACATGACCTGGAGTATCGGCAATAATGTAACTTTTAGTAGCTGTAGAAAAATAGATGTGGGCCACATCAATGGTGATACCCTGCTCCCTTTCTGCTACAAGCCCGTCAGTTGCCAATGAAAAATCCAAGTAATCGTAACCACGTTGCTTACTGGTTTTTTCAATAGCTTCTAATTTATCTGTTGTCAGCGATTTTGTATCGTACAATAAACGCCCGATCAAGGTGCTTTTACCGTCATCTACACTACCTGCTGTTGCTAATTTTAATACTTTCATCTTTGTATGATTGTTGGTTAATAGCTTCGAGTTGCCCACAAAATCTTCACAACCCCACTTTTAACTCAGAACTTTAACTATTAACTTTCCTAAAAATATCCTTGTTGCTTGCGCTTCTCCATGGCTGCCTCTGATCGTTTATCATCAATACGGGCGCCCCTTTCCGAAATGGAAGAATCCCTAATCTCGGAAACCACCTTCGCAATTGTATCGGCTTCCGATTCGACCGCTGCGGTACATGACATATCGCCAACAGTTCTAAACCGTACCGTACGCTCTTCTACCAATTCATCTTCTGCCCTGAACACTACCTCATCTTCAGCAGACCAGATAAGACCGTCTCTTAAGAACGTCTTGCGCTTGTGTGCAAAATAAATAGACGGTATTTCGATATTCTCTGCTTCAATATAGCTCCACACATCCAGCTCGGTCCAGTTACTGATCGGGAATACACGAACGTTCTGCCCTAATTCAATTTGGCCGTTCAACATATCGAACAACTCAGGGCGCTGGTTTTTCTCGTCCCACTGACCAAAATCATCGCGAACCGAAAAAATTCTTTCCTTAGCACGTGCTTTTTCTTCGTCTCTACGGGCACCCCCAATACAGGCATCAAACTTGAATTCTTCAATGGCATCTAACAAAGTAGTGGTCTGCAACATATTTCTACTGGCATATTTACCAGTTTCTTCTTTCACTTTACCTTGATCGATAGAATCTTGTACATTACGCACAATTAACTCTAAGCCTAATTCTTCTACCAAACGATCTCTAAATATGATGGTTTCAGGAAAGTTATGCCCTGTATCAATGTGCATTAGAGGAAAAGGTATTTTCGCCGGCCAAAAAGCCTTCTGCGCCAATCTCACCAATGTGATGGAATCTTTACCACCTGAGAATAACAATACAGGTCTTTCAAATTGTGCGGCTACTTCCCTAATAATATAAATGGCCTCATTTTCCAATGCGTTTGACACATCTCCTGTCGCACCTAAAAGTGCCGTATCGGTAATTTGTTCTTTAGTAACTGTTTCCAAGTTTGTAATTCTTTTAAATCCAACTTAGTTGGAGTTCATAATTGTCAATTAGGTATGCAATCCACATTCACGGTTCTCCAAAACCTTCGTAGGATCAAAATATTTATGTTCGTTCGGTAATTCGTGTTCGGCCAAATAAGCATCGAGCTCCGCATCACTATAATGATAAAAAGGACCCACCTTCAAAACACCATCTTTGCTAAGGCTCAAAACATCTAAAGAATCTCTAAGTGCAGTTTGCCCTTTTCTCAAGTTGGTAAACCAAACATCTGGTTGATGGGCCTCCATAGCTCTTCTAAAAGGCTCTAATTTCACCTGCTCAGTGAATATAGCATGCCTTGGGTCGTCTATTTGCGGAATACCCATAACCACATCTCTATGAGCGGTTGTCTGTTGAGGCACATACAAATCTATTTGAAGCCCCAAACGCTCGATTAGCTCTTCGGCATGGCGATAGGTGTTGGGCGTGTTATAACCCGTATCGCACCAAATAACCGGTATATCGGCCTTTACTTGTGTAACGGCATGAAGAATGTTCACCTCATAAGGCCTAAAGTTGGTGGTCACCACCGCATTTTTGGCATTTTCAATGGCCCATGCTATTATCTCTTGAGGGCTGGCCCCTTCAAACTTCTTGTTTTGTTCTTGAATCAATTCTTCTGAAAAACTCATTTCTTAAATTTATTTACCCCAAGATATTTTGTTCCAAATTCGCTCGTGGAAAAAGTATAGTACCATTTTGGTTACCAATTCTATTAAACCGATAGAGAAGGCCAATGTTAACGTGCCGGTCACTATCCAAGAAATAATAATGGTATCTATGGTTCCAACAATCCTCCAACTAATAGACTTTACGATACTTCTCTTAGGGCTCTCCGATGCTTTGTCTTTACGGAAAGTGGTTTTTTCATTTTTAGAATCCACAGTAAGCTGATCTACAATCATAATCTTATTATCCTATCAATTTAATAGAGTAAACAAAAATAAGACAAATATGTCTAATTAGACGCATAACCTGCCCAGAAATTACAATTACCCTATAGATTTAGTAGATTATTAACATACCATCCTTTTTATTGAGAATTATTCGATCACTCGTAAGCGTCTGGACACCAATTAAATTAGATGATTAGGTCTGCCAGGGTATTGTTTCGATACACCTCTAAATTAGCGTCCCTTACCTTCAGCATAAGTTTGTTTACCGAGCAAGTAGCTTCATCTCGGCAATCGGCACACTTTTCATAAAAGTTCAAACTGACACAAGGCACCATAGATATAGGGCCTTCAAGAACGCGCATTACATCGGTCATCAGCACTTCATTCGGGTCTTTTATAAGATAGTATCCACCCCCCTTACCTTTTTTAGAACCCAAAAAACCGCTTTTTCGCAGGGAAAGTAAAATACTCTCCAAAAATTTCTGCGAGATATTCTCGCATTTGGCTATTTCAGAAATCTGAACTGGCGCCTTATCTTTTTGCGAAGCGAGGTAGGTCAATGCTTTGAGACCGTATTTTGTCTTTTTAGAGAGCATAGGGCGAAGATACAGAAAATTAAGATTTACATCGTAGAGACCTTTATCTACCAAGTATTACTTTTTTGTCTTAGGGATGTAGATTCAGAAACAAGTAAAAACATTAATTAGTAGTTTTGAAACAATCGCTATAACCACAAACCATGGGTCAAAAGTTTGTTGCCTATCGAAAATATTTACCGCAGTTGTATAGATATTTCTTTGAATTTCTGGTTGTTTTTGTTGGTGTCTTCTTGGCCTTTTGGCTTAATAATTACCAAGAAAGTAAAACGGAAGAAAGAAAAAAAAGGGAAATCTACACAGCCATTTATGAGGATCTTAATGCATTCTACGAATCGGGAAAAAGAGAAAACGAAAAAGGCTTTGTTCAGTTCTTCTTGAATTTAGACAAACAGTCAGACAGTTTGATAGGACAAAAGAAAATTCCTGTCAAGACCATACTTTATGGTGATTACTGGAAGGTGCCCATCATCAACTCATTTGTTCAAAGCGGTCTATTGAAAGATGTTGATATTGAAATCTTTAAAAAGGTGACGCGTTTCAATACGGTACATCAAAATTTTCTGCAGACCATTGAAGACTATAACACTTTTTATGACCAGTACATTACGGCCGAATATGACCAAGGTATGGAGCATTTCTACCAACCAGATTCCAATCAACTTCAGGGCAAATACATCTATCTAGAAGATGCCTTGGAAGGCGTTGCTGAGTTTGCCGAATTATTAGTGACCATCGCGCATGAAGTGGCTACCGAAATACAATCAAAACATTTGGCCGATAAGTAACCTACCCGTAAATCTATTCACCCACGAAGCGACTACATGAGCAAAAATCAAAAACGTCAATTGATAAGTAACAAAATTGAGTCTTTTTACAATGAAGCTAGCGAAGAGACCCGATTGGAAAAAGGTATGGGAATTTTCGAATTCGAAAGAATTAAAGATCTTATCACCAAGTACCTAGAATCTAGAGAACAAACGATTATAGATGTTGGCGGGGGTACGGGAAAGTATTCTGAGTGGTTGGCTGAATTAAATCATCAACTGTATTTAATCGAGCCCGTACCGAAACACCTCAAGTTAGCCAATAAAAGGGCGAAGAAATTAGAAAACCCATTTACAGTAATTTCTGGGGAATCGAGAAAACTGGATATCAAAAACGGGTTCGCCGACATGGTCATTCTACACGGGCCCTTGTACCATCTTCAGAAACATGAAGACCGCATTCAAACCATAATGGAAGCTAAAAGGGTGCTGAAACCCGGAGGAATCATTTTAGGCTTCGCCATCAATTATACGGCTTCTACACTAGTGGGCCTCTTAAACGGATTCATACATGACCAAAGTTTCTTTAAAATGTGCAAAGAAGAGCTCACCAAAAGCATTCACAATCCGCCAAAAAATTTTCCGGGTCTCTTGGCGGAAGCATATTACCATCGACCTGACGAACTGAAAAAAGAGTTCTCATCGGCTGACCTAAAGTTTTTAAACCTACATGCCGTAGAGGGAATGGCATGGCTCGACAAAGATTATTTTTCAAGTATGTTGCACGGCAAAAACAAGAAAACCCTTCAAGAGCTGGTTGCCATTACCGAAAACGACGAATACCTACTACCCTTCAGCCCCCATATGATGATTGCCGTGCAAAAAAACTAGATTAGCCCAAGGCTTGTTGAATATCGGCAATAATATCATCGATATGTTCCAAACCGACCGATACACGTACGGTTCCATCGGTTATACCCGTTTCTGCTCTTTCTTCTACCGACAGCTTACTATGCGTTGTTGAAGCAGGGTGCGTCACAATACTTCTTGAGTCACCTAGATTGGCAGATAGAGATAGCATTTTTATAGAGTTAAAGAACTTCTGGCCCGCTTCAAGGCCACCCTTGACCTCAAATGCCACGACACAACCACCCGCCTTCATCTGTTTTTTAGCAACCTCATGCTTAGGGTGCGATTTTAAGAACGGATACCTTACCCAATTCACTTTTTCATGCCCCTCTAAGAACTCGGCCAATTTTAAAGCATTCTCGCAGTGCCTATCAACTCGAACCGCTAAGGTCTCTAAGCTTTTTGAAAGCACCCATGCATTAAATGGGGACAAAGCCGGACCTGTAATTCTAGAAAAACGATATACCTTATCGACCAATTCTTTACTACCCACGGTAATACCTGCCAATACACGACCCTGACCATCCATCAATTTGGTACCGGAGTGAATCACCAAATCGGCACCAAACTTAATCGGCTGTTGCAAATAGGGGGAAGCAAAACAGTTATCGATTATTAATATTAACTGATGCTTTTTGGCGATTTTACCCAAATATTCCAAATCTAAAACATCTACCCCAGGGTTGGTTGGGGTTTCCGCATAGAGAATCTTGGTGTTCGGCGTAATCAATCCCTCAATTTTATCTTCTTCACCGCATTTAAAATAAGAATGGCCAATATTCCACTTCGGAAAGAAATTATTAAAAAGAGAATGCGTAGAACCAAAAATACTTCTTGAAGAAATCACATGGTCTCCGCTGTTCAGCAAGGCGGCCAAAGTCGAAAAAACAGCGGCCATGCCCGATGCGAACGCAAAACCATCTTCCGCTCCCTCCATCAAACATACCTTTTCTATAAATTCTGATGAGTTGGGGTTGGAATAACGAGAATAGATATTTCGTTCTTTTTCTTCAGCGAATGAAGCCCTCATATCTTCTGCATCTTCAAAAACAAAACTTGAGGTTACGTACATTGGCACGGAATGCTCAAGGTTTTCAGACCTGTTCAATTGGGTTCTTATCGCTTTCGTTTCGAATTTAGTATTACTCATTTCTTCTTATTTGTTTCTTTTCTTTTTTGCGGATGAATGGCGTTTCGTCAAAATCACTTCTTAGCCAAGAAGTTTTGACTCAAAACTCCTACACTCTATCCTTTCTCGGCAATTCTTAAAATATCTCCAAAAACACCCCTGGCGGTCACCGCAGCACCTGCGCCGGCACCTTGTATGACTAAGGGGTTTTTGCCATACGACTCCGTATAAATTTCAATGATCGAATCGGAACCTTTTACCTGACCTAGAGCGCTTTCTTTAGGCACGGAAACCAATTTCACTTCCAAAATTCCCTTTTCTTTTTGAAGGTCACCATGCAGATCACCAACATAACGCAAAACATGTCCTGGTTTTTGGTTTTTCTTTATTTCGCTAAACTTAGCATCCAGGACATCTAAATTTTCAAGAAAATCATCCACCGAGCCTTCCCTTAAATCTTCGGGAATAAGATTATTAATACTGATATCGGAAAATTCATTGCTCAAATCTAGTTCTCTGGCTAAAATCAAAAGTTTTCTACCAACATCATTACCCGATAAATCTTCACGCGCATCGGGCTCTGTAAAACCTTTCTTCATCGCATCTAGTAAAATAGCGGAAAACGGTTTATCAGATTCTGAGAACGTATTAAAAATATAACTCAGCGACCCTGAAAACACCCCTTTTATTTGGGTGATGTTCTCACCCGAAAGATGCAATAGTTTAATAGTATCAATCAATGGAAGACCGGCCCCTACGTTAGTTTCATAGAGGTATTGCTTTTGGTGCTTACCTAGTTCTTCCCGTAGAAGTTGATAAAAATCAAACCCTAATGTATTGGCAATTTTGTTCGACGATACCAAATCGAAACCATTCTCGACAAATTCAAAATAATTGGCCACAAAGTCTTCATTGGCTGTGTTATCTACAGCAATTAAGTTTTCAAGATGGTTTCTCTTGGCATAGTCGATAACATCGGCATAGGTATAAGACACTCCTTTTTCCTCTAAAGCCGTTTTCCAAGTTTTAGGTATTCCCTTACGCTCTAGCAATACTTTTCGTGAATTGGCTACGGCAAATACATTGAGGTCAATACCCTTGCGCTTTTCGATGGTTTTTTTAGACCGCAGAATTTGACCAATCAATGTTCCGCCAACATTACCATGACCGAAGATGGCCAAATTCACCTTTTTGCTGATTCCGAAAATCTGGCCGTGCATGACGTTAATGGCCTTATGCAAATCTGATTTTTTCACGACCAAACTCACATTTTTCCCCGATACAGTATTGTTAAACAGTAACGGAACCACTTGATTCTTTATCAAGGCATTGAACGGGCGGTGAAAGGTGCTCAAATCTTGACCGACCACCGATATGACCGAAACTTCGTTTTGAACCGTAATCATGTTGATATCTCGGGTCTCATAGTCGCCTGCGAATTCGGCATCCAAAGCCTTTTTGGCCCTTTGCGCCTTGTTCGAATCAACTACTAGACCGATACCCCGTTCAGAAGAGCCCTGAGATACAATACTGACACTAATATTGTTTTGCTCCAACGACCTGAATATTCTCGCATCGATACCCACTTTGCCCAAGAGGCCCCTACCTTCTAAATTAATAAGGGAAACATTTTCGATGACGGATAATGATTTAATACCTCCTTTCTCGCTTTTTGCACTGATCAAAGTACCCTCGTTATCATCATTGAAGGTATTTAAAATGCGTAGCGGAATGTTCTTTTCAATTAATGGGATGATTGTCTTGGCATGCAAAATGGTCGCACCAAAATTCGCGAGTTCATTCGCCTCACCATAACTAAGATTGGCAATGCGCTTTGCATCGGAAACCAAATCAGGGTTTGCCGTAAAAATACCATCTACATGGGTGTAGTTTTGAAGCTCATCAGCGTTTAAAAAATTAGCGAACAAGGCAGCAGAATAATTACTACCATTTCTCCCTAAAGTAGTTGTATCACCTTTATCGTCAGAAGCAATGAAGCCAGTAATAACCGGAACCGTCTGCTTCTCCAAATGCGCAAAATGTCGCAATACATTCTCTTTTGATTGCGCTTCGTTCACGGCTGCATCCCCAAAGTTTGAATCTGTTTTCAATACAGTTCTTGAATCTAGAAACTCAGCTGAAATGCCTCTGCCTATCAAGAGCTTTGTTACCAATTTTGCAGAAATAAGCTCCCCAAAAGACAAAGCCTGATCCTTGATTTTCAAGCTGTAATCACCTAAAAGGGACACACCTTCCAACAGCTTCGCCAATTCTTTTAATTCATTGGAAAGATTGACATTCTTAAACGTATGCTGTTGGTATTTTTCAAAGGCCTCAAAATCTTTATGATAGTTTTGTCCTGAAGCTGCTTTGTCAAGTAAATTTTCAAGCTGGTCGGTGGCCTTACCTCGAGCCGATAGAATAACGGCTATATTTTCACCATCGTTTACCTTTTTGGTGATGATATCTAAAACGCGGCCTAGACCTTCGCCATTAGCCAACGATTTACCCCCAAACTTGAGTACTTTTAACCTATTAGACTTGCCGTTTCTCCTAAAAATGGGATCCAACAGCTGCTCCATTTGATCGAATTCGATTAAAAATGCATCGTGGCCGTGCAAAGAATGAACTTCGCCATAGGTTACATTACTATTGGCTTGAGCCAATTGCTTATACGTTTCTTTATTTTCTTTAGCTGTAAAGAACAGGTCAGAATCGACCCCAATGATGTGTATATTGGTATCGCTATTTTGAAGGTCGATAAAGTTCTTATCGCCATTTCTCATAATATCGATGGTCTTCAAAAGCTGGTTCATCAACTTATACGCCGAGAGTTGAAAACGCTCTTGAAGCTTTTCGCCGTGATGCATTAACCAACTTTCAACATTGAAAACCTGTAATTCTTCATTGGTACTTCGTTTAAAACGCTCCTTGAATGATTCAGGTGTTCTATAACAAAGCATTGCATGCATACGGGCATCATGAACCGGTTGTTTAGAATTGACCAAAAACTGTTCTTGAATTTGGCAATTGGCTATTAGCCAGTCGGTAGATTTCCAATCGGAGGCAACAGGAATCAAATGTTCTGTAATTCTTGGGTTAAGTGCTGCCATTTCCCAGGCGATTCCACCACCCAATGAACCACCGATTATTGCGTAAAGCCTTTTAATCTCCAGTTGCTCCAATCCTAAAAGAAAAATACGGGCCATATCGCCTGCCACAAAATCTTTATAGTTATCGATGACAAACTTGTCATGGCCATTACCAGGAATATTGAACGAAAGGATAGTGTATTTGTTCGTGTCGATACACTTACCTTCTCCAATAAGCGCAGACCACCACCCACCATCGCCGGTAACATTTGAATTACCCGTTAATGCATGGTTGACAAGAACAATCGGGGCACTGTGAAGCGCTTGCCCGAATAGTTGATAGGAAAGTTCAATATCTTGGGAAACCTGACCCAAGGTGATGTAATTATTTATTTTAAGATGATGGAGCATACCTCTCTTTAAAGTTGGCCCGACCAACATAGGGTCGGGCCATATTTTTATTATCTATTTTGATTACAGCGAAGCAAAGGCATTCGCCAAATCAGCTTTTAAATCTTCAATATCTTCTAACCCAACTGAAAGACGAATCAAATCTTGGCTGACACCGGCACCCAATTGCTGTTCTTCATTTAGCTGTTGGTGGGTTGTACTGGCCGGGTGAATAATCAAAGATTTGGTATCACCAATGTTCGCCAACAATGAAAATATTTTGGTAGCATCGGTAAATTTCTTTGCCGCTTCAAAGCCCCCTTTTATACCAAAGGTTACCAACCCACTTTGTCCCTTAGGCAAATATTGTTGGGCCAAGTCATAATACTCACTGCTTTTAAGACCTGGATAGTTCACCCATGATACCTCATCACGGCCCTCTAACCATTCGGCCAACTCAAGGGCATTGGTGCTATGTTGTTTTATACGTACATTCAAAGTCTCCAGACCTTGAATTATCTGAAATGCATTGAACGGACTTAACGCTCCGCCGAAATCGCGAAGGCCTTCTAAAATCAGTTTAAAGGTGTAAGAAGCCGCACCTAAAGTTTCATGATAGACCAAGCCATGATAACCGGCAGATGGTTCGGTAAATTCAGGAAATTTACCATTGCCCCAATCGAACGTTCCAGCATCGATAATGGCCCCTCCCAAAGAGGTACCTTGCCCGCCGATATATTTGGTAAGGGAATGGATAACTATGTTGGCCCCATACTCTATCGGATTTAAAAGAGCGGGTGTAGCTACTGTATTGTCAACAATAAAAGGAACCTTCGCAGCTTTAGCCTGTTCGGAAATAGCTTTCAGGTCCAATACATCTAATTTAGGGTTGCCCAAAGATTCGACAAAGATGGCCCGTGTATTATCTTGAACTGCCTTACCAAAATTTTCTGGATCACTAGCATCAACAAAGGTTGTTGTGATACCTAAACGTGGTAATGTTACGTTCAACAGATTGAAGGTGCCACCATACAAACTGCTGGAGGCCACGATGTGGTCACCTGCCTTCAATAAAGTCATAAGACCGGTTGAAATGGCAGCCGCCCCTGATGAAAATACCACGGCACCAATACCACCCTCTACAGCAGCTAAACGCTTTTGAAGAATTTCATTGGTAGGATTGTTCAAGCGTGTGTAAATAAAACCCAGCTCTGCCAAAGAAAACAGGTTCGCGGCGTGGTCTGTGTTATTGAACACGTAAGAAGAGGTCTGATAAATTGGCACCGCACGTGTACCACTTGTTTCAGCAGTATCATGGCCCGCGTGCAGGGCATTTGTAGAAAAGTTGAGCTCACTCATAGTTGTTGATTTTTAAGTTGTACGAATACTAAAAAATCCAAACCCTAGATGATTGTTCATCAAGGTTCAATTAAAAAGTTATAAGAAAGCGGAAAAATTACGGGAGTAATCTGTTGCGTTATCTGCCCCAAAATAATTTTAGGTTAGAACGTAGCACCTTCTCTACCTATTTTGGCAAAGGGTTGCTAAGGTATCAAAGGGTCTATTCCCTCCACCTTTCTTGATAACTATTCAATACGTGTTTGAACTTTTTGGAAAAACAAATATATGTACCGGAAATTAAAATTCCGCTTATTTCCGAAAAAAATTAGAGATTAAACAATTTCTTAACTTCTTCTACCCTATCCAGCTTTTCCCAAGTAAATAATTCTACCTCTTTTTCTACCTTACCGTTGTAAGGCGATTCAAAAACCTTGGTTACGGTCTGGGGCTCTTTGCCCATGTGGCCGTAAGCGGCAGACTCAAGATAAATTGGGTTTCTAAGCTTTAATCTTTCTTCGATGGCAAATGGGCGCATATCAAATAACTGAGCTACCTTTTTGGCAATTTCACCATCGCTTAAACCGATCTTTGATGTATCATAGGTATCAATGAAAATAGAGGTAGGTTCAACAACGCCGATGGCATAGCTCACCTGCACCAAAACCTCATCGGCAACTCCGGCAGCGACCAAGTTCTTTGCAATATGGCGAGAGGCATAGGCAGCACTTCTATCGACCTTGCTCGGATCTTTTCCACTAAAAGCGCCTCCACCGTGGGCACCTTTACCCCCGTAGGTATCAACAATAATCTTTCTACCGGTAAGGCCTGTATCGCCATGCGGGCCGCCTATCACAAACTTACCTGTAGGGTTGATGTGGTATTTGATGTCGTCATCAAAAAGCACCTGAATACTTTCCGATAGCTGAGCCCTTACTTTAGGTATCAAAATATTGATGATGTCTTTTTTGATTTTTGCAAGCATCACCTCATCATCGGCATCAAATGCATCATGTTGGGTAGAAACAACTATTGTATCGATTCTCACCGGTACATTATCATCTGAATATTCAATGGTCACTTGTGCTTTGGCATCAGGCCTCAAATAACTGATTTCGGAGCCCTCTCTGCGCAAATCGGCCAAGGTTTGAAGAATTTTATGGGAAATATCCAAAGCCAACGGCATATAATTTTCCGTTTCATTGGTAGCGTATCCGAACATCATTCCCTGGTCACCGGCACCCTGTTGTTCCTTTTCCCCACGATCCACACCTTGACTAATGTCTTGCGATTGCTCATGAATCAATGATATGACACCGCAAGAGTCTCCGCTAAACTGGTATTCACCTTTCGTATAACCGATTTTATTGATAACATCGCGTGCTATATTCTGCACATCTAAATAGGTATCGCTTTTCACCTCACCTGCCAAGACTACTTGACCTGTGGTTACCAAGGTTTCACATGCTACCTTACTTTCTGGGTCAAAAGCCAGAAAATGGTCTAACAATGCGTCACTAATTTGGTCGGCCACCTTATCTGGGTGCCCTTCACTTACTGATTCAGATGTAAAAAGATATGACATATACTTCTTTATTTTTTGAAGGATTTGAAGATATTCCTAAAGAAGTATGACAGGTAAAATAGCTGCCAACTGCTTTAGCATTTTTTATGTTGCCAGCGAACTAACCTTATTTTCGGTTGTGACAACAAGAGGTTGCAATCAGTCAAATCCTTCCTCTTTTTATAATCAGGGGCAAAATTACATCTTTAACCTAGAAATAAAAATTTTAAGTCAAAAGTGCGTATTAAAATTATCATAAGGATTTTTTAGAAACAATATTTTTACCTTGCACGGGATCCTTTGTATCTTGTGCCTTCGTATCTAGTATAGAGAAAATCTCAACTCAAAAAGCAACTAATCTATGCATATTGCAGTAGCCGGAAATATCGGCGCCGGAAAAACCACCTTAACAAGGCTTTTGGCCAAGCACTATAAATGGGAAGCCAATTTTGAAGACGTGGTTGACAACCCTTACCTCGATGATTTCTATACGCAGATGGAGCGATGGAGCTTTAACCTCCAAATTTACTTTCTAAACCATCGATATCGCCAGATACTGCAAATACGGGAGAGTGGAAAAAATACCATTCAAGACCGTACCATATACGAAGATGCGTACATCTTTGCACCCAACCTACATGCCATGGGCCTGATGACCAATAGAGACTTTAACAATTACAAAAGTCTTTTTGAACTGATGGAAAGTCTTGTACAACCGCCCGACCTTCTTATTTACCTGAGAAGCTCCATTCCTAATTTGGTCAAGCAGATTCATAAACGCGGACGAGAATACGAAAACAGCATATCAATAGATTATCTAAGCCGCCTTAACGAAAGGTACGAGGCTTGGATCCATGACTACAAAAAAGGCAACCTTCTAATTATTGATGTAGACGACCTTGATTTTGTGAGCAACCCAGAAGACCTCGGGTCTATCATCAACCGAATCGACGCGCAAATCAACGGCCTCTTTTAAATTTAGATAAAGTTATTTTCTTTGGCATGCTCAATTGCCTGCTCACTACTTTCTACAAGTAGAACGGGTGTGGTCTTGTAACCTTCGAAGAGGCCTCTTACGCGTTCCATTTTTTTCTTATGCGAAACGCTTCTTAAATAGATGGCAGCGATTTGATCGGGATAGAGTTCTGCTATTTCCTTATAAATATCGGCATCATGCTCACCGCTATCGCCAATAAGAATGAATGACAAGTTAGGATAGGTCTTTAAAATATTAAGTATTTCCTTTTGCTTCTGCGGCTTCTCACCCTCTACTCTTTTTCTTCCAAAGAAAGGAAAGCTACGCAAAAGAATGGGTCCTTTTGGGAAACTGTTCTGCTTTAGAAACAACTCTAGGTAGCGGTACATATTCCACGGGCTATGGCTGACATAAAAAATTGGGTTGGCCTCGTCACCAGACTTACCTTGATGCAGCATCTGGTAAAATTCGGCAGCACCCGCCAAGGGAGTCCGTTTTGCCACTGTTTTGAATACGGTATTGAAGATGACCTTCCATTTTAAAGAAGAAACAACACCAGTGTGTAAAATGGTATCATCAATATCGCTGATCACACCAAATTTTGCTCTCGAAAAAGGAATCAACATTTCGCCCGGAAATCGGTTTTGATGAAGAATTTCGCGTTTAAGAGAGTTATCATTAAAAGACACTTCATAAGACAACCAACCCTCAGAATTGGTCAACTCTCTTAAATCTCTCAAATCGGCCTTCATTTTAAAATAACCTGCATTATCGGTCTGCCCCTGAATCTTTTGATCATCGGGCAAGGTGATGGTTACCTTCGTATTTTTGACTTCATCGGTCTCGAATCTCTTGTAGGTGTTCCAGATTAAATTGAGTACCCCTTTTTGCTCTAAGTCTATTTGTTCATCTTCAAGCGCCCTTCCACGAGCATAAAAATGGCTATCTGTGCCATAACCCTGAAAACCGATTATCTGTAGTTTGTCTTTAGTACCGAAAAATGCCATAAATCAAAATTAGCGGCAAACCGCAAAAGAAGCGAACCCGATTCATTTAACAAATATCGTAATTCGACCAAATACTTTATGTGCAAAAAGTTCTTTCCCTAAATGAAAAGAGTAGTTGCCTCATTAGTGGTTTTATAAATGATAGTTACCATATAGTTTTAGATTATCAGAAACCCTAAAACGAAAAAGATGGAACCCAAGAAAAACCAAAATGTCGATATTAATCGCAACAGAAACTTGTATTTTTTACTTTCCCTGCTATTGGTACTTGCCATAACCTTAATGGCTTTTGAATGGAAAACTTACGACAAGACCTATGACTATGACATTTCGATGAACATTAGCGATGATTTGGTGGAAGATGTACCCATAACGATACATATAAAGACTCCACCCCCGCCACCTCCGATTCAGGCACCACCGATTATTGAAATCATTGAAGATGACGAAGAGGTAATGGAAACCGAAATGGCATCTACCGAAACAGACCAAAATGAGGAAGTCTTACAGGTCACGGACGTTGAAGTAATGGAAGTTGATGAACCTGAAACCATCCCATTTATTTCTATTGAGGAGGTGCCCGTTTTTCCGGGATGCGAGAAGGAAAAGGATAAAAGAGCCTGCTTTCAAGAAATGATGATGAAGCATATTAAAAAACACTTTAGATACCCCGAAATCGCACAAGAAATGGGGATTGAAGGAAGAGTAAGCACTATGTTCGTCATAGAAAAAGATGGCACTATCGGCGAAATTCAAATGCGGGGACCGGACAAAACACTGGAAGCCGAAGCAAAACGCATTCTTGACAAGCTACCTAAGATGACCCCGGGAAAGCAACGCGACCGTTCGGTAAGAGTACCATTTAGCATACCCATTACCTTTCAATTACAATAACTAAAGAGGCTGCCAAGGCAGCTTTTTTATTGGATATCGCCTGATCAATTTAGTTCGGAAACAACAAATAGTGCTGTTTTTAAGAAGAATGCATATTAGTGTTTGGCAAAAAGTTTGAGACAATCGAAAAAGTATCTTCTTGAGATTAAGAAGATCATATTTAAATTTCTGAATCCGACACCGCTTCATTTAATCGAAAGAGTCATACTTTCGCCCCCAATTTTTGATAGTCTAACCGCAAGTCCTCAAATTTGCATTCCTTATAAATCCCCCGAATGAGGCCAATTTTAGTATTGACGATATTCGTCGCCTTCATAAGTTGCACAGATAAGTATGCAGAATACAAAAAAGTACCTGATTACATTACAAAAGCTTCTCCTCTAGATTCTACATACTATCAGGCATACAACAAAACCTTACAATTATGGGATGTTGATTTTGAAGAATTGTATATACCTACCACCGATGGCATTGCCCATGTCATTGTAAGCGGCCCAAAAAATGGAGAGCCCGTGGTTCTACTGCACGGCATGAATGCCAGTTCTACCATGTGGTACCCCAATATAAAAGCACTGACCCAAAATCACCGCATTTTCGCCATTGACTTTCTATTAGAACCGGGCAAATCGCATCTTTACGACGATGTTGAAAGTGTTGAAAAGGTTACCGCTTGGTACAAAGAGATTTTATTTGTTCTAGAGCTTGATAGCTTTCACCTCATCGGAGCATCGAGAGGAGGATGGCTAGCGGTGAATTTAGCGTTGAGCAATCAACAAAAGATAAAAAGCATGATATTGCTGAGCCCGGCTCAAACCTTTACTTGGATCCGCCCCAGTTTAGATTTGTTCAAAAACATCGTTACGCTTCTCTCCTCCAAAGAAAAACAAATTGCACAAAGTTTGGAAAGCATGTCGACCAACGTATCTAACATTAGCGATACTTATTTGGAACAATACAAGCTAGGTTTGGAAAGAGAATCAGAGAACAAGTTCATAACCAATATGCAACCCTTTTCTACCAAAGAACTAGAGTCTTTACAAATGCCTGTTTTAGTTTTAATCGGGGATGACGATATTATCAATGAACGAAAAACTGTTAGAATTGCGAACAGATTGCCCAAAGGAAAGGGTGAAATCATACCCAATGCGGGCCATTTTTTATCCATCGACCAAGCAGCAGTGGTCAATGAGAAAATGACAGCATTTTTAGAAGAATAATTCTTAAAAAAGGCTACCAAAAAAAGGCATCTGTTCAGATGCCTTTTTTGTTTTCCGTAATAGTCAGAAGACCAAACCTTATTCTTTCGAATAATCTTTATAAATAGCTTCGTTAAAAGCGGCCCAATGGGCATCGGTCATTCTACCCGGTGTAAAAAGACATATTCCCGCGGCACCATTCTCCATCGATTCCTTAATGGCATCACCTAATTCTTCCGGTAAGAGTCCGTGACCCTCAGGGTCTTTCTCACTGGCCTTGTTCCATGGTCTTGGGCAAATAAAAAGACCACTATAGACGGGCGTATCACCTGCCGCTTTCACTTCTTCTTTTACCTGACTACCAATCCATAAGGTATTGGCCATATAAAAGTCATTGTAGTTCATTGGGTAATAAGCATCTAAACCCCAATTGTTCCATTCTTGACGAACCAGTTTTTTAGAAACCGTCGGGCCAGGGAAAACTGCAGCGTTAACTTTCTTACCTTTTTTATGAACGGCTTCCTTTATTTCATTCACCAAACCGGTGATTACGTTATATCTGTATTCCTTCCATTCATGAACCGTAGATGGATCATCAACTTTGGTGATATCGATACCACTTTTCTTTTTAAAATCAGAAGTACAGGTATCGCAATAGCAAAAATCATATTCTGGATATTCGCGATCTTGAATCAAACCGTACTTTTCCCAAAGCCCACGCGCCAAAATCACATCGGGAAAGCGTATGTAGTCTAAATGAATTCCGTCTACCTCATCAACTTCGGCAACTCCCGTATATAAGTCCTTTAAATACTTTCTAACCCCTTTTTTATTAGGGCACATAAATTTATAGTAAGAAGTATATGGCTGCACCTCATAGGTAGATTCTCCTTTGCCACTTACGCCATACCATTCCGGTTTAATTTTTGGGTCTCCCTGAATCATGGTCGGAATCCAAGTATGGAATTCCAAACCCGCCTCTTTCACGAACTTACCCACTCTTTTGTAAGTTTCTGGGTCGTGTCCACCGCTGTACATTAGGCCATCGATACCTTTTTCCTTAAAATCTGCAAATTGTTCTTGAAGTTCTTTATCTGTGGCTTTTCCCGGACCACCGACCCATGCATAAACGGGGACCTTGGTGGCCTGAGAATTGGCATAAATGGAAAGAAGTACTAATAGGGGAAGAAAAAGTTTTTTCATAAGTATGTTTTAAGGCTGCCAAATTTAAGCAATACAAAGGTTTTACTGCTTTTCGTCGGTCCTGTAATTTGGTATAATGTCGCATTATTACGAAACCACCATCCTACCCTTTGAAAAATATAAAAACCAAAAAGTAAAAGCCAAGTTTTTAAGAATTACCCACCCGTCGTAACCGGAATCATCAGAAATAAAAAAGGCTACCCGTAGGCAGCCTTTCTCACATGTTCAAGTTGAGGATGTTCACTTACGAACATCAATACTTTCAATAGTTATTTCTACATCAGAGCCTTTTTCAGTATTAGCCTGATTCTCAAATTCCTTTAACTGTTTTTTTACCTCTTCAGAACTACCGGAAAATGTTTTCTCTTCGCTGAACTTTTGTCCGTTGACCACTTTGGTATATGCAATGGTCGCTTCAGCAAGCCCGTCTTTCTGTTCGGTCTGCATCTCTATTTTTATCTCCTTTTTGTCAATATCGCCAGCCATTCCCGAAACGTCATTGGCTATACTAGGCGCAATTACCAATGCCACTACTGACATTAATTTTAAGAGAATGTTCAGCGAAGGTCCCGAGGTATCTTTAAAAGGATCTCCAACGGTATCTCCTACAACGGCAGCTTTATGCGCGTCGGTACCTTTTCTACCCTGTTCTTCAATCATTTTTTTGGCATTATCCCAAGCGCCACCGGCATTGGACTGAAATATGGCCATCAAAACCCCGCAAGTCGTTACACCGGCCAAAAGACCGCCCAACATTTCAGCACCGCCTAAAAACCCGACAGCCACAGGTACCGCAATGGCCAACAGACCAGGAAGTACCATTTCTTTAATGGAAGCCTGAGTTGAAATGGCCACACACTTTTCGTATTCTGCAAGACCATCGGCCTGATCAAAAATGGCTCTTTGTTCGGGTGTCGCCTTTGACATATCAGAATCAACTTGCCGCATTACTTCCAAGGCCGCTTTCAGCTGGGGAATATCCCTAAACTGACGGCGTACCTCTTCAATCATAGCCATGGCTGCCCTACCCACAGCATTCATTGATAGTGCAGAGAAGACGAATGGCAACATACCGCCCACTAATAGACCGGCCATTACCGTTGGTTTTGAAACATCGATGCCCGTAACGTTTGCTGTTTGCATGAATGCTGCGAACAATGCCAGTGCAGTTAAGGCGGCAGAAGCTATCGCGAAACCTTTACCTATGGCGGCAGTCGTATTTCCTACAGCATCCAATTTATCGGTTCGTTCTCTCACCTCACTAGGTAGTTCAGACATTTCTGCAATACCACCTGCGTTATCGGAAATTGGCCCGTAAGCATCAACGGCCAGCTGAATTCCCGTATTGGCAAGCATACCAACGGCAGCAATGGCAATACCGTAAAGACCGGCGAACATATGCGAAATAATAATAGCCGCAGCAATGATTAGAATAGGGAACATGGTAGACATCATTCCCACACCCAAACCTGCAATGATATTGGTTGCCGAACCTGTTTCAGATTGTTTTACGATGGAGTTTACGGGTTTGGTACCCGTTCCAGTATAATATTCGGTTACCTTACCTACTGCTAAACCAGCTACAAGACCGGCTATTACGGCATAGAACACACCCATGGCAGTGTAAGACTCACCTCCAAGGTTCCAGCTTTCCGGAAGCATCATGGTAATGAGAAAATAAGACGCCACCAACATCAAACCTGCAGAACCAAACTCACCAATATTTAAGGCTGTTTGAGGATTTCCGCCTTCCTTTACCTTCACAAAAAAGCTACCTACAATAGACATGATAATACCTATAGCAGCCAAGACCAAAGGAAGATAAACGGCCCCAAGACCATCAAATGCACCACCAAAAGCATCGATTTGCACAAAGGCTGCACCCAGCACCATCGTTCCTATTATAGAACCTACATAAGACTCGAACAAATCAGCCCCCATTCCGGCCACGTCACCAACATTATCTCCAACGTTATCTGCAATGGTAGCAGGATTTAAAGGGTGATCTTCAGGAATACCGGCTTCTACCTTACCAACCAAATCGGCCCCGACATCGGCAGCCTTGGTATAAATTCCGCCACCCACACGGGCGAAGAGCGCAATGGAGGAAGCCCCTAGAGAAAACCCGGAAAGTACGTTGAGTACTTCACCTATACTCCATCCTTGTCCGCTATAAATCATAAACAGACCGCTAAGTCCGAGAACTCCTAGACCTACTACACCGAGCCCCATTACGGCGCCACCTGCAAAAGCTACTTCCAAGGCTTTTCCTAGTGAAGTTCTAGCGGCATTGGTAGTTCTTACATTGGCCTTGGTAGCCACCTTCATGCCAATAAAGCCTGCTAAAGCGGAACAAATGGCCCCTACAATAAACGATACGGCCACCATTCCGTTAGAGCCTTCTTCGCTGCTGCCTTTAAAGAAAAGCAATACCGCAACGGCCACCACAAAAACAGATAAGATTTTATATTCGGCCTTAAGAAAAGACATTGCCCCATCGGCAATGTTTTTAGCGATCCTGGCCATTTTTTCATCGCCAACTTCCTGCTTGCCTACCCAAGCATTTTTCCAGACTACAAAAAGCAGTGCCAGCACACCGAATACCGGTAAAAACTTTACGATCAATTCCATTATTACTTTGGTTTAGTTAAAATAATGGCACCTAAAGTAGTAAAATAGAATTAAATAAAAAAAGCCCTATTATATCAATAATAAGGCTATATTCTAAGCGGAATTTTAACTATATCGTAAAAGTTCGCTTCTTTTTTAAATCACTATCATTATAGCGCTTCACGCACTCTTGATATATTTTTACGGCCTCTTCGGCATTGCCCCATCCACCGGTATCAACTTTCTTTTCCTCTAAGTCTTTGTAAACCTGAAAGAAATGCTCGATTTCCTTTAGTCTATGAGGATTCAAATCGCTAATATCATTGTTATTGCTCCAAATTGGGTCGGAAACGGGAACGCATATCAACTTTTCATCGGGACCTTTTTCATCGGTCATATGGAAAACTCCGATGGGCTTCACCTCCATCACTACCATGGGGTAAGTAGGTTCGGTACCCATTACCAAAACGTCTAGCGGGTCTCTATCAAGGGCCAAGGTCTCAGGTACAAAACCATAATCACCTGGATACATCATGGATGAAAAGAGCATACGGTCGAAGCGAATCTTGTTCAAGACAAAATCGTACTCGTATTTGTTTCTACTACCTTTTGGAATTTCTATTAAAACATCGAAAGTTATATTCGTTTTCTTTCCCATTTTTGTGGATTTGTTTAAAGCCGCGAAGGTACGAAAAATGGAAGCCATGAGGTGCTCGATGACCAAAAAAACGAGGCTTTTCAAGAAACAAATCCAAGGCTTTTAAATTTCAAGACATTTAATTGCAAATAACTTAGAAAACAGAGGAAAACACCGAAAAAAGTGCAGCATTCAAGAGGAAGCCTTATCGAAAAACCAGCCTTTAGAAATCGAAGCCGAAAGTTCCGGTAATACTAAAGGGTCGCGCATCTGGCGCATCAAGATAATTACCCCTAAAGTTGAAATCGATTCGAAGTATCTTAAAGATGTTTCCTATACCGAACGAATATTCATAGTACACCTTGTCATCAGGTGCCTGAAGCGGAGTATTGATGGCCGCCGGGGCGCTCAAAGCGATGTTCTCATCCGACAAGGTTCCCCAAACTCCTCGCAGACCAACTACTTCCCGAAGGTTTAGTTTGCGCAATAAAGGTATTCTTGCAAACAACCTTCCGTTAAAATTATGTTGGAGATGAAGGGCCACATAGGTGTCCGTTACAAATTCGTAAAAGTCGAGATTCGGAAAAGTACCATAGTTAGAAAAAAAAGTTTGGTTACCTGGTATAACATTTAATAACCCCAACGGAACGGCCCCGAAAGTCTTACCAACTTCTAAGGTGCTATATAGTCTACCAAAGCCCCCAATCTGCCATGGCTGACTATATGCAAATTGCACCTTGCTATAATCGAAATCACTACCAAATATACCCTCAGTACCTTTGGTGTAGTTCAAAAGCAACGTGCTATAGTTGTCATTGATAGTTCGTCTTTCAACCCCATAACCAATCGTTCTTTTACCGGGAGTGTAGATCAAAAGCGCATTAAAATCGAACTGCCTAATGGTTGATGCTATACCAGATGGCTCTTCCGGGTCAATATAATCGAGACTGAAATCGTCAGGCAAGGCGGAGCTTAAAGTTCTAAAAGTACCCCCTACCCCAATACGAAGATTGGTAATAGGTTCCATCTCAAAATCAAGCTTACTGAGGTTAATATTGGTCAGGCGATTGTTCGCACCAACTGTCACCAATGACGAGGAGGCAATACTACGGCCCAATACATCATTAGTCGCCGTTAAGCTTACCCCTAATTGCTCAATATCCCTTCGGTTACCACCGGAGATAATCAACCGAGATTTTTTATCTAGTAGAAACTTGCCCGAAGTGCCGTACTTGAACTTTTGATCACTAAAGCCATAGGCCATATACCCTTCAAGCCTCCACAGGTCGTTTTCACCAAAATAGGTTCGGGAACCCAATCTCAAACGCGGGCCCTCTGCTTGGTTATAGCCAAAAACGTCATAGACCGAGCCGACATCCATATTCCATTTATCAATCTCAACGTAGCCGGAACCTAGAATACTGACAAGATTATAATAGGACTTAAATTTAGGCACGGTTTTTAGGGTGTCCAACAACTGGTAAATGCCCTTCTCATCTTTATTTAAACTCTCAAGACGATTGTTCGACCAAAAAGAACTATCCCTGTTTTGCACAATGGGATCGTAAGGGTTACTTTCTGTCTTGTAAAAGTCTCGAGGGTGCTTTTTATCAAACTCATAATTACCGTACACCGTGGTACGCTTACCATACACCCCTCGCGACTTCTCTTTTTTGCTAAAGCTGAAATCACTCATCATGTAATCACGCTTCAACAAAAAGACAGAATCATTGACTACCTCAAAATCTTGCTCAATGTAAATTTCTTTAACCCAGTTAATATTGGCACTTTTAGTTACCTCAAGATTAATGTTCTTAATGGCATAGGTTGAATCGTTTACCCAAAAATCACCTTTGAAAGTAAGCTCGTTTTTTCTTCGGGGATAGTATACAATGTTGTAACACCATTTGTTATCGATAAAAGCACTATCTCGTAAGGCATAGTTATACGTATCGACCCCTGTTCTTGAAAGCGGACTGGTAAAGCTCTTATCAAAAAATTTCAAATAGTTGTCATAAATATCATAGTCTTGATACAGATCGGCAATAAACCCAATGATGGCCTGGTTGTTATCAAAGCCAGAGTTCTTATTGCCCAAAACATCTTCTTTTTCTTCAGATATGACATTATCACCATAAACCTTCGAGAAGGTTTCGTTCAAGAAAATGGGCAAATAAGTCTTACCGGTGATTCTAGAGGTATCTAAATCTTGAAACACGAATTCGAGGCCCTTGAAAATCTTTCTTTTCATCAAGGCACTATCGATCGTATTGAGATCGAACTCTACTTTTTCATATTTATCGTAAGCGTATTGCTTGAACTGACGCACCCCGTTCTGACGCTTCTTTGCCCAGATTTTTTTTAGAATCTCAACTGCGGGATTGTTCTTTTTCGATTGTTTTCCGGCGAAGACCACCACTTCCTGTAACTGTTCGCTCGACTCTTTGAGCTGAACTTTCATATTGTAGTTGACTTTTTGGGTCAACGGTATCAATAGGTCTTCATAACCTATAAAGGAAACTACCAACGTATCATGCGTGGTATCTGACTCTAGATAAAAGCTACCGTTATCATCGGTAATAGTGCCTTCGTACGAATTTTTAAAAAGAATATTGGCAAAAGCCACCGGATCATTGTTTTCATCAATAACCGAACCTCCGACCTTACTCTGGGCAGTAGCAACAAAAGCAAACAAAAGTAAAAGGGGTAAAAGGAGTCTCTTCATTCACATACGATTCTCGCAGGGGGTATAAGCAAATAGTATACCATAAAAAAAGCTTCGCCGGCCACAGGGCCGACGAAGCAAAAGTACCTTTACAAATTGGTATAGCTTATTTATATAACACTTTCTTAACAGCGTTAACAACATCTTCTGAATTTGGCAACCATTCTTCCAACAATACTGGAGAATAGGGCGCTGGAGTATCGGCTGTATTGATTCTTTCGATAGGAGCATCCAAATAATCAAACGCATGCTTCTGAACATGAAATGTAATCTCGGTAGAAACGTTGCCAAATGGCCATGCTTCTTCTAAAATGATCAACCTATTGGTTTTCTTTACAGATTTCAGAACACTTTCGTAATCTAGTGGCTTAACAGTTCTCAAATCAATTATTTCAACGCTAATACCTTCTTCCTCTAATTTTTCTGCCGCCTTGTCAGCTTCTTTGATAATCTTTCCGAAAGAAACTAAAGTTACATCGCTTCCTTCTCTTCTAATATCTGCAACACCTAACGGAATAGTGTACTCACCTTCGGGAACCTCACCTTTGTCTCCGTACATTTGTTCCGACTCCATAAAAATCACAGGGTCATCATCCCTAATGGCCGATTTCAACAACCCCTTCGCATCTTTTGGGTTGCTCGGCACCACTACTTTTAAACCGGGGCAGTTGGCATACCAACTTTCAAAGGCTTGAGAGTGGGTAGCTGCCAATTGACCGGCAGAAGCGGTAGGCCCACGAAAAACGATCGGGCAAGCGAACTGACCACCTGACATTTGACGAATTTTCGCTGCGTTGTTAATAATTTGGTCAATACCTACCAAAGCGAAGTTGAAGGTCATGAACTCAATTATAGGGCGGTTACCAGTCATGGTAGAACCAACGCCAATACCTGCAAAACCAAGTTCGGCTATCGGCGTATCGAGCACGCGTTTTGGCCCAAACTCATCAAGCATACCTTTAGAGGCCTTGTAAGCACCATTATATTCGGCCACCTCTTCACCCATTAGATAAACAGATTCGTCTCTTCTCATTTCTTCCGACATGGCCTCGGCAATGGCTTCCCTAAATTGTAACGTCTTCATATGATATGGTGTGTGTCTTTTAATTAATTAGCTAAAATGGCAAGCAAAAATAGGAAAATATATGGCAATTCATTTACCCTAATCCCCAAAAAAGAAACAAAAAAATACTATGCATGCATAGTATTTTAGGAAAAGAATATGTATCTTCGTGAGGTCATTTTAAAAGAGTAATATAGATGAAAATACTTGTTTGCATTAGTAACGTTCCCGATACGACCTCAAAAATAAACTTTACCGATGGCGATACCAAATTTGATACCAACGGTGTTCAGTTTGTTATCAACCCAAATGATGAATTTGGTCTTACCAGGGCTATGTGGTTCAAAGAAAAACAGGGCGCTACAGTTCATATTGCAACTGTGGGCGATGCTTCTGTCGAACCGACAATGCGTAAGGCACTCGCTATAGGTGCCGATGAAGGCATTCGAATCAATGCCGTGCCTACCGATGGTTTCTTTGTTGCCGAGCAATTAGCCAATGTTATAAAGGATGGTGGCTATGATCTGGTCATTGCAGGAAGGGAATCTATCGATTATAACGGAGGAATGGTGCCAGGAATTTTGGCCAGCCTCTTGGGAATGAACTTTGTGAACACTTGTATCAGCCTCGAAGTTGACGGAAGTACCGCCACTGCGGTTCGTGAAATTGACGGAGGAAAAGAGAAGGTTCAGGCAGAGTTACCTTTAGTAATCGGAGGTCAGAAAGGTTTGGTCGAGGAAAGTGACCTTAAAATTCCGAACATGAGAGGAATCATGATGGCCCGTAAAAAGGCACTTAACGTGGTAGAACCCGTTGATGCCACCAAGGCGACGGTAGATAGCAAGTTCGAGAAACCGGCCCCAAAAGGTGCCGTAAAGCTGACCGATTCGGTAGACGAACTAGTTTCACTATTGCACAACGAAGCCAAGGTCATTTAATAAACCGTACCATTCACTCAATTTCAATTCCAAAAAAGAAAAAAATGTCCATTTTAGTATATACAGAATCCGAAAACGGAAAATTCAAAAAAAATGCCTTTGAAGTTACTTCGTATGCCAAAGCGGTAGCCGAACAACTGGGCACATCGGTAACTGCCATTTCTTTTAATGCCGAAGAAAATGAAAGCTTGGGCACCTATGGGGCCGAAAAAGTACTGGCGGTATCGAACGACCGATTAACGACTTTCAATGCCGAAGCATACGCAAAGGCTATTGCCGAAGCCGCCGAAAAAGAAGGCTCGCAAGTAGTGGTTGTCAGCTCTAGTGCCAATAGCAAGTATTTGGCGCCGATATTAGCGGCCAAATTAAAAGCGGGTTACGCCCCTAATGTGGTTGAAGCACCGAGCAGCACCTCACCCCTTACCGTGAAGCGAACTGCCTTTAGTAACAAAGGGTTTGCCTTTACCGAGATTACCACCGATAGAAAGATTATTGGGGTAAGCAACAATGCATTCGGACTTAATGAAACTGGAGACACAGCCAATGTAGAGGACTTTGCCCCTACTCTAGATGACGCCGACTTTTCAGTAACTTCTGTGGAGGTAGACAAAATTGCCGGTAAGGTTTCAATCGCCGATGCTGAAATAGTAGTTTCCGGCGGTCGTGGCTTGAAAGGACCTGAAAACTGGGGAATGATTGAAGAACTTGCCGAAGTGTTAGGTGCGGCAACGGCCTGCTCTAAACCGGTATCCGATATGGGCTGGCGCCCTCATGGCGAACACGTAGGCCAGACCGGAAAACCGGTAGCTTCCAACCTATATATTGCTATAGGAATATCCGGAGCCATTCAACACCTGGCCGGAGTAAGTGCCAGTAAGACCAAAGTGGTCATTAATAACGACCCCGAGGCTCCTTTCTTTAAAGCTGCCGATTACGGTATCGTGGGCGATGCATTTGAAATAGTACCTCAACTCGTCGAAAAATTAAAGGAATTTAAAGCACAAAACGTTTAATTTTTGTTAATTTGCCCCCCTGAAAGGGCTGTTTAAATAAAGGTTACGCCCATATTTAAACAGCCTTTTTGTATTTTTAAGATACTATGAGCTTAGTCAGGTTAAAAATAAAAGGCATCTCTTACAGTCAGACCCAAAATGGGGCTTACGCCCTTATACTCAATGAGGTAGAAGGTGACAGAAAACTGCCTATTGTTATTGGGGCCTTCGAAGCGCAAAGCATTGCTATTGCCTTGGAGAAAGAGATAAAACCTCCTAGACCATTGACCCATGACCTGTTCAAGAATTTTGCAGACCGTTTCGATATTGTGATCAAGCAAGTGATCATTCACAAATTGGTAGACGGTGTTTTCTATTCAAGTATCATTTGCGAGCGCGATAAGATCGAAGAGATTATCGATGCCCGCACCAGCGATGCCATTGCCTTGGCATTACGTTTCAACGCCCCCATTTTTACCTACAAAACCATTTTGGATAAGGCCGGTATTTACCTAAAGTTCTCGTCAAAAGAGAGCGAAAAAGAAGATAACGACGATAGTATTGTGGTCGATGAAATACTTCAAGAAGGTGAAACCGTCGAAATCGACTCAGGCGCTACCGATGGTTTTACTGAACTTACCGTAGAAGAACTCAACAAAGAACTCGATAAGGCCGTAGCTAACGAAGACTATGAGAAGGCGGCCAAACTGCGTGACGAAATTTCAAAGCGCAACTGAACCGAACGTTAATTTTAACCTGCAAGCGAATCTATGAATGTTAGACTTTGTATAATTCTGCTTGCCCTTTGTACCTTTTTTCCAGTTTTGGCCCAAGAAACCCCCGCACCTTCGATTGAGTCTACGACTATAAATGACATTATTCAGGCATCTGCCGAAATTGTACCCAACCAGGGCTTCAGCATAGATAGCTTATGGCGAGGTATTATGGGTATGGCCGTGCTTTTGGTCATCGCATTTTTTTGCAGCGCCAATCGCAAGGCCATCAATTGGAAAACCGTGGGTATAGGCCTGTCGCTACAACTTCTTATAGCGATTGGTGTTTTAAAGGTTTCATGGGTTCAGATGGCTTTTGAAGCCGTAGGCGAGGTCTTTATCAGCATACTAGGTTTTACCCGTGCCGGTAGTAAGTTTCTTTTTGAAGGCTTGGTTGTCGACACCAATACCTTTGGCTACATTTTTGCTTTTCAGGTATTGCCTACCATTGTTTTTTTCTCTGCTTTGACTTCCCTACTGTTTTATCTGGGCGTTATTCAAAAGGTGGTTCGCGCGATGGCTTGGTTATTATCGAAAAGTTTGGGCATTTCCGGACCTGAAAGTCTTTCCGTCGCAGGAAATATTTTCTTGGGTCAAACGGAGGCTCCTTTGTTGATTAAAGCCTACCTAGAAAAAATGAACCGCTCAGAAATTCTGTTGGTCATGATTGGCGGTATGGCTACTGTAGCTGGAGCAGTTTTAGCGGCATATATCGGTTTTTTAGGTGGAGAGGATGAAGCCCTGCAATTGGTTTTTGCCAAACATTTGTTGGCTGCCTCTGTGATGGCGGCCCCGGGCGCCATCGTTATTTCCAAAATGCTTTATCCGCAAACGGAATCGGTCAATACCGATGTAGAGGTTTCTACCGAAAAAATCGGGTCTAACATGCTCGATGCCATTGCCAACGGAACTACAGAAGGACTACGACTGGCAGTGAACGTGGGTGCCATGTTATTGGTTTTTGTCGCATTGATCGCCATGGTCAATGGCATTTTGGAATGGACAGGAGACCTCACAACAATTAACGGGTATATTGCCGAACATACGGCCTACGACAAACTTTCACTTGAAGCGATTCTAGGTACTATTTTCGCCCCCCTTATGTGGTTGATAGGCGTCAATTCAGAAGATACTATGTTAATGGGGCAGTTATTGGGCATCAAGTTGGCCGCTAGTGAGTTTGTTGGTTATATACAACTTGCCGAATTGAAAGACCTGACCACCGGCGCTAACCTTCGCTACAACAAATCGGTAATCATGGCTACCTATATGTTATGCGGTTTTGCCAATTTTGCTTCGATAGGCATACAGATTGGAGGTATCGGTTCGTTGGCCCCAGGTCAGCGAAAGACTCTTTCAGAGTTTGGTATGCGTGCCGTGTTAGGCGGCTCGATTGCCTCTCTTTTATCTGCTACCATTGCCGGAATGATTTTGGGATAAAATCAGTTTCCCCTAGAAGGTTAGATTAAAATTCATAAAGAATTGTCACAATTCTTCCCTTGCCATCTTTGGGGAATACCTCAAGTAACCTTTCTTGCGACTTGACTTTCAAATTAAATGGAGGCGCCTCCACATTAACCCCACTCTGCTTTTTTAGTCGAATACCTTGTCCTGAGATAATATTCTTGTTGGGAATAAAGTCCCCCTCAGGTAAATGTTCTGTGAGGATAACATATTGGTATTGATGTAGTTTTTCCAATACTTTCAGAATCTCTTCGTTCGAAAGGTGTTGAAGCACTTGGCGTAAAATGGCGCAATCTGCCGATGGTAGTATTTCTTGAGCGATATCCAAGCAACGGAATTCCAAATTCGACCGTGGGAATTGGGATTTATTATGATCTATCAGTTCATGAACAATATCCACCCCAATGTAGTGAGAACAAAAGGGCAGCAGCTCCTTTCCTACATTAAAGTCGCCACAGCCTAAATCACAAACAGAAATAGGATTTTTGAACGAACCTAAAAATTCTTGAACAGCTTTCAGCCAAGGCATAACCAAACTTTGTTCATGAGAACCTTCTCCTGAAAAAAACGCGTGTCCTATTCCTCCCCACAAATTTTTCTCATAAATCTGGGCCATGACATCTTTGGTAGGCCATGGTTTTTTATCCTTTTTGTCCTTCTTGTTTTCCAATACAAAAAATTAAGCCGCACAATCTTTACAGGTACCTGAAAGCACACAGTTCACCCCACTTACAAGATATCCCGAAGGGGGTGTAAAATCAACAGGTATCGGCAAGCACTCGATGGTTTCACAATTTAGGCACCGAAAATGAAAGTGATTTCCGGCCATGGCCTTATCTTCACAATTGGTACAGATGGCGAAGTATTGCTTTCCATTATCAGCTACGACCCGATGTAAGATGCCATCATCACAAAATCGGTTCAAGACTCGGTAGACAGTTGCCCGATTGATATCGGTCTGTATTTTATTCTCTATAGCCTCCCGACTCATGGCTTTCCCCGTTTTTGACAATACTTCAAGTACGGCTTCTTTTGTTTTAGTATTTCTACGCTCCATTTATAAATGCGATTTATTCGCTTTTTTATTGCGACTTATTTGCAATAATAAGAATTTTAATACCTTTGTACAAGATAAAAATTCAAATAGCATGAATACCGGAACCATATATGACGTCATTATTGTCGGAGGCAGTTATGCGGGCCTATCAGCGGCCATGGCCCTAGGCCGTTCGCTGAGAAAGGTTATCATTATCGACAGTGGGCTACCTTGCAATCGGCAGACACCCCATTCTCATAATTTTATTACCCAAGACGGAAAAACACCGAAGGAAATTTCAGAACTGGCTCTAGACCAAGTATTGAATTACGATACCGTAACTTCTATAAAAGATTTGGCTTTGCGTGCCACCGAAATCAACGGTAGTTTCAAAATAGAAACTGCTTCGGGCAGTGAGTATAGTGGAAGAAAACTCATCTTCGCGACAGGAATCAAAGACCTGATGCCTGCCATTAAAGGATTCTCTGATTGTTGGGGTATTACGGCCATTCACTGCCCCTATTGTCATGGGTACGAATTCAAGCATCAAAGAACAGG
The DNA here is from genome assembly GCF_003687485.1 of Euzebyella marina. Taxonomy (GTDB): domain Bacteria; phylum Bacteroidota; class Bacteroidia; order Flavobacteriales; family Flavobacteriaceae; genus Euzebyella; species Euzebyella marina. The sequence continues at coordinate 1,295,934 of NZ_CP032050.1, read as the reverse complement.
AATCATGGCGAATGGAGAAAGAGGTTTTCATCTAGCATCTTTGGTTAAAAACCTAACGGACGAACTAACTATTTTCACTAATGGAAATAACGATTTTATCGATGTCCAAACCTTGCAATTAAAGTCGAATAATATACAGGTTAACGATAAGAAAATCATCGAACTAGTCCATAAAAAAGGTACTATACAGAAGGTGGTTTTTGATGAGGGTAGTTCTCAAAACCTAGATGCCTTGTACGCATCTATTCCTTTTGAACAGCATTGCCCCATTCCCCAGCAACTAGGCTGCGAGCTAGATGACATGGGGTACCTTTCGGTAGACCCCTTTCAACAGACTAGTTTAAAAGGTGTTTTTGCCTGTGGAGATAGTACTACCCGACTTAGGTCGGTTGCCAACTCGGTCAATAGCGGTAACATTGCTGGCGCCATGGCCAACAAAGAATTGGCAGAAGAAGAGTTTTTAATACCTACCCTATGATTGAGGTCTTCATCACCAACTTGACAAATGAATTTGAAGCCAAAAAAGTATTCAATCTCTTGACGGAAGCTTTTCCTAACCTAAAGGTGGATTATGATTTCGACGAAACTGGATTGCCATACCCTTGTGGCCATACTATCATTCGAGTTGAAGGTTCTTATCTTAACGCAGCAGATATAATGAAATCGATCAGGCAAATAGGTTTTCAATGTGAAATTCTAGAAGATATAATCTGCCCTAAGAAGTCGAAACTATGAACGAGTTCTGGGAAAGCAATTTTAAGGAAAAGGGGGAAATGTGGGGTGAACAACCTTGCAAATCGGCCCAATTGGCTAATCAATTCTTTATTGAAAACAAGCTTAATAAGATTCTAGTGCCCGGGATAGGTTATGGCAGAAATGCCAAATTGTTTCAGGATAACCGAATGCATGTAACAGGCATCGAAATCTCGCCAACGGCCATTGGCATCGCAAAAAGATTTTTAGACGACAACACCGTTATCTATGAGGGCTCTGTTGACCATATGCCGTTTGATCATGATTCTTATGATGCCATCTATAGTCATGCCCTTCTGCATTTACTTGACGAACCTCACCGAAAGAATTTTATAAAAGCTTGCTATGACCAACTCAAATCAAAGGGTTTTATGTTATTTACGACCATTTCTCAAAATGCCCTATCCTATAGAAAAGGTGAGCAAGTAGGCGAAAATCGCTTTGAAATTCATAAGGGTGCTCCTATTTACTTTTACGACAACGATTCTTTAATGGTCGATTTTAAACCATACGGACTCATTGACATAACAGAAATTCAAGAAGATCACCCCATGTATCTAGTTAAATGTCAGAAACCATAAATAAAAAACTCAGACGTAGAACCTATCTTTACAGTACTCCATTATCTAAAATCAACAGCTGTGATTATTCGACTAGCGTCAAAAAACGATTACGAGTCCATTTGGCATATATTTTCTCAAGTGGTCAAAGATGGAAAGACCTATGTTTTTAGTCCTGACACCACTAAAGAAGAATTTGAAACCTATTGGTTATCAGCACCCATAACCACTTTTGTGGCCGAAGAGGAGGGCAAAATAGTTGGCACTTACGTCATTAAACCGAATCATGTCGGTCTTGGTGACCACATTGCCAACTGTAGTTATATGGTAAGTGAATCCACTCAGGGTAAGGGCATCGGTAAAATGATGTGTGCCCACTCCATTGATTATGCCACTGAAAAAGGTTATCAGGCGATACAGTTCAACATCGTCATTAGCACGAATGTCGCGGCCATTGCCTTATGGAAGAAATTCGGATTTCAGATTATAGGTACCATACCAAAAGCCTTTCGGCATTCCCAACTCGGGCTCGTCGATGCACATATCATGTTCAAGCAACTTGACTTTCAATCATAGTTGATTCTCATCAGCTCTCCAACAGTTGATAATTGGTAATAACTCGGACTAATTGATTTTTGAGGTTCATGGGGTGTTTTTATAATTTTACGCTTATCATGAAACAGTATCACGACTTACTTAAGCACGTTCTAGAAAACGGCAATCAAAAAGGAGACCGTACGGGCACCGGAACCAAAAGTGTTTTTGGTTATCAAATGCGATTTGACCTAAGCGAAGGTTTTCCGATGGTGACCACCAAAAAATTACACTTAAAATCCATTATTTATGAGTTGCTCTGGTTCTTAAAAGGAGATACCAACATTGGCTACCTTCAAGAAAACGGAGTTCGTATTTGGAACGAGTGGGCGGACGATAATGGAGATTTAGGCCCAGTATATGGCCACCAATGGCGTAATTGGAACAATGACGAGATCGATCAGATAAAAGAAGTCATTGAATCATTGAAAAACAACCCGAACAGTAGGCGCATGTTGGTTTCAGCATGGAACCCTAGCGTATTACCAGATACTTCAAAGTCGTTTGCCGAGAATGTAGCCAATGGAAAAGCGGCCCTTCCGCCATGCCACGCCTTCTTTCAATTTTATGTAGCGGACGGAAAACTATCTTGCCAATTGTATCAGCGAAGCGCCGATATTTTCTTGGGAGTACCTTTCAACATTGCTTCATACGCACTTTTTACCATGATGATGGCGCAAGTTTGCGGTTATGAGGCCGGAGAGTTCATTCATACCTTCGGAGATGCCCATATATACAACAATCATATGGAGCAGGTAGAATTACAGTTAAGCAGAGAACCTAGGCAACTACCTAAAATGATTCTGAACCCGGAAATCAAAGACATTTTTGATTTTAACTTCGAAGATTTTACACTTTTAGATTATGACCCGCACCCACATATTAAAGGTGCTGTAGCGGTATAAACTGAAAACTTTCAAAAAATAAAAATCCGGATGAAGGCCCTACCTTTCATCCGGATTTTTTATGACCGATGTATTCTGTTATTTTACAAAATCGTCGTAAATCGTGTTCAGGTCAGAGGCAGATACATCTCCGTTAGCAACTACAATTCGATGCTTAAAGGTAGTGCTCTCTCCCTTTTTCAACTCAAAATTGAGCTTTTCTTTACCATTGCTAAATACTTCTTGACCAAGAGGGTTGGCCGCAAAAAGCCCATATCCCCTAGAATGCCAATAGGTAGGGTATCCCACATTTTCCTTATGGTCCATGATGGCCAGAGCAATCTTCTCCTCCCCAATATTCGAATAAAGATCGACCCATTTTGAGCGCTTGCCCCAAGTATCCAATCCTTCGACACCTTCGGCACTTACATAATTACCGTTGACCCCTTCATTGTTCAATACTGCAACAGGCGTTGGGTTTCCGTTGGCATCCGTAAAAACTACAGGTTCATCAGAAGGCAGTTCTAGAGCCCTGGTAACACGAATACCTAACATTCCCTCCTTGTTATCCTTGAATAGAACGTCTTCATTTTGAGCTGTCAAAGTTGTAATACGGTCAATGCAGTATACCGAGTCTTTTCCTCTAAATACAAAGGTGGTATTCTCCTTTAAAAGCACAGTGCCGTCGGGTGCCTGCCAATCCATACTTACCTTTAGACTCCCCTGTTCATCGCCATCTTCAACAGCATCGATCGACTTATGTAAAATAGTACCGTACTTATCGCGCTGCTCTACTTTGATAGAATCGCTGTTATTCCAAAAATCGAGACCGTTTACATCACCATAGTTGAACCAAACGCCTACATGATGCGGGTGGTCGACCCTTTCACCCGTAGAAGGCTCTAATGGAAATTTACGAGTAATCTTGGTACCGTTAGGGGTCACCAACGGGTACAGAACAGGCTTTTTAATGTTTTGAGGATATTGATAGGATGTAAACAGTTCTCCATCAATGGTAACATCAACTCGCCTATCACCTTCATTGGCGACCAGTTGAATTCGCTTTTCAGTTTCTTGAGGCATAGCGGTTTCCTCTTTTTTTGTTTCACCCTTACAGGAAAAAAACAATACGGATAGACCTAGGCCTAATAGAGATTTTACGCTGTAAGAAATAGATAATTTAATCATTGTTAATTGGGTTTGGTATTACTTTCTTGGGTTTTGAAAAAAGTTGTGTTATCGATTACCTTAATTCGGCAATTTTAATATTCTTGAAGCTTGTAGTCATATCTCTGTTAGGGTGCAATTGCAACCCGATCGGGCCTTCTTCAGGTACATCGCTTGCCTCATAAGTAACTACTTGCTGACCGTTGAGCCATACGGTATAGATGTTATCAACCGCCTTAATTTTAATGGTGTTCCATTCATTGGGTTTCAAGATATCGGCCACACCTTCCGCTTCTACCGGGTAGCCTTTGCCAACGATATATGGCGACCCCGTCATATCTCTTTTTAGAGAACCTGAAATACCCATCTGGATCTGTTGCGCTTCTTCCCTCAGAAATATACCGGTATCTACGGTTCCTTCCCCATATAAAAAATCGGCTTGAACAACGAAATCGTTGTAGTCTTTATCCGTCCATAAAATAGAACCCGTTTTTTCAGGATCACTTTTAGCGTGCAGCACACCATCATCGATGGTCCACCATACATTGTTTTCCGGTTCGACCCAGCCCTTAAAATTCTTTCCGTTGAAGGCCTTCTTTAACTTGGCCTCTTGGGCTTGACCCCAATGCAATACCCCGAAAACCAAGAGCATGGCAAAGCATAATTTTCTCATCATTTTAATAGTTTTAATTTCGATTGAGCTATGAAAATAGACAATTATTCGTAAATCGTTATTGAGGTCAGCATTTATTTGCGTTAATCTAAATGTTTTATGGGTTCTTTCTTGAAAATGCATAATGTGTATCTTTAAAAAAGTAAACACCTTCCCATGATTTTGACCGATTCTCTACTCGATTTTTTTTTAGAAACTAGAAAGCATACCGAAGAAATCTGCGCCCCTCTTGAGATTGAAGATTACGTAGTACAACCCATTGAAGACGTTTCACCGCCCAAGTGGCATTTGGGTCATACTACTTGGTTCTTTGAAGAGTTTATTCTTAAGCCACATGCCGAAAACTATCAACTGTTCAATGACGATTTCGCCTTTGTTTTCAATAGTTACTATGAATCGGTGGGTAAACGGGTGGTACGCTCGAATCGTGGCAACCTCTCAAGACCAGCGGTAAAAAAAGTTTATAACTATCGTGAGTACGTTACTCGGGCAGTAAAAGAGCTTTTTGAGAAAGAGCAACATCAAAATCTTTATCCATTGCTTGAAATCGGTATTCATCACGAGAAACAACACCAAGAACTATTGCTTACAGATATTAAATTTATATTGGGCAATAACCCCTTGTTACCCCCATATCAAAAAGACTTTAATTGTCACCAACCTGAAAATCATTTACAGGAATGGATAGCCGTTGATGAAGGCATCTATGAAATTGGCCATAATGGTAACGGATTTGCTTACGATAATGAAGAGGGAAGACACAAAGTATATCTACAACCTTTTATTATTTCAAACAAACTGGTTACCAACCATGATTTTATTGAATTTATTGAGGCCGATGGGTACAAAAAATTTGAACTCTGGCATGCAGAAGGTTGGGATTGGGTTAAGAGGGAAGAAATTACCGCCCCACTTTACTGGCATTTTATTGAAGGAGAATGGCATCATTATACCTTACAGGGTTTGGTGAAGGTAGACCCCAACGCTCCGGTTACACATGTATCATATTATGAAGCTTTTGCCTTCGCCCAATGGAAAGACTGCCGGTTACCTACCGAATTTGAATGGGAAGCTGCCCAATCAAAATTCTCATGGGGCAAAAGATGGGAATGGACAGAAAGTGCCTACCTGCCCTACCCTAACTATCAAAAAGCGGCCGGGGCGCTAGGGGAGTATAACGGTAAATTTATGGTCAATCAAAAAGTATTGCGGGGCGGCTCCACAGCTACCCCTCAGAAACACACCCGCCCTACCTATCGCAATTTTTTTCAACCTCCTTTACGATGGCAATTTACCGGTTTTCGTTTAGCGAGATAATCTGTAGGTTTTTCATTTTCAATACGACTTAAATTATGCAAGAAGTTATCTCACCCATGATAGAGACCCAATTTGAAAAAGACGTTAGGCAGGGCTTGACCGATTTTCCAAAGTACCTTTCATCTAAATATTTTTATGATAAAAAAGGAGATGCATTGTTTCAAAAGATAATGCACATGCCAGAGTATTACTTAACCGATTGTGAATTCGACATCTTCAGCCAAAACAAGTCTGAAATAGCAGAAAAGTTCGCATCAGGAGGCCAACCCTTTAAGCTTATAGAACTTGGGGCCGGCGATGGAAAGAAAACCAAAATATTGCTACGTCATTTTTTAGAAAAAAAACTTGATTTCACCTACCAGCCTATAGACATTAGTTCAAATGTATTAGAAGGACTCGAAAATTCTTTACGTGAAGAAATTCCTGAAGTGAAAGTTATTCCTAAGCAAGGCACCTATTTTGAAGCTTTGAGGGAGATTACCGATGCCAATGGTGTTCGCAAAATAATTATGTTCTTGGGCAGCAACATAGGTAACTTGCTTCACAACCAAGCCATTCTATTTTTGAAGGATGTTCAAGCATTGATGAACAAAAACGACCTTTTATTCATTGGGTGCGACTTAAAGAAAAATCCGAAAACCATATTAGATGCCTACAATGATCCGAATGGCATTACGGAAGCCTTTAATAAAAACGTGCTAATACGAATCAATAATGAATTAGGCGGAAATTTTGATTTAGACACTTTCATTCATTGGGAAGTGTACGACCCCGAAACAGGAACTGCCAAAAGTTACCTGGTTTCTAAAATTGACCAAGAAGTGAAGATTGAAGCCTTGGAACTTAAAGTTCAATTTAAGGCCTGGGAAACTATACATACCGAAATCTCACAAAAATATGACGACTCGACCGTTCACTGGTTGGCACAACAATCAGGGCTCGAAATCTGCGATCAGTTCACCGATAGCGAGCAATTGTACAAGAACTATGTATTGAGAAGAAAGTAATTCAATATACTACTTCTCCGATAAATAATTCCCTATAGGAAAATATTTCAAACCCTACTTTAGACCATTGTTAATTAGTAAAGGATATCTTACCACCCCTATATTCCTATTCCGGTGGTGCGGAGAACGGCTTGTACAATAACCTTCCTACACCAAAAAATAGCAGGTAAAAAAGAAAGCCGGTCATAAAAAATGTACCGGCCTTTTCTATTATGCTGGTACTATCAATTATAGTTCTAGAACGGCATTCTCGCCGCCAGCGTAATCGTTCCATTTGTAACCATCGGCCTCAGCCTCGTTTACATAAGAACCATCGATGATATATTTGAATTCGTAAGTAGATTCTTTTGGAAGCTCTAAAGTTCCTTTAAAGTTTCCGTTCTTTAACTTCTTTAATGCACTTTCTTTATTTGCCTTCCAGTTATTGAAATCACCTACTACTGCTACTTTTTTTGCTTCTTCGGCAGGTACGGTAAATGTAACTTTGCAAACCGGTCTGCTCTTTAAATATTGTTTTGAAATTGCCATGGTAAACGTTTTTAATTCTGTTATGTTTCTTCTGTTAAGTTGAAACAAAACTAACATATTAATATCCTCATATCCAATGATTAAGATATTTTTATCATTTTCACAATTATAAGGTAACATTTAGTCATATCGCCCAAAAAAAACCCAACGTATTTTTCTTTTAGGTAAGAATTAAACCACTGATTGTAAAATTTTTACCGTGTCGTCAATATCCGATTCGTTGTTATAGAAATGAAAACTCATACGAATACCATTTCCTCGTTGAGAAGCAAGCACGCCTTCATCAGTCAATTTCTTAAAAACCTCATCGCCACCGCTGATATTGAATATGGTACTATGCGAATTTCGCTTCAGAATATCATCGTTCAACAACCCTAAACTATTATAAGCCGACTTGGACTTTTGAGATAACATTTTAAGATGTTGCTCAACTTTTGACATGCCCAACTTTTCTAAATATTCCAATGAGAATTTAAGGCTTCCGAAATTAAGGGTATCTAAATGACCGGGTTCAAAATGTTTCGCAAAACTGATATCATCCCTTCCGTCCAGATTGATATTAGACGAATAAAAACCCGTGGTTTGTACTTTAGAAAGGTGGCGAACATGATCTTTAAAAAGCATAAAACCATTACCATACCCTGAAATCAGCCATTTATAGGCGCTGGTGCCCAGCACGTCTAAGGGTGATTCTTCAAAATTGAATTGTTCGGTACCACAATACTGCGTTCCATCGGCAATTATCACAAGATCAGGAAATTCTTCTTTTACTTTTTTTAGAAAACCCATCTCCAATTTAATACCGCTGGCCCACTGAACTAAACTCAACGCCAAAACCGAGAATTTTTTGCCCCTCAATTTATCGAGAATATTTTCTTCGATTTGCCCATCAAGTTCAGCATAATCAAGCTGAAACCCTCTACACTCAAATGGCCAGTTGACCGAAGGGTAATCATCTTTGACCAAAAGTATGTGGCTTTCAGTATTCAATCCCTCCAATAAAATATTTAGACCTAAAGAGAAGTTCTGAACCAAGGCTGTATTCTCAATTTTGCTACCGAAAAATCGTGCAACCGTTTCCTTGGTAGCAGGCAACAACTCTTGCATTGATTTGGTTTTCATTTTACTTCCACCAATCAAAAAATCAAGATCATGTTCTTGACGCCAATTCATTAGAGGCTCGCTCAAGAGACCTGCTGAAGCAGTATTGGCATAAATGTATTGATGTAGTACGGGAAAGTGTTTTCGAGTGTTCTCCATAGTTCATTTTGGTAAACTTGATTCACGTATCTTTGTGATAATACCCATATCAAAGATAGCCATATACATGTTCTCGAAAAACAAAAAGAAAACGGAAGTGGAGATTGAACAGCATGAGTTGCTAGAAAACGCCCAACATCGAATCAAGCAAAAAAAGCGTTTGTACGTTCACTTTGTCATCTTTTTGATAGGAAGCGTTTTTCTTATTTTCATCAATAAAATATTAAACTATTGGGAAACCTATGATTGGTTCATTTGGGCCATCACCTTTTGGGGATTTCTCTTTGCCATACATCTTTTCAATGTATTTGTTACCCAGAAATTTATGGGCAAGGAATGGGAGCGTCAGCAACGTGAAAAATTAGTGGCCAAACAAAAAAGACGCATAGCCGAATTGCAAAAAGAAATAGAAACCGATTTTCCGATCTCTAAAGTAAACAAGAAAGAAATAGAGCCTTAGTTCGGCACGTTAGTTGCAATTTCCAATTAAAAAACAAAGATTTAGTGAGTACCGTATGTATGATTGCCGCCGCAGCTGAAGACAATGCATTGGGCAAAGACAATGATTTACTGTGGCATTTGCCTGATGACTTTAAGCGTTTTAAAAGGCTTACTTCGGGTCACCCCATCATTATGGGCAGAAAAACCTTTGAGACCTTTCCGAAACCGTTGCCCAATAGAGAGCATATAATTATAACTAGGGATAAAGATTATCGCACAGATTTTAACGACTGCAAGATTGTTCACTCTTTGGAAGAAGCCCTGCATCTCGTTAGAGAGCTGCCATTGTCATACATCATTGGTGGTGGTGAAATTTATAAGATTGCCGAACCTTTTAGCAATAAAATAGAGCTAACAAGGGTTCATGCGGCTTTTGATGACGCCGACACCCATTTTCCTGAAATCGACCTTAACACTTGGGTTTTAACGGAAGAAGAATACCACCCAAAAGATGAAAAGCATTCATATGCCTTTTCTTATTTGACCTACGTGAAAAAAGAAAGTGAAAAGAACTAAAAATCTAGAACGGAAACATTATAATCCGTTTCGCCATTCATCACAAAACTCTCTAATACGTGAATATTGGCGTTGGTATAAAATCGATGATAGGCTTTGGAACGTTGAGAGGCTAACAGTCCGTTTTTGTTCAAAATAGATTTTGTCTGTCGCGCTACCGCCTCGCCAGAATCTATTATTTGAACGGATTCTGGGAGTATTTCCTTCAAAATAGGAACCAAGTACGGGTAGTGGGTACAGCCTAAAACCAAGTAATCGATTCCCTCATCAATCATAGGTCGCACATGTTTGAGTAGCAACTTTCTTGTTTCTTGAGAATCTACTTTACCCTCTTCTATCAATTGTACAAGACCTGTACCTTCTCGCACAATAACATTAATGCCACTGGCATGTATTTCTGAAGTACTATGAAACAAAGAACTGGCTAAAGTACCTTTAGTGGCCAAAACACCAACGGTTTTTGTTTTAGATTGAAGTGCTGCTGGTTTAATAGCAGGCTCTATACCTATAAACGGCACATCATAGTTTTTTCTCAAATAATCGATGGCATTGGTGGTAGCCGTATTGCATGCCACTACAACCAATTTACAGTCGTTCTTTAGCAGTACCTCTGTATTTTTGATACTCAAACGTAAAATGTCATCCTTACTTTTTTCTCCGTAAGGTGCATTTTTACTATCCGCAAGGTATATGGTGTTCTCGAATGGTAGCAATTTCTGGATTTCCCTCCAGATGGAAGTTCCTCCAACTCCTGAATCGAATATGCCTATCGGATTATCTCTCATCAATCTAATTACTCTAACGCTTGGTATACGGGCGTACCGGTTGTTCCGTTAGGGAACGAAATACCAAGCAATGCCGCTATGGTCGGCGCAATATCATCTATTTCGGTTCGCTCAACCGTACTACCTTTTTTTACGCCTTTGCCATACAATAGAAAGGGTACATGGGTATCATAAATCTGTGGCGACCCATGAGTAGAACCTGTTTTTGAATAACTAATAGTAGCCGGTTTCAATACCACCAAAATATCTCCTGATCTTTTTTGGTTATACCCATTTTGCAAAATATATGGTATACCTTGGGTATAATTATTCTGCCACATTTGATAGGCGGTATAGGTACGGTCAATACCGTCATAACTCAATAATTCTTTGGCCAAGGTTTCCTGTACTTCCTGAAGGTTCAGTTCTAAATTCTTGATAACCTCATGGTTCAGAAAAAACTGATAGTTAGAAAAGCTTTTGATCAAGTCTTTGGTGCCATAAGTAAACTCGATAAACTTATCGAAGTCTTTTCGTATATCCTTCCATTCTACATATCCTGCAGGTATCTTTTGGTCAATCAAGTAAGCTGGCACCTCGATAGCAGCATGATCGGCACTTAGAAATACCGTATAATCTTCTTTACCTACTCTTTTGTCAAGCTCTTTGAACAATCGCGCTAAATCTTCATCTAGCCGTAAGTATGTATCTTGAATTTCTTTGGAGTTTACTCCGAACATATGCCCGACATAGTCGGTACTTGAGAAACTTACAGCTAGAAAATCAGTAACATTATCAGCTCCTAAGCTTTCTTTTTCCAAAGCCTCAATAGCAAAATCGGTGGTAATGGTATTACCGTAAGGGGTAGATTTTAAGAGGTTATAGCCCCCATTTTTGTCCCACAACTTAGGAAGATCGTGAGGAAAGACGGGTGTAGTTTCACCATCAAAAAGACCTTCATAGGCATTGTTATCGGTTCCGCTCTCAGCGTACTCACCGATTTTTTTCAAGGTCTCCCAAGGCTTTTTATATTTCTCCAAGTAATTTGAAGAGTTTAAATCGTCGACCCATTTTGGTAACGAATTCATGTAATAACTACTGGTAATCCATTTACCGGCATCAAACCAATAGGCGGCATTGGCCGTATGCCCCCCGGGAAGCACTGCGCCCCTATCTTTTAATGCCACGGCAATCGTCTTGCCACGCATTTGTGTGTGAAGCCTTAATTCGTCTGTAATGGTAGTCACGTTCATGCGATGAGGAGACATCTTGCCGGCATCTGAATCAGTGCCAACCGATGTTTGGGTGGTATCTGAAGCGCAATAGACTGAACTGTCGCTCTCTTTGTCATACCAATTATTACCGATGATACCATGCATCGCAGGCGTGGTACCTGTATATACCGAGGTGTGCCCTGGGCCTGTGCTCGTAGGAGCATAATTATAATGGTGGTTCTTGCTGTTGAATCCCTTTTGCACAAATCTTTTAAAACCGTCTTCACCGTAGTGGTTCCAGAATCGGGTTATATAATCGTAGCGCATCTGATCGACTATGATGCCCACAACCAGTTTTGGAGTTGTCTTTGGCTCTATCGACTCTTCTTTTTGCTTACGCTGGCCTTGAGCATTTAGTACTAATAAAAAGCTTAAAATGGTTAAAAAACGTGGTGTTTGGAATGTTTTGGGCATACTAAAAATTTAATAGGGGCAAAAGTAAAGAAATTACCCCTTTAAAGTTTAAATACAGGTTAAATCAATTCCTTATTGCTATTTTTACGCATAGAAACCATTTGTGTACATGAACTACGTAGCATCAATTGGCAGCTACGCCATAATGATAAAAGAGGTATTTAAAAAACCTACCAAGTGGCGTATCATGAGGTCATTGATTTTAAAAGAGATTGACGAGCTGATCTTTGGCTCTTTAGGCATTCTCATCTTTATATCATTTTTCATTGGTGGGGTCGTGGCCATTCAAACCGCGCTCAATATCACCAGTGAACTCATACCTAAAAACTTGGTCGGTTTCGCTACTCGACAATCTATTATACTTGAATTTGCCCCTACCTTTTGCTCCATAATTATGGCAGGTAAAGTGGGGTCGTACATCACATCAAGTATTGGTACTATGCGTGTGACCGAGCAGATTGATGCCCTAGAGGTCATGGGGGTAAACGCCCTAAATTATCTGGTTTTTCCGAAAATCGTTGCCCTGCTTATGTATCCTTTCATCATAGCAGTCTCTATGTTCGTAGGTATTTTAGGAGGATGGATGGCCGCAACTTTTGGGGGCCATAGTACAAGTGCCGATTTTGCTGAGGGACTCACTCTGGATTTTATGCCTTTTCACGTCACCTATGCTTTTATAAAGACTTTAGTATTTGCATTCGTTTTGGCAACCATACCCTCCTTTCATGGTTTTTACATGAAAGGTGGTGCTTTAGATGTAGGTAAGGCCAGTACCACCAGTTTTGTGTGGACGAGTATTGTCATCGTCATATTGAACGGAATTCTAACCCAACTTTTGTTAGGCTAATGATTGAAGTAGACAACATTCACAAATCGTTTGGCAACGCCCATATTCTTAAAGGAATTTCTACCACCTTTAACAAAGGGCAAACCAATCTGATCATTGGGCAAAGTGGATCGGGAAAAACCGTTTTTTTAAAATGCTTGCTTGGTTTGCATGAACCCGAACAAGGCACCATTAGTTACGATGGAAAGGCTTATGGAAAACTTACCGGTGACGAAAGACGAAACCTTCGACAAGAAATGGGAATGGTTTTTCAAGGAAGTGCGCTTTTCGACTCCATGACGGTCGAGGGTAATGTTCGGTTCCCTTTAGAAATGTTTACCAAACAATCGAAATCTGAAATGCAAGACCGTGTCGATTTTGTTTTGAAAAGAGTGAATTTGGTGGATGCCCATCATAAATTTCCTTCTGAAATATCGGGTGGTATGCAAAAGAGGGTGGCCATCGCGCGTGCCATTGTAATGAATCCCAAATATCTATTTTGCGATGAACCCAACTCCGGGCTTGATCCCAAAACAGCTATTGTTATTGACAACCTGATTCAAGAGATTACAGAAGAATACGACATTACGACCATCATTAACACTCATGATATGAACTCGGTGATGGAAATCGGCAAAAAAATCATCTTTTTAAAAGATGGTCTCAAAGCCTGGGAGGGCACCAATAAAGATATTTTTAAAACTGAAAATGAAGCTGTTACTAATTTCGTCTACTCTTCTGACCTGTTCAAAAAGGTACGTCAGATGTATTTAGAAGAACGCAATTAATTTGCGTTTCTCAGCTGAACCGTCGTATCCTTTAATCTTACTTTTAGCCACTGAAGAATTTTCTTGTTTTCTTCCGCCTTTTTAGCGGGCGACAATCCTTCTTTCCAAGTTGTTTCGAAAATCGAAAGGGTATCTACCTTATTGAAGTTTGTTTTGAACGCTCGATCATATTCAAGGGAAACTAAATTTTCGTAGCTGGCCCTCGCCTCTGCACTAATATCCATAAAAGGAATTTGTTTGGTCTCAGCTCGCCTTAACCTACCGACCTCAGCTTCCAAAAGTGCGATACGCTCATCTTTACTTGAAATCTGGTTTTTTTGAGACTCGTATAATTCGTTAATGTACCTTAGTTGATCTACCTGATCGTTTTGACCTCCCTGTATGACATGTAACTCAGTATTACGTAAACGGGGGTAATCATCGTCTTCCTTTAGCATGGTATTCCATGATGCAATGATATTTGGCGGAATGGTCTCATTACCCATGCACACGACCTCTATCATGGGGTTCTCACCTTCATTATACTCAATAGTGGTAAAATTATCCAGAAATCTTCCTCCTCCAACAAATTGATATTTCGCTATGGTTTCGTTGACAAACTCGGTAGCCTGCTTTTTAAATATAGACTCTTGAAACACCTTGTAGAAGGTCCATCCGGCTGGTACCATAACCAAAATTGCGACCACCGAAGCTATTCTGGCAATTCTTCTACGCTTGGCCGAGTTGGCATAACGAACCATCGGGAATCGAAGAAGCTTAATGGTCAAAAATGTAGCCAGTGCTATAAATATAGTGTTGATAATGAATAGGTAGAGCGCCCCAAAAGCGTAACCAAGGTTTCCGATAGCCAGACCAAAACCGACCGTACATAACGGAGGCATCAAAGCTGTGGCAATAGCCACACCGAAGATAACGCTCGCAATAGTACCTTTTTTAGCACGTGCAATGACGAGGGCCAATCCGCCAAAAAATGCAATTAAAACATCTCGAATATCCGGAGCCGTTCTAGCCAATAGCTCAGACGATTCGTCTTGTATGGGAAAAAACTTAAAAAATAGATAAGCAGTGAGTACACTTAGACCCACCATTACCCCAAAATTCTTCAATGAACGGCGTAACGTATCGATATCGTTGATAGCCAAAGACATTCCCAATCCTAAAATAGGGCCCATAAGCGGGGAAATTAACATCGCTCCGATAACGACCGCTGTCGAGTTGGCATTCAACCCAATGGAAGCTATAAAGATGGAGCAAATCAAAATCCATGACGTATGCCCCTTAAAAGGTATATCGGCGATAATTGCCTCTTTAGTAGTTTCTTGATCTGTATTGGTTCGTATGTCAAGAAGTTCTCGAAAAAACTTGCGAAGACTTTCCCAAAGACCCTTTGCATCTTTTTTGATGGCCTCGGCACTCTCCTTTGGCTCCTCTGTTGGGGTAATATTATCTTGATTCAAGTTCTGGCTCATAAACTATGCATAGGTGTCACCAAATGTATCTTTAACCTTGGCCAGTACCTTTTTAATATCTTGTTCTTTTGCTTTAGGGTATATCAACAATACTTCTTCTTTATCAACTATGATATAATCTTTAAGACCGTCGACAACAACTACTTTGCCTTTAGGCGATCTGATCATATTGCCCGAAGCCTCATCTGAAATGACCTTACTATTGACCACGGCATTTTGCGACTCATCTTTATCTAACTTATCATAAAGGGATCCCCAAGTGCCTAAATCGTTCCAATCAAACGTGGCGGGCAGCACATAAATTGATTTCGAGTTCTCTAAAATGGCATAATCAATAGAAATATTTTCTGCTTTTGGATAGTTCTCTTTGATAAACTCTTTTTCATCAACCGTGTTATAGCAAGAATTACCGGCCTCAAATAACTCAAACTGTTTCGGTTGGTAATTTTTAAAGGCGTTCACTATGGTCTTCACACTCCACATAAAAATACCTGCATTCCATAAAAAATTTCCTTGAGCCAAAAATTCCTTTGCCGTTTCGTAATCAGGTTTTTCACGAAATTGATTCACTTTTTTCAATCCTGCACCGCTATTCTTATCGAATTCTATATACCCAAAACCCGTGTTTGGAAAAGATGGTTTTATACCCAATGTACAAAGAACCTCTTCTTCTTCACACTTTTTAAAGCAAGTGGTGACATCTTCAGCAAAAGCTTCTTCGTCTTCAATCCAATGATCGCTTGGCGCCACAATCATTACCCCGTCGGGGTTCATTTTCTGAATTTTCAAAGCAGCGTATAAAATACAAGGTGCGGTATTTCGCATTGCCGGCTCTAAAACTACTTGGTCTTGCTTTACCATTGGCAACTGCTCTAAGACCAGATCATTATAACTCTCGTTTGTCAAAATAAGAATGTTCTCTGTGGGTACAAACTTGTTCAACCTCTTAAAGGTTTTCTGTATAAGCGTATCGCCGGTACCCAGCATATCATGAAACTGTTTTGGATAAGATGATGTACTTATAGGCCAAAAACGAGATCCAACACCACCGGCCATGAGTACGGCATAATAATTCTTATTCATTTTTTTAAGAGTTAAGGGCACGCGAACATAATCTATGCCCTGATTATTATTGTTATTTACAAAATTTATAGGTGCAAACACCTAAACTACACTACTAATTCAAACATTTACTAGCTCTACCTCTGCATTCGGTTGAAACAAATACATTCTACCTGTGGCCACTTCTATGCATTCATAACGTTTGACGCGTTTATTGCCTTTCTTATAAAGCTTACCATTATAAAGGCGAAACACGCTACCTAAAGGTAATTCAAAAACGTAAGATTTATCTGATTGTTGCAAATCATATTGCTGTAAAGCTATAGATAGTTTCGCATCTGTACTACTACTTGCTTTCGGATTTTTAAAATGATTTGCCAATAAGGGCAACAATTGATTGGGGAAAATCTCCGGCCGAATAAATGGTAACATCAAATATTGAAAAGTTCGTTTCCATTCCAGCCCATGGGGTTTTATCATTCTTCCATACTTCTGGAAAGCGATTAGATGTGCTATTTCATGAATCAAGGTAATCAGAAAGCGATATTTATTCAATGTAGCATTAACAGTTATTTGATGTCTGCCATCGGGCATTCTTCTATAATCGCCATGGCGGGTTACCCGCTCATTGACTATTTTAAGATGCACCCCTGTCTTTTGAATCAATTCAAAACAGGAAGCGACCGCCCTTTCCGGTAGATATTTCTTTAAAACTTGATGCACGTTCAACAAAAGTAAGAGAAGTACTTTAATTTATGGTTATCACAATTATAGCCTTGCTGAAAAATCTTTAACTTGGGGGTATGTAGCGAAATGAATCGGATTATAAGCAAATTGCCCTATGGAAAACATCAGCAGAAAAGATTTTTTAAATAAAATGGGGCTTCTAGGCGCCACGGCCGTTCTTTGGCCAAAAAATGGCATAAGTAATTCTCATAAAGAACTAGAGTTATCGGAAGGGGTACGCATCGAAGCCATAAAAAAATCTGAATCCATTTTTTCGTATATAAAAAGGGTAAATGACAAATTCGACATCACCTTGTACCGCCAAATACTCGGTGCCGCCAATGCCTTCAAAGAAGGGGATGCCAGTTTAGGTATTGCTGCAGTAGACGAAACTACGAGAGAAAGAGCCCGCCAACTACTGACCAATACCAAAATAGCAGATTTAAGAACTAAATCGGTATTTACGGATGAAATCTACGGCCTGATTGAAGCGACCACTACGAAAGCCGACATTACCTCTGATTGGGCTATGAAGGATTTAAAGGCCTTTGTTTTAAACCAACCGGAAGAGAAAATAAAGACCATCATGCCAGAACTGACAAGCGATTGTATCGGTTGCTTGGTTAAGCTGATGACCAACGAAGAGCTTATTCAGGTCGGGCAAAAGGTATTCAATCCTCTTTCGAACAGCAATATTGGCAGCAAGGGATATTTAAGTGCGAGGGTGCAGCCCAATTCACCAACCGACAATACTGAAGACATTATATGGCAAGTTTTTGACGCATGGTCTTATGCGGTAGGCGATCTTGTTTTGGGTACCAACCCTGTCAGTAGTGAGGTAGAATCGGTGGCCCAAATCGAAAAGGCCCTTTTTGAGACTCTTCAGGTATTCAAACTTGAAAATACGATACCAAATTGTGTTTTATCTCATATAGATGTGCAAGCCGAAGTTGAGAAAATACAACCCGGCACTACCGGTATTTGGTTTCAAAGCTTGGCGGGCACGGTAAGTGCCAACCATACTTTCGACTTGAGCATAGAGAAAATGCAGAATCATGTTCGAAATAGAAAAGGCGCCTATGCACTGTACGCTGAAACAGGTCAAGGTGCCGACTTTACCAATGGTCATGGTGCCGGCTTTGATATGGTTTTACATGAATCAAGAAAATATGGATTTCTAAGGGCCCTCAACCAACAATTACTAAAAGATAGACAAGATAATAGTGAGCCTTGGGTTCATGTGAACGACGTGGCCGGTTTTATAGGTCCCGAGGTGTTCAAGACCAAAGAGCAATTGGTTCGTTGCTGCCTAGAAGATACGATTATGGGCAAGCTGCACGGTCTTACCATCGGTCTAGATATCTGTTCTACACTTCATATGGATGTAAGTCTCGAAGACCTAGATTGGTGTATTGACCATATAATGCCCGCCAACCCAGCATATCTTATGGCTTTGCCCACGAAGAACGACCCAATGTTAAGCTATTTGACCACTTCTTTCAGCGACCATGTACGTATTCGTGAAAAGTTTGGTTATAAAGTGAACGATGCCATGTGGAGTTTTTTCAAAAAAATTGAAGTTATAGATAACAATGGTCAACCGACTGACCACTTCGGAGACCCCATTTGGGTTTATTATCAGTATTGTTTGGCAAAAGGTGACACACGAGACAAAGCGATAATTTATGAGGAAGGTGAGAACATTATTACAAGAATCAACGAAAGAGGTGTGCCCTTAGCAAAAGGTCATGGAAAGGAAATTTGGAATTTAGAACCTGAATTGGAAAAACAGATAAAATGGCTCTATGAGGATGCCAAGGTCAGCCTTTGGACGAACATGACAGATGATTTCGTAAAATCGATACCCGCAGCCCTACCAATTATCACCAACTCAACTGACCGAAAAGATTATGTTTACCATCCTGAATCTGGAGAAAAATTAGGTGCTCAAGCCCTCGAACGACTAAAAACGCTTCGGGATAGCTGGTCTGAGAGTCCGCCAGACATCCAATTCATTATTTCCGACGGGCTGAACGCACGAGCTTTAATGGACGATGGACATTTAATGCCTTACCTCAATCAATTAAAGGCTGAACTAAGAAACAAAGGGTATACCGTTAGCGACCAGAATATTGTCATTAAACATGGTCGCGTACGTGCCGGTTATGCATGTGGTGAAACACTCTATGGAAATTACAAAAACAAAACGGTCAATAAAGGTATCGTACACATTATTGGTGAAAGGCCAGGTTCTGGGCATCATAACTTTTCGGCGTACCTTACAGCCGCTCCCGTAGAATTTTGGTCTCAAAACGGTTACGTCGACCATAATATCACCAAGGTAGTATCAGGAATCTCGGATACCTCACTCACACCAGAAAAAGCGACACAACAAACCTTACATATTCTTGACAGGCTCTTTACTGTAATATAGAAATATTATTAAGGCGTACTATTGCTTACCTGAAGCATTTTACCATTGTAAAATCGATGTCCGGTTAACGCAAATTGCTTGATGTAACCGGCCATTTCAAGGGCCGTGGTAGGCGCCTGATACCCAGGAAAAGCCTCTTCGAGCATTTCGGTTTGAACAGCCCCCAAGGCAAGTACATTGAACGACGGACCCGTTTCCTTGAATTCTTCGGCCCACAGTTCGGTCAATGTTATCACCGCTCCCTTGCTAGAGCTATAAGCGGAAAGTCCAGGAAATTTCATGCTACCTTGAACACCTCCCATTGAACTAATGGTGACCACATGACCTGTATCGGCCATCTTCGGAAGAACTGTTTTGGTAATTTCAGCCACTCCAAAAACATTTACCCTGTACACTTCTTCAAACTCTTCCGATGTAATTTCCAAAAACGGCTTATTCAAAAGACTACCTGCATTATTGATAAGCACGTCTACTTTGCTCCATTCTCCTGTTAGGAAATCACGCAAAACCAAAAAATCATTGGCCCGAGAGAGATCAAAAGGTAAGCTCGTGATATTTTCGTGTTCCAGGCCTGAGACAGGGCCAGAGTTTCTTGATAAGGCCAAAACTTGATGGCCATCATCCGCCAATAGCTTTACCAACTCAAAACCAATACCCCTACTGGTACCGGTGACAATAATATGGGCCATTAATTATATTTTATTTCTTTAGACGGAGCATTGGTAATTCCTGTAATGACAGGAATACTTTTATTGACCACATTGGCCATATGGGCAAAATCCATTTCAGAGACCTCATCACCCACTTTATGATAATGATTGAAATTGGTAAAATCGAATGTACTGAAGGTTTGTGACGGCACGCCAAAAGCTTCATGAAACGGGTAATTGTCTGAACGCTTGAAAAGATTGAACTCTTTTGCCTTGGGAAGGAACCCGGTAAACTCTATATCTGAGTAACCATTGGCCACCTCGGCCAGGTTCGATTGCTCGTAACCTGTCAAATAGGTAAGATGCTCTTTACCCTGCAATGGCACCCCTACCATCTCATAATTCAACATGGCATAAAGTTGAAGATTTTTTTCTTTCAACCTATTCGCCAAATGTTTCGACCCCAAGAGTCCTTTTTCTTCAGCACTAAAAAGTGCAAAAATGATACTTCGCTTATTGTTTTTCTTTTGACCAAAATACCGAGCCAACTCCAAAACAACTGTAGTTCCGGTAGCATTATCGTTAGCACCGTTGGCTATGCTATCGCCATTCTCAGCTTCAATTACACCTATGTGATCGTAATGGGCACCAATAATGATAAATTCATTTTTTAGAGAAGGGTCATTACCCTCAATCCACCCTACCATATTGTACGCGGGCATGTCAAAATTGGTTAGATTGTCTCTATAGCCTTCAAAATAAGGCTGAATACCGTTGGTTTTGAATACATTTTCAATAAAATCCGCCGCCTTTTCAATTCCCTCACTACCTGTATCTCGACCTTCTAGCTCATCAGAAGCAAGAAAATTCATTATATCCCCAATTTTTCCGGCGTTGGTAAATTGACCTTGTACCCCAGCAGCGGCTTCAGCTATGCCAATATCACTCGGTTTTTGAGGTATTTGCATTAGGCTGCGATCAAACTTTACCGCATCTTCACTTTGAAGGGTCACGGATTCATCAACCTTAGTTGAACCACAGGCCATTACCAACAGGCCTATAGATAAGAGGATAGCGTTTCTCATATAATTTGTTTTGGCTACAATTTAGAAATTAAAAAAGGCATCTCGAAATAATCGAGATGCCCATATTACATAATTTTTCTGATAATCTAAGCAAGCATAGTTACCGGATTCTCAAGATAAGACCTCAAGGTGTGCAAGAACTGGGCACCAGTGGCACCATCTACTGTTCTATGGTCACAGGCCAATGTTACTTTCATTGTATTGCCTACTACAATCTGCCCTTCTTTCACCACTGGCTTTTGCACGATGGCTCCTACGGACAATATTGCGGAATTCGGCTGATTGATAATCGAGGTAAATTCTGAAATACCGAACATACCTAAGTTCGAAACGGTAAAGGTACTACCTTCCATTTCGGCAGGCGTCAACTTTTTATTACGTGCCCTACCTGCCAAATCTTTGACCGCACCACCTATTTGTGATAGGGACAACTGGTCACTAAACTTAAGTACAGGTACTACCAAACCATCTTCAACAGCTACAGCTACACCAATGTGAACATGATGGTTGTAACGCGTAGTATCGCCATTCCAAGTTGTGTTTACTTGCGGATGCTTTTTAAGCGCCATGGCACAAGCTTTAACAACCATATCGTTGAAGGATACTTTAATATCCGGCAATTCATTAATTTGTTTTCTTGAAGCCATTGCATTATCCATATCAACTTCAATAGTAAGATAATAATGCGGTGCCGAAAATTTCGATTCGGACAATCTCTTCGCAATAACCTTACGCATTTGAGAGTTTTTCACCTCTTCGGTGCCTTCCTCGCCGACAGGTAAATTGATAGGCGCGGCAGGTTTACTACTAGAAGCTGCTGTCTCGGTAGCTTTAGGTGCTTCTGACTTAGCAGCAGGGGTAAAGTTCTCAATATCTTTCTTAATGATTCTGCCGTTATCACCGGAACCTGATACTTCCGACAAATCTATCCCTTTATCGGCTGCCATCTTTTTGGCCAAAGGAGAAGCAAAAATACGTTTGCCATCATTTACCGGCTTAGCTTCTTCTTTTGTAGCCTCTTTGGCTTCCTCCTTCTTAGGCTCTTCAGACTTTTTCTCTTTCTTACCAGAAGAGGGTTTGCTATTAAGTACGGCATCAACGTCTGTTCCTTCCGGGCCTATAACGGCCAAAACTGCATCAACAGGTGAAGATTCCCCTTCTTGAATACCTATATATAAAAGTGTACCAGAGTAAAATGACTCGAATTCCATAGTGGCCTTATCGGTCTCTATTTCGGCCAAAATTTCACCTTCTTCTACCTTATCACCTACTTTTTTCAACCATGAGGCAACAGTACCTTCCTCCATGGTATCACTTAAGCGAGGCATTTTCACCACCTCAACGCCTTCCGGTATCTCTGCGGCTTCATTCGTATCATCTTCATCACTTTCAGGTTCGGAATCATCAGAATCTTCTTCTTTTGCTTCAGGCTTCTCTTCAGAACTTTTACTTCCTCCTCCATTTAATAAAGAAGAAATATCTTCACCTTCTTCACCAATGATTGCCAACAACGAGTCTACAGGGGCACCATCGCCTTCCTCGATTCCGATATGAAGCAATGTTCCTTCATAAAAAGACTCGAACTCCATTGTGGCCTTATCCGTCTCGATTTCAGCCAATATATCGCCCTCTTCAACCTTATCGCCAACACTCTTTAACCACTTGGCCACGGTACCTTCTTCCATGGTATCGCTCAATCGGGGCATGTTAATTATCTCTGCCATTTACCTAAAATTATTTATGTTGAACAAAGGGAACATCTTCCTCTTCATAGACCATGTCGTACAGCTGTTGTACTGGAGGGAAATCGGATTCGTCTGCAAATTTCTCGCATTCGGCCACCCTCTTTTTGACATCGGCATCAATTTCTTTTATCTCGTCGTCAGTTGCGTATTTATTTTCTTTGATAATATCTAGAACTTGGGTGATTGGATCTATCTTTTGATATTCCTGTACCTCTTCTTTAGTTCTATAATGCTGCGCATCAGACATCGAATGACCCCTATAGCGATAAGTTTTCATTTCTAAGAAAGTTGGCCCACCACCGGTTCGCGCTCTTTCTATCGCTTTACTGACCTCTTGGGCAACAGTCACTGGATTCATTCCGTCAACAGGGCCACAAGGCATTTCATAACCTAGACCTAATTTCCAGATTTCTGTGGAGTGAGAAGTTCTTGCCACAGAAGTACCCATAGCGTAACCGTTATTTTCACAAATGAACACTACAGGCAGCTGCCAAAGCATCGCAAGGTTCATTGCTTCATGAAAAGACCCCTGTCTAACCGCACCATCACCCATATAACATAGGGTTACATTATCTCTCCCAAAATATTTATCACCAAATGCCATGCCGGCACCTAATGGAATCTGGCCACCTACTATACCGTGACCACCATGAAAACGATGCTCTTTTGAAAATATGTGCATTGATCCACCCATACCTTTTGATGTACCGGTCACCTTGCCATACAGTTCGGCCATAACAGCCTTAGGATCGACACCCATACCAATTGGCTGAACGTGATTTCGATAAGCGGTGATCATACGGTCTTTGGTAAGGTCCATGGCGTGAAGAGAACCCGCCAAAACGGCTTCTTGGCCGTTATAAAGGTGCAAAAAACCCCTTACTTTTTGTTGAATGTATACTTGCGCCAGCTTATCCTCGAACTTGCGCCAAAACAACATATCTTCATACCATTTAAGATATACTTCTTTGGTAATTTTTTTCATTGATGCTTTTTAATTAGGATTCCGATACATCTTGGTATTCCGAAAATCTACCGGAACGACAAGAAAAACAAAAATACATATTAAATTATTAGTTGAAAAAAATTGACACAAAAGGTTACCCATAATTTACCTTGGCAAATCGCGTCGTAAAACAAGCCTAATAAAAATGTAAATAATCACCTTCAAAATAGGCGTAAAAGAGAGAAAAGAATTCAGCCCAGATAAGAACTATCAAAGCCTAAGGGCAAAATATCGGCAACAGATTCGCATTTATACACCTCGCCTCTCTCCCCCATTAAAAGGAGCTTGATAGGAGAACCCTGCTTCACTTCATATTCTTTAATCGATTGCCTGCAATTACCACAGGGCGCTACAGGCGATCCAACCTTTATTTTTTCAGAAGCAGCAGTGATGGCTATAGCCTTTATAATGGCGTTGGGGTGATTGGCACCAGCACTAAATATGGCAACCCTTTCTGCGCACAGCCCAGAAGGATAACTGGCGTTTTCCTGATTATTACCTTTGATTATCTCACCGGTATCTAAAAGAAGTGCCGCCCCCACATTGAATTGCGAGTAAGGTGCATAAGCCATGCCTCGCGCATCTACCGCCATAATCATCAGTCGACGTTCTTCTGTTGGAAGCTCTTCTAGCGAATCGAAAATCGAAAGCTCAAATTCTATTTTATGTCTGCGCATACTTAATATAGCCAGAAAAGACAAAAACCTGCTTTCGCAGGTTGTTATACAATATTACTGTAGTTTTTAGTCATTATAATACTCATCCCCTAAATTAAATGTTAGGGAAAAGCGCAATGTATTCTCGACCGGGTTGGTAATTCTTGAGGTTGAGAATAAATAAGACAAGTCGATTTGGGCCGAACGGAACTTAAAGCCGGCGCCGAGGGTAAAATACTTTCTAAAACCCTTTACATCACTTTCATTAAAATACCCGGTTCTGAACATGAATGCATCTTGGTAAACATACTCTGCACCCAAAGCCCATGTCATTTCTTTGAGCTCTTCACCAAAACCATCAGGAGCATCTCCAAAAGACTTGAACACACCACTTAAAAAACCTATATCTTGATACTCATCGTTATCGGCGGCATCTAAATCACCATCATCATCAAAATCTTGTGGTGTAGGCACTAACAACTTATTGAATTCTGTCGTTAGACCTATAACATTGTCTTGATCCAAGATGAAATCGAATCCGAGACCTAATCGCAAGTTGGCCGGTATAAAATTCTTCTGCCCATTTTCATCGTAGGCAATCTTTCCACCAAGGTTCGAAATATTAAAACCACCTCTCCATCTTCCGTCGAAACGGTTATAGGCAATTTCCCTGGATCGGTAAAAACCCGCTACGTCAACGGCAAAAGTGCTACCAGGTTTAGAATCGACATTGGCATCGGCCTGAAATTTGAGGTTCGAACGTATATAGCGCCCGCCTACTGCCATCGAGAAAGTAGGACTCAATTTTAAGGAATAAGATCCATCCAAAGCCAATTCGTTAGGCTTTACGATAGTGCCTTGATCATCGTAAGTCTGGCGCAGTTCAATTTCCCCTAAAGTGAAATATCTCAACCCTACGGCAAATGCACTTTGCTCATTGATTTTATTGAAATAACTGGCATTTAAAAGTCCGATACCAGATACTGTATTGCTCAAATAAGGCGTATAACCTAAACCAACACCCATTTGTCTTTCCGCAAAAGCAAACTTGGCCGGGTTCCATTGCTGGGCAAAGGCATCTGCAGATGTTGCTACACCCATATCACCCATACCTGCGGCCCTGGCATCAGCTGCTATATTTAAAAATGGCACAGCTGTGGTAATTACTCTATCGCTGGCCTCTTGTGCTGATAATCTTCCGGCAATTACGAGTAAAACTAGTATTGAAAATTTTTTCATTTTGAAAATAAGCTAATTTAAAGTCGGTCTTTTTTCTTTTAGGGAATACTAAAATTACGCGTGCGCGTAATCAATATTATCAATTAGATGTCGTACATGTAAACGATCAATTAAGCAATATCTTATATAGTAAGCAATTAATTTTCGGTATTTATAGGCCAGATACTAAAAACATCGACCAAACCACACTATAAATTTCAAAATGAAGCTTGACAAGTAGTCTTTAGGCCCCGTAAATTTGCAAAAGAAAAACATAAGCTATACTATATCAACAAATACGTCGTTATGCTTTTTAGAGGGCCGATGTATATTGAAAAATATATGCACCGAACGATATCAAAAATAATCTTTTAGCTATAAAATAATATGCACAAAACACCGTTTTATATGCCGAAAGTTAAGACTAAAAAATTAATCAAAATACAAATATCCACCTACACCAATCAGTAGACGGACCATTTGAACTCAAGTCCTAATTATGAAGAAACAGGTTATCAAAGTTGTACTTTCTTGTGCAGTGGTTGCAGGAAGTTTTACGGTTACCAGCTGTAAAAATTCCGGATCTTCCAAAAACGTGTCGCGAGCCACAGGTTGGAAAATAAACGCAAAAGAAGGAGGTTTCCAATATAACACCGATTTTAAGGAGCAAGAAACTGCTCCTGGTCTTGTATTTATAGAAGGAGGAACCTTTACAAAAGGTAAGGTGCAAGACGATGTTATGCACGACTGGAACAACACGCCAACCTCTCAGCACGTTCAGTCTTTTTATATGGATGAAACGGAGGTTACCAACGTAATGTACCTTGAGTATCTTGATTATTTAAAGAGTGTTTATCCTCCGGAAAATCCGCAGTACGCAAATATTTACACCGGGGCTTTACCCGATACTTTGGTTTGGAGAAACCGACTTGGTTTCAATGAGACCATGACCAACAACTACTTAAGACACCCTGCCTATGCGGAGTATCCTGTAGTTGGTGTCAATTGGATCCAGGCTACGCAATTTGCCGAGTGGAGAACCGACCGAGTAAACGAAATCATGCTTGAGCGTGAAGGATATTTAGCAGAAGACGCCAAATACAAGGCTGCAACAGGAGAAACAGCCGGAACTTTTAGCACCGAGGCTTATCTGAACAGACCTGAGTCTGTTTATAATGGCCAAATCGATTCTCTTCAAGGTAAAATGAAGAAAGATAGTGTTAATGCATATGCCAAAAGAAGTAGCGGTATCATCATGCCAGAATACCGACTACCTACCGAAACTGAATGGGAATATGCTGCCCAGGCCAACCAAGGTAATAGAGAATACAACAACTACAGGGGTAGAAAGAAATACCCTTGGGATGGTGATTACACCAGAAACGGGCAAAGAGTCGGTAGAGGTGATCAATTGGCCAACTTTAAGCAAGGTAAAGGTGATTACGGCGGTATAGCAGGCTGGTCAGATGACGGAGCCGATATCACTGCACAAGTAATGTCTTACAAACCTAACGATTTGGGTCTTTATGACATGGCCGGTAACGTTGCCGAGTGGGTTGCCGATGTTTATCGCCCAATTGTTGATGACGAAATTAGCGACTTCAACTACTACCGTGGTAATATCTATATGAAAACCGCTATAGGTGAAGATGGAAAAGTTAACGTGTTACGTGATTCTATCGTATACGACACATTACCTAATGGAAAAGTAGTTGCCGTAAATCTACCAGGTGAGATAGCAATGGTTCCCGTTGGTGAAGAAGAAACGTATTTAAGAACCAATTTCTCTACCAGCGACAACAGAGGTTATCGTGACGGAGATCCAGGATCATCTAGGTTCTTCGATAGGTTCAGCGACGAAGAAGAGGAAGAAGACACCAAGAAGATGTACAATTCTCCAAAGCACAAAGTTGAGCGCGATTCAGCTGGCCAGCTTATTCGTCAGTACGACAAATCAAACAACAGAACTACCTTAATAAATGATGAAGTTAGGGTTTACAAAGGAGGATCTTGGAGAGATAGGGCTTATTGGCTAGATCCTGCCCAAAGAAGATACTTGCCACAATACATGGCTACCGATTATATAGGTTTCCGATGTGCGATGTCTAGAGTAGGTTCTAAATCAAAAACAAAGAACAAAACACCTAGAGGAAAAAAGGTGAGATAATATCAAAATATTGAATTCAGAGAGAGTCCCGAGTAATTTTTTACCGGGACTTTTTTTATACTTTTATCTTCATGAATATTGAACAACTGCACCAGCATTTTCTAGAGAACACCATAGTTTCTACCGACACGAGAAAAATTTCAGAAGGCTGTATTTTCTTTGCCCTGAAGGGTGATAATTTTAATGGTAATGCCTATGCCGAAGAAGCCTTAAAAAAAGGAGCGAGACTTGCCGTAGTAGACGAATCTGAGTATGCCACAACAGAAAAACACATTCTCGTAAACGATGTTCTCAAGACCTTGCAGGAGCTTGCTCGATATCATAGAAACCATTGTACTGCAAAGGTTATATCCTTAACCGGATCCAATGGTAAAACTACTACCAAAGAGCTCATCAATGCTGTTCTTTCAAAAAAGTACAAGACTATTGCTACCAATGGCAATCTTAACAATCATATCGGGGTTCCTTTGACATTGTTAAGAATTACCGATGAGACTGAGATAGCCGTAGTTGAAATGGGAGCCAACCATCAAGAAGAAATAGCCTTTCTCTGTTCTATAGCCGAGCCCGATTTCGGATACATTACAAATTTTGGCAAAGCACACCTCGAAGGTTTTGGAAGCGTAGAAGGCATCATTAAAGGAAAAAGCGAACTCTATGATTTTCTAATAGCTAACGAAAAATCAATTTTTCTAAATGCAGATGACCCCATTCAAATTGAAAAGTTAGGTAGTTATATTAAGAAATATGGTTTTAGTCAACATAATTCTGAGTTCTATCCTATCACTTTTTTAAATGCCGACCCTTTTGTAAGCTTCAGATTTGACGATACAGAAGTTTCGAGCCGGTTAATCGGAAAGTACAATTTCACTAATTGTGCCGCTGCTACCATAATTGGCAAATTCTTTAATATACCTACCAGCAGCATACAAGAGGCTATCGCAGAATACACCCCAAAGAACAATCGATCACAAATACTAGAAAAGGGTGGACATAAAATTGTTTTAGACGCCTATAATGCAAACCCTACCAGCATGCAAGCGGCCTTGGAAAATTTTGAACAGATGCCCGCTGCGAACAAAGTACTTTTTCTTGGAGACATGTTCGAGCTTGGGGAAACGGCAGGTAAAGAGCATCAGAACATAGCCGATTTAGCCGCTAAGATGAACTTTAATCAAACCTATCTAATAGGTAAGAATTTTGGCAAAACGAAGACTTCCCTGACCAAGTATTCCTCTTTCGACTCTCTATCGGAAGATTGGAAGAATATTTCTTTAGAAAAAAACAGTTTAATTTTGATTAAAGGTTCTAGAGGTATGGCTCTTGAGCGCATTTTAAACCTTTTTTAGAAAAGATAGTGGGTTATACTGGATTCGAACCAGTGACCTCTGCCCTGTCAAGGCAGCGCTCTAAACCAACTGAGCTAATAACCCAAAAAAGTTGGGCAAAGGTAAAACTTATTTCGGATTAAGAAAATGAAAATTTAATCCTAATTATGCACGGCTAAAACTTTCTACAAAACAAAGATCCAAATTCATAGACATCTTTAATTTTCACAATCAAAAATTTACAATTCCTCAAAGTTGTGATTTAAATAAAGTATTTTTATAAGATATCAATTGCACCAAGCGAAACACAATGAACCAAAATCAAAACTCAAGAAGAGACTTTATCAAAACGACCACCCTTGCTTCAAGTGCGAGTCTCATAACACCTATCAACACCTTCGGAATCATTACTAAAAACAACAAAAAAGAAATGGTCGGCCACGGAGACTTCAAATATAACGTAGACAAAGAGTGGGGCATTCAAGACCCCTCTAAAATTCCCGTAAACGACTGTCACGAAATGGTGATGGATAGTAAAGGTCGTATACTAATGACCACCACAGGTGCCAATAACAATAATGTTTTAGTTTATGACAAATCAGGAAAGGTTCTTGAATCATGGGGCACTGAATTTCCTGGTGCTCATGGGTTATCGATAATGGGAGAAAATTCTGATCAATTTCTTTTTATCACCGACCCAGACACCCATAAGGTCACTAAAACCACCATTGACGGTAAAATTCTTATGACCTTAAATAGACCAAAAGAGGTTGATGGCTATACCAGCGACGAACAATTTAAGCCAACCGAAACGGCTATTTTACCAAATGGAGAATTTTATATTGCAGATGGCTATGGTGAGAACTATATTATTCATTATGATGCCAAAGGTAATTATTTAAGACACTTTGGAGGCAAAGGTACAGGCGAAGACCAGTTTA
This sequence comes from Euzebyella marina, assembly GCF_003687485.1. Lineage (GTDB taxonomy): Bacteria > Bacteroidota > Bacteroidia > Flavobacteriales > Flavobacteriaceae > Euzebyella > Euzebyella marina. Next base: position 1,265,621 of record NZ_CP032050.1, on the reverse strand, counting down.
ACTGTTGTCATGGTATCACCTTAGATACTCGCGATAAAGCCAACCCTACTTTATTAATAACCTCAAGGGCCAGTCAAGAATTTAAAAGGTTCACTTTAGACGGAAAACATATTGAAACCATAAAGCTGCCTGGGTGCTCTATATGCAGGCCTGTAATAAAAAATGGGAATATCTATTTTGCTGTTATCGTTACAAAAACATGGGACAGCTATGATGGCATGATAGCCGTCTTGGATGGCGACAATAAAATTATATCGCTACCTGGCGGAAGTGCGCCCGATTACAGTTCTGGAACCCTCAAAGAGCCTACCTATGATGGTAAGACCTTTAGAAACCCCCATGATGTTTTAGTAGATGACGATGGAAATCTTTATGTTCCCCAATGGAATTCAGGTAAAACCTACCCCATTAAACTAACAAGAGTTTAGGTTCTTTCAGGAAATTTATTCCGTTTTGAAGACACACAGAACCTAAAAACTTAATGAATAGAAATAAAAAAACCAGATTTTTTAAGTCTGGTTTTTTTCGTGGGCAATGAGGGATTCGAACCCCCGACCCCCTCGGTGTAAACGAGGTGCTCTGAACCAACTGAGCTAATTGCCCGAAAAGGTGTGCAAATATAGAATTCTTTTATTTACTCCCAAAGAAAAATGAAAATAAAATTTAAAGTATTTCAGCCACTGTAAAAGTGCTTCCACCAACGTACACAAAATCAACATTTTCCGCAGAACTTAAAGCCTCGGTGTAAGCTGCCCTAACAGAGTTAAAAGCAGTACCGTTTAATCCAAATTGGCTTGCTTTAGCCTCTAACACCTCTACAGGCAAGCCTCTTTCCAAATTAGGTCTACACCAATAGTACATGGCTTTCTGAGGCAACAAAGGCAAAATGGCGTTTAAATCCTTTCCCTTTACAAAGCCTATTACCATATGCAGGTTACGGTACTTTTGTTTAGAAATTTGCCTGACAATCAATGCCAAGCCTTCTTTATTATGGGCCGTATCACAAATTACCATTGGTCGGTCGTTCAGCTTTTGCCAACGCCCCATTAGACCGGTATTAGAAATGACATTTTTGAGTCCGTTTTTGATGTGTTCTTCCTTCACATCAAAATCATGCAACAAATTAATTACGCCCAGCACCCCCTTAATATTCTTTGCTTGATAATCTCCCAATAAAGCAACTTCGTAATTATTGTAAGATCGGTCTTCCGCAAAATAAATTTGGGCATTGCGCTCGTCAGCCAATCGTTTAAAAACATCAACGGTCTCTTCTTGAAATTCACTGATTACTACTGGCACCTTTTCCTTAATAATACCGCCCTTCTCATAAGCGATTTTTTCAAGCGTATCTCCTAACATGTCAGTATGATCCAAACCGATATTGGTGATAAGGGATACTTCAGGAGTAATTATGTTAGTTGAATCCAATCTCCCGCCCAATCCAACTTCAATTATCGCTATATCGACTTGCTCATCTGCAAAATGTTCAAACGCCATACCTACGGTCATTTCAAAGAAAGACAAATGTCTTTTTTCAAAAAAGGACTTATTGGCTTCAATGAAATCAATGACAGTATTTTTTGGAATGGGGTTTCCGTTAATTCGAATTCGCTCTCGAAAATCTTTTAAATGTGGAGAAGTATAAAGCCCCACCTTATAACCTGCCTCTTGAAGAATAGAGGCCAGCATGTGACTACTTGAACCTTTTCCGTTCGTACCGGCTACGTGAATAATTTTAAATCTCTTATGGGGATCGCCCAGATGTTCGGAAAAAGCAATTATTCCATCAAGTTTACCGCTGAAAGCCTTTGCGCCTTGTTGTTGGTACATTGGAAGTTGGGCAAACATCCAATCCAAAGTTTCCTGATAGGTCACTCTCCCAATTTAAAGTTCACGACAACAAAGCCAACTTGCTGGCTCGGCGCATTGGAATCTAAGTTCCACTTATGCTTAAAGGCTGTTTTCTTTGCAGGATCCAATAGGCACGGACTGTTATTTGTGGTTCCCTTGACCCCGGGAGTAGCGCTCACTACATTACCATTACGGTCTACCACGATTTTAACCACTACCCTACCTTCTTCGTTACAATCTTGTTTGACCTGGCCTTTACTGACTAAAGATCTACCGTTTAAACCATACCCTCCTGTACCACTACCAGAACCGGGAGCACCGTAGTAACTCGTGGCATAGGGATCACCTCCGGGCTGGCCTTTATCACCTGCCCTACTGTCATCACCTTCGCTACCCGAAGCCGTACCCTCTGACTTACTGATACCTCCTATCAGTTCATCAAGTTTCTTCTTTTTAGCTTCTTGTTCTTGCCTGGCTCGCTCTTCGGCTTCTCTTTTCTCTCGGGCTACCCTTTCAGCTTCGGCCTTTTTTCGCTCCTCAGCTTCTGCCGCTTTTTTCTTGGCCAAACGCTCGGCTTCCTCGGCCTTTCTTTTTGCCTCCTGGGCTTTCTTTATACGAATAGACTCTTCGTTTTCTTGAGTTAGCACCTTTTCGGATGGGGCTTCCTCGGCAACAACTTCCTCAGGTACTTCTTCTGGCACTTCCTCTTCAACAACTTCTTCCTCTACCGCTTGCTCTTGCTGGGTCGGTTCTACAGGGGGCGTATCTAAAGGTTCGGAACGTACAGGTTCTTTAGGCTGTACATTTCCGCTACCAAACTCCATTGTTCCAAAATTAACGGTGATCCCGTTCTCTTCTGGAGGATCCATATAAGTTAGGCCGATATAAAACATAACAAGAAGAAGCACGCTTAGTAGAAAGGTAGTAAGCGTGAAAGATTTTTTCTTGTGTCTCGTGTCTAGAAATGACATTAATTGGGGCGCACGGCCAAGATTACCTTGTAATTATTTCTATTGGCGATATCCATAACGTTTACTGCCTCTTTTATGGCCACGCTTTCTTCCGCTCTTAAAATAATAGTAGGCTTATCCTGTCCCTCAAGTGCTTTTTTTAGTTCAATTTCAATGTATTCTCCGTTGATCCGTTCATTGTTGACAAAATACTGTAAGTTCTTATCAATACTTACGGAAACATTCTGCGTATTGGTAGATTTGCCCTTTGCCTTTGGCAACAACAAATCCAATGCGTTAGGTGAATTGGCAGTTAGCATGAAAAATATCAACAACAGAAACACGATATCTGTCATAGAAGACATGCTAAAATCTGGACTGACCTTATTTCTACCCTTTAATTTCATTTTCTGAGATTATAACGGTTCGTTCAGCAAATCCAAGAATTCTACTGCATTCGCTTCCATTTTATGCACCACCTTATCGGTTCTATTGACCAGGTGATTATAACCTATATAAGCGATAATACCTACTATAAGACCTGCTACGGTGGTTGTCATCGCCGTATAAATACCTGATGCCAATGAACCCATTTCAGCTTGGCCACCACTGGTAGCCATTTCATGGAATGCCAAAATCATACCAATAACGGTTCCTAAAAACCCAATCATCGGTGCCGCACCGGCAACAGTTGCCAAAATGCTAACGTTTTTCTCTAACTTATAAACCTCTAAGGTACCGGCATTTTCAATGGCGGTATTAATATCGTCAAGAGGTTTGCCTATACGAGAAACCCCCTTTTCGGTCAGCCTTGCAACCGGAGAATCGGTTTGTGCACATAGCAACTTGGCAGCTTCTAACTTACCATTGGTAACATGGTCACGTATTTGGTTCATGAAGTTCTTATCAATCTTTGATGCAGCCTTTATCGCAAACAGACGCTCGAAATAAATGTACAAAGCCACAAATAGAAGAATGAAAAGTACCGTGATTATCAACACGCTTCCCGTACCACCATTGAAGATAAGATCGATTACAGAAAGTGTTTTTTCCTCAGACATCACATCGCCCACAGCGGGGTCTTGCGCCACATCTTGAAATAGCATCATAGTATTCTTAGTTATTACAGTTGCCTCTATAACGGTATTTTGTCGATTAAATTATCCGTGTAGCACAAAATTTCTTATCAAGGCAAAAGCTACCGCACCACCAATAAAACCTACAAAGGCCAACCAAGTGATTTTCTTTAGATACCAGAAAAAATCAATTTTTTCCATACCCATAGCAACAACACCGGCAGCAGAACCGATAATCAACATACTACCACCTGTACCAGCTGAATAAGCGATAAAGTGCCAAACAGGATCATCAATAGGAACAGAGAACATACCCATACTGGCAGCCACCAAAGGAACGTTATCAATAACCGCAGACCCGATACCAAGAATCAAAACCACTAAATCGGAAACTAGTTCGCCAGCTGATTCGGTACCCAACATTGGTAGGTTACTTTCAAGGCTTTCAGCAAAATGGAACAACATTCCCAACGATTCTAAGGCGGCAACAGCCAATAAAATACCAAGGAAGAAAAGTATACTTGGCATCTCAATCTTAGAAAGGGAAGCGTGAACAGGACTGTGGTGACCTGCCGTATCATGGCCTTCACCATCTACGGTAGACAAGCTAAATTTAGAGCTACTGTAAATCTCGGCAAAGGTCGCTACCACGGCAAGAGACAACATCATACCCACATAAGGAGGCAAATGTGTAATCGTCTTAAAAAATGGCACAAATACAATTGCCCCTAAGCCAAGGTATAACATAGTAGAACCAAATTTTGATTTCGGTGCTTCATCAGCTTCAGAATCCATTTCTATAGTTCCGCTGAAAGCTTTATATCTACTAGCCAATAAAACGGGCAAAACCATACAAATAATTGAAGGGACCAATACGTGCTCGACCAAAAGCGGGGCGGTTACCTTATTACCGATCCATAACATGGTAGTAGTAACATCACCAATGGGTGACCAGGCACCACCAGCGTTTGCAGCGATTATAATCAAACCTGCAAACCATAAACGAGTTTCTCTTTCTTTGACCACTTTTTGCAAGATGGTAATCAAAACGATGGTCGCGGTCAGGTTGTCAATAATTGCCGAAAGAATAAATGCCAAAATAGAGAACAGCCATAACAGTTTTCTCTTGCTTTTGGTCTTTATATAGCCTTTAATTGTGGCAAAACCATCGAAATAATCTATGATTTCAACAATGGTCATCGCCCCCAAGAGAAACACGAGAATCTCTGCTGTTTTACCTAAATGATGAAGTAAAATTTCATCGATATGGGTGGGTTCCAGCTCTTTTAAAGCCGTGTTCACCTCAAAAACATCCATATGGGCCAAAGCGATTACTGCCCATAGAATGGCCATCATTGCCAATGCAGGAATAAGCTTGTCGATTTTTAGGTTATGTTCCATGGTTATCGCCAGATAACCTACAATAAATACAATGATGATAATTGTCTCCATGTTCTCTTCGTTTTATATTAGTTGTTTTAGTGCAATTTCAAATGCGGTTTTACTGATATTTTTTGGTGTTGGATTTTGGCTAAAGATATTTAAAATTGCCTTCCTAATAGTATGGGAAGTATCATTAAATATCATTTCATCATCCATGGCAACCCTTTTTTCCATAAAGTATGCAAACACCCGGGCCATACCACAGTTCGATATAAAATCAGGAATCAAACTCACCTTGCCATCGGCATATTCCATAATCGGCCCAAAGAAAATCTCTTTATCAGCGAACGGAACGTTGGCACCACACGAGACCACTTCAAGGCCACTTTGAATCATTGATTCAATTTGACTTTTTGTTATTAGACGGGAAGCGGCACAAGGAGCAAAAATCTCCGTCGGCATTTTCCAGATTCTTTCATTTATCTCCTCAAAGGAAATCAAACTTCCAGATTCAGGAATTAGGGTATTACCCATTTTCTTCAAAAAAAGCGCCCTTATCTCATCGTAGGTAAAACCCTCTTCATTGATCAAACCACCTGCCCTATCGATAATACCGACCACTTTTGCGCCCATTTGGGCCAAATAATATGCAGCGGCCGCACCGACATTACCAAAACCTTGAACAACAGCCCTTTTACCAACTACGTCACCCCCATAAATTTCGTAGAAATGTTTGACCGCCTCGGCAACACCAAAGCCTGTAATCATATCGGCAACGGTATATTTTCTAGAGGTATCAGGTGAATAACTTAGATTTTCGATGGGCTTAATAACCCCTAAGCGAAGCTGTCCGATTCTATTTATCTTATCAGCCTCCGTGGGCTTAAAATGACCATTAAAAACTCCTTCTTGCGGATGCCACACTCCGGCATCTTCGGTAATGGGAATCACTTCGTGAATTTCATCAACATTTAAGTCGCCCCCAGTACCATAATAGCTTTTCAGCAATGGCGATACCGCATGGTACCAGCGTTCGAGAACGCCTTTTTTTCTTGGATCATTGGGGTCGAAATTAATTCCCGATTTAGCTCCGCCTATCGGAGGACCAGAAACCGTAAACTTGACTTCCATGGTCTTCGCCAAAGAAAGCACCTCGTTCATATCGAGACCTTGACGCATTCGGGTGCCGCCCCCGGCAGCGCCCCCTCTTAGGGAATTAATTACCGTCCATCCCTCTGCATCCGTAAGGGAATCTTTCCAGTTAAAGACAATTTCAGGCGGTTTATTTTCGTAAGTATGAAGTAATTCTTTCATTGAATTGATTTAAAATTAAAAGACAGATGATGTGCGAATAAAAATGCGAAAGTTGCTTATGTAGAACCCCAAAAGGGGCTAATGCTGTCTCATAATTTTATTTTTTAATCAATTTTTAAGGATGCCAGACAAATATAAAAATTTGCGACCGTATTATATACTTTTAACAATTACTCTTAAAAATAATGTATCTTTCAAATCGGCGCATCGAACACGTACTTATACAGCCATCTCAAGGCTAAAATGTTAACCCCCTAACACTCAACAACTACTATGGATTTTTCACTTTCTGAGGAACAAGAAATGATACGACAGGCGGCAAGAGATTTTGCCCAGAATGAACTTTTGCCCGGTGTCATCGAAAGAGATGAAAATCAAACCTTCCCAAAAGAACAAATCAAAAAACTGGGAGAACTCGGTTTTTTAGGAATGATGACAGACCCAAAATACAATGGCAGCGGTATGGATACCCTCTCTTACGTCATCGCCATGGAGGAACTATCAAAGGTAGACGCCTCAACTTCAGTTGTTGTTTCGGTCAACAATTCATTGGTATGCTGGGGGCTGGAAACTTTTGGAAACGAGCAACAAAAAGAAAAATACCTAAGCCGTCTGGCCTCGGGTGAAATTATTGGTGCGTTCTGTCTTTCAGAACCCGAAGCTGGTAGCGACGCCACCTCTCAAAGAACCACTGCAATCGACCAAGGCGACCATTACATTTTAAACGGCACCAAAAACTGGATCACTAATGGTGGTACCGCAGAGGTATATCTAGTTATCGCCCAAACCGATAAAGAAAAGGGACATAAGGGAATCAACGCCTTAATTGTTGAAAAAGACATGAAGGGATTCGAAATCGGCCCGAAAGAAAACAAGTTAGGCATTCGTGGGAGCGATACACACTCGCTCATTTTTAATGACGTCAAGGTACCCAAAGAAAATAGGATAGGCGAAGATGGTTTCGGATTCAAGTTTGCAATGAAAACATTATCTGGGGGCAGAATCGGAATTGCCGCCCAAGCTTTAGGCATAGCTGCCGGGGCATATGAATTGGCCTTGAAATACTCAAAAGAAAGAAAGGCATTCGGCACCGAAATTGCCAACCATCAGGCCATAGCCTTTAAGTTAGCCGACATGCACACACAAATTGAAGCCGCGCGACTACTGGTTTATAAAGCAGCCAGAGATAAAGATGAAGGAAAGAATTACGATTTATCAGGCGCCATGGCTAAACTTTATGCTTCTCAGGTGGCAATGGATACGGCTGTAGAAGCCGTTCAAATACATGGTGGAAACGGTTTTGTTAAAGATTATCACGTAGAACGTCTTATGAGGGATGCGAAAATCACGCAAATCTATGAAGGCACTTCTGAGATTCAGAAAATAGTCATTTCAAGGTCGATTTTACGGGATTAAGCCACAACCTTATAGCAATTCAATACAAACACCCCTCTTAAATAAGGGGTGCAACCAACTAAAAATTCCATATTTTGTTCAAAACCCTTTCATCGATAGGGTTATTTGTTACAAAAGACAATCTATTGACCGCCGACCCCTTCAAAAACTTTATTACATGAATGTAATGGCCTAAATTTACCATTCTGATAATTTAGAGGGGTTGATAATCCATATTTAAACATATTTTAACGTTTTATTAAAAACGTTGAATTTTTATTCGATTGTCCCGAAAACACTGTATATAATGCATCAAAAAAGTTATTTTTGAGGAAATACCATAATATATGACGCTGAAGAAACAAGGATTGTACCTGCCGGAATTTGAACATGACAACTGTGGAGCTGGATTCATTTGTAGTCTTAAAGGTAAAAAGTCGAACGACATCATTCATAAAGCCCTGGAAATTCTGCACCGATTAGAGCACAGAGGTGCCGTGAGTGCAGATGGCAAAACGGGTGATGGCGCCGGTATACTTATTGATATACCGCATGACTTCTTTAAGGCCGTTTGCGAATTTGAGCTTCCGGAACCTGGTGAATATGCCGTGAGCAATATGTTTTTACCACAAAAAGAGAATCAGAGAAATTACTGTATCTCTTTGTTTGAAGAAAACATAAAAAAACAAGGGCTGAAACTTCTAGGGTGGCGTGATGTTCCGGTAAATCGCTCCATACCTGGTAGAATAGCCATGGAAACCGAGCCGTTCGTCAAACAGGTATTTATAGGTAAAGAAGATGCCGACCAAGACATCTTTCAATTCAACCTTAAACTTTATGTAGCTAGAAAGGTTACCGAACATGCCATCATTAAGTCTAAACTTTCTGAAAGCAAGTATTTCTACCTTCCTAGTCTATCTACCAAGATTATTATTTTCAAAGGGCTACTAATGCCGAAAGACATTAGTCTTTACTATAAAGATTTGATGGACCCCCGAGTGGTTACCCGACTTTCTTTGGTACACCAGAGGTTCTCAACGAACACCTTCCCAACTTGGGATTTGGCACAACCCTTTAGATATATGTGCCATAATGGTGAAATAAACACCTTAAGAGGTAACGTAACTAGAATGCGTTCGCGCGAAGAGCTACTTCAAAGCGACCTTTTTGGCGATGAAATAAAAAACATTCTTCCTGTTATTTTACCTGGTAAGTCAGATTCGGCCACGATGGATATGGTGGTAGAGCTTCTATTAATGACCGGAAGGTCATTGCCAGAAGTAATGATGATCTTAGTGCCTGAAGCTTGGGAAAAGAATGCTGACATGTCAGAGGCAAAAAAGGCCTTTTACGAGTACCATTCTTGTATGATGGAGCCTTGGGATGGTCCGGCCTCTATTCCGTTCACAGATGGAAACTATATCGGTGCCGTATTAGACCGTAACGGCCTTAGGCCATCAAGATATTCGGTTACTAAAGATGGCTACGTAATAATGTCATCTGAAACCGGTGTTCTTGACATCGCTCCGGAAAACATTGAATTTCACGGTCGATTAGAGCCTGGTAAAATGTTCTTGGTAAATATGGAGGAGGGTCGCATCATAAACGATGAAGAGATCAAAGAAAATATCGCCAAGAAATATCCTTATAAAGAATGGTTAGACAACAACCTGGTTCACCTAAGGGATATACCTTATAATGATTGCCCCCTTTTCTTGGGCGAAGCATCCCTAGAAAAACGCAAGGCTGCATTCGGTTATACCTTGGAAGATATCAATACCATCATTCTACCAATGGGTAAAAGTGCCAAAGAACCTATTGGTTCTATGGGTTCAGACACTCCAATTGCCGTGTTATCACAGCGTCCTCAGTTGATATATAATTATTTTAAGCAGTTGTTCGCACAGGTGACCAATCCGCCGTTAGACGGTATTCGAGAAGAGCTGATTACAGATATTAGCTTGACCCTAGGAAGTGACCATAATATTTTTGATTTCTCGGAACTTCACTGTAGAAAACTCAAAATACAGAACCCGGTTATCTCTAAAGAGGACCTTGACAAGATAAAAAATTACGATGCCAGTCCTGACTACAAGGTAGTATCTATACCGACTCTTTACGAAATAGAAAGAGGCCTTAACGGACTCGAAGATGCTCTTGAATCTATTTTACAGCAAGCTTCAAAAGCAGTAGATGAAGGTGCCAACATTTTAATTCTTTCCGATAGAAATGTTAACGAGAAAGATGCACCTATACCTGCCCTATTGGCCTGCTCATTCGTAAACAGTGGTTTACAGCGCATGGGCAAACGTAACAAGATGAGCATCATCATCGAATCGGCCGAACCAAGAGAGGTACACCATTTCTGTCTATTGTTCGGTTTCGGTGCAAGTGCCATCAACCCGTATTTGGTCAACGAGATTATCGGAGAACAAATTGAGGAGCATGATATAACCGAATTTACTTTTGAAGAAGCCGTTAAAAATTACAATAAGGCTATCGGAAAAGGTATTTTAAAGGTGATGAACAAAATTGGTATCTCTACCCTTAATTCATACAGAGGTTCTCAATTGTTCGAATGTATCGGAATCAATACCACTGTGGTAGGCAAATACTTCCCGAATACGCCAACCAGAATTCAAGGTATCGGGCTTTACGAAATCGAGAAAGAAATCGCCAAAAGACACAAGAAGGCATTTGCTACCAAAGAAGTAGCAGCTACGCTTGATTTAGAAATTGGAGGTGAATATCGTTGGAGACGTGAAGGTGAAAAACACATGTTTAACCCTTTGACCGTTGCAAAACTTCAAAAGGCGGTTAGAGGAAATGAACCTGGCACTTATAAAGAGTTCTCTGAAATGGTCAACGAACAATCAAAAAACTTGATGACCATTCGCGGTTTGTTCGAATTCTCGAATTTTGACCCAATTCCGTTAGAAGAAGTCGAACCTTGGACTGAAATCGTCAAAAGATTTAAGACAGGTGCCATGTCTTACGGTTCAATTAGTAAAGAGGCCCATGAGAATTTGGCCATAGCCATGAACCGTATCGGAGGTAAGAGCAACTCTGGTGAAGGTGGTGAAGATTCAGAACGTTTCTATAAAAATGCTACTGGAGATTGGCGAAATAGTGCCATTAAGCAGGTGGCTTCAGGTCGTTTCGGCGTAACATCCGATTATCTGACCAATGCCAAAGAAATTCAAATAAAAATGGCCCAAGGTGCCAAGCCAGGCGAAGGTGGTCAATTACCAGGACCAAAAGTAAATCCTTCGATTGCTAAGACCCGAAATTCTACTCCTTATGTAGGATTGATTTCGCCACCGCCGCACCACGATATTTATTCAATTGAAGATTTATCGCAACTTATTTACGACCTTAAATCTGCGAACCGCGAAGCACGTGTCAACGTGAAACTGGTTTCAGAGGTGGGTGTAGGTACCGTCGCCGCTGGTGTTTCAAAAGCAAAAGCAGATGTAGTTCTTATTTCCGGTTTTGATGGAGGCACCGGTGCTTCACCGTTAACATCACTTAAACACGCCGGTCTACCTTGGGAGCTGGGTATTGCCGAAGCTCAGCAAACATTGGTAATGAACGACCTAAGAAACAGGATTGTGCTTGAATGTGACGGTCAATTAAAGACAGGTCGTGACGTAGCAGTAGCCTGTTTGTTAGGTGCTGAAGAATTTGGCTTTGCCACTGCGCCGTTAGTTGCTTCCGGGTGTATTATGATGCGTGTATGCCATTTGAATACTTGCCCTGTTGGTATAGCCACACAAAACCCTGAACTCAGAAAGAAATTTAAAGGTAAGCCCGAACATGTTGTCAATTACATGTATTTCGTAGCCCAAGAATTGAGAGAGATAATGGCCCAGCTTGGTTTCCGTACGGTAAATGAAATGGTAGGTCAGGTTCATAAATTGGACAGAAAGGCCGCTATTGAGCACTATAAAGCTGCCGGTATTGACTTGACTCCTATTCTATACCAAGTAGACGTTCCAACAGGAACGAAGTTCTACAATACCCAAAAGCAGGATCACGATATCGATAAGTCGATAGAGTTCGATATAATTGCGAAGGCCAATCCTTCTTTGTTCCGAAAAGAGAAGTTAACCCTAGATTTCCCGATTAAAAATACCGATAGAGCAGTTGGTGCTATTATCAGTAATGAAATTTCAAAGGTTTACGGGGCGCAAGGTCTGCCTATCAATACCTTGAAACTCAATTTCACTGGTTCTGCAGGTCAAAGTTTCGGTGCATTCGCTACCAGAGGTTTGACCATGACCGTCAACGGTACTACCAATGATTATTTAGGCAAGGGACTTTCAGGAGCCAAATTAGTGGTTAAAGTGCCTGATGGTTCGACCATTGTTCCGGAAAACAACGTTATAACCGGTAACGTTACACTTTATGGAGCCACTGCAGGTAGAGCCTACATCAATGGTAAAGCTGGAGAGCGTTTTTGCGTGAGAAATTCTGGGGCTAAAGCTGTCGTTGAAGGAATCGGAGACCACGGTTGCGAGTATATGACCGGGGGTGTTGCCGTTATACTTGGCGAAGTAGGTAGAAACTTTGGTGCCGGTATGAGCGGTGGTATCGCTTATATTTTCGATGAGAAAAAGACCTTCAGAAACAGATGCAATAACGAGGCATTGAACCTTTTAGAGGTGACCGAAGACAATGATATCAAACAGCTAAAAGATTTGATTGAAAGTCATTACAACTCGACCATGAGCCCGTTGGCACAAAGAATACTTGAAAAGTGGGATACTTGTTTGCCACAATTTATCAAAGTATTGCCAGAAGAATACAAACAGGCTTTGATTCGATTAGAGAAAGAAAAATTAGAAACGATATAAAATCGAGAAATGGGAAAGATTACAGGATTTTTGGAATTCGATAGAAAAATAGAATCATATACACCCGTCGAGGAGCGTATTAAGAACTATAACGAATTCACTAAACCCTTAGAAGAAACAGAACTTAAAAACCAAGGTGCACGATGTATGGATTGCGGTATACCGTTTTGCCATAGTGGTTGCCCATTAGGAAATCTTATTCCCGATTTCAACGATGCCGTATATCGTGGTAAATGGGATAAGGCCTCCGAAATTTTACATGCCACCAATAATTTCCCCGAGTTTACAGGAAGATTATGCCCGGCACCATGTGAAGAAGCTTGTGTACTAGGTATCAACGAAGACCCGGTAACCATAGAGAATATTGAAAAAAACATTGCGGAAACCGCCTTTAAAAAAGGATGGATTACTGCCAAACCACCTAAAACCCGTACCGGTAAAAAAGTAGCTGTGGTTGGTTCAGGCCCTGCAGGTCTTGCCGCCGCACAGCAATTGAACAGGGCTGGTCATCTGGTTACCGTTTTTGAAAGAGATGAAAAACCTGGAGGCCTTTTGAGATACGGAATACCTGATTTTAAAATGGAAAAATCAATCATCGACCGAAGATTGGCCGTTTTGGAAGAAGAGGGTATCGAGTTCAATTGCGGAGTGCACGTGGGCAAAGATGTCAAAGCCGATGAATTGAAAAAAGACTTTGATGCCATTGTGTTATGTGGTGGTGCTACCGTACGTAGAAACCTACCGATTGAAGGCTCAGACCTTAAAGGCGTGGTTCAGGCAATGGATTTTCTTCCGCAGAACAATAGACGTGTTTCGGGCGTTAAAGAATTCGAGAATGAAATTATGGCTACCGGTAAAGATGTAATCGTTATCGGTGGTGGTGATACCGGATCTGACTGTATCGGAACCTCCATACGTCACGGTGCCAACTCTGTATCTAATTTCGAGATTATGCCAATGTCAACACCTGAAAGACCGGAAGGTCAACCTTGGCCTTTTTGGCCAATGCGACTTAGAACGAGCTCATCTCACAAAGAAGGTGCCGAGCGGTTTTTCAGCATATCGACCAAAAAGTTTATCGGAGACGAAAAAGGAAACCTAAAGGGCCTAATTACTACCGAAGTAGAATGGGTAAGACAGCCCGGTAAGGCCATGATTCTAAAAGAAGTAGAAGGAACGGAGAAAGAATGGAAATGTGAACTTGCCTTATTGGCATTAGGTTTTACAGGTTCTGAAATGACAATTGCCGAGCAGTTGGGCCTTAAAGCCGATGGCAGAAATAACATCAAAGCGGCGGAGAACGATTACATGACCAATGTGCCTGGCGTATTTGCCGCAGGTGACCAACGTCGTGGCCAATCGCTTATCGTATGGGCCATATCAGAGGGTAGGCAAGCAGCTCACTATGTTGACGCCTATCTCATGGGAGAATCAGAACTTCCTTTAAAAGGCGAAGGCGACCTGCCCAGGGTTTAGTCAATACTTGAGGGCGATCCTCAGAATAGAAAAGACATCCAGCCCATCATTGGGTTGGATTTTTTTTTAATCGATGTAAAAATCGTTAAGAATCGTAAAGCCTAGATGAATTTAAAAAAAGTACTGACCTATATGACCCTGGGGGCACTTTCCTTTACCATAATGAATACCATGGTAAAGCAGCTGACCGGTTACAATGTCTACGAAATTGTCTTTTTTAGGGCGCTTGGCTCTTTAGTAATCACCATGGCAATCATTTACCGATTGAAGCTCAACTTTTGGGGCAATGAGAAAAAATTATTGGTTTTAAGGGCAATTACTGGCACCTCATCAATGACCCTGTTCTTTGCCTCAATGAAGTATTTATCGGCCGCAACCGCTGTCTCATTGCGGTACCTCGCACCGATTTTCTCGGCCATATTCGCCATTTACTTTTTAAAAGAAAAAATTAAACTCCCACAATGGCTTTTTTTTATCGTCTCTTTTACCGGAGTAATCATATTGAAGGGATTTGACACCAATGTCAACAATATTGGTTTAGGTCTCATTCTGTCGGCAGCCGTACTAAGTGGCCTTGTATATATCTGTATTGGTAAAATTGGTAAAAGGGACCACCCCATCGTAATAATCAATTACTTTATGTTGGCTGCGACTCTTTTCGGTGGTATCATGGTTATTCCCTACTGGAAAACACCTATTGGTTCAGATTGGCTACTTTTCTCGGGGCTTGGTATATTCGGTTTTGTAGGCCAATTTTTCATGACCAAAGCTTTTCAAATCGCAGCGAACAACCTCGTAGCTCCGTTAAAATATCTAGAAGTGCTTTTTACAGGAATTTTAGGGTTTGTCTGGCTTGGCGAGATTTACACCGTTTATAGTTTGTTAGGTATTGTATTAATTGTTTCTGGCTTGGTGGCTAATGTTGTCTATAAATCAAAAATGAAACCCAAGCAAGTCTGAATTTCTTCAAATTACTTCTGAATAACTTCGTCGTAGAGCTCCTTTAGGGAAAGTGGGTCGTCCATTTCTTTCTGAAGCTCGATTAAATCAGAAAATAAAGATTCAACCTTTGAAGCATACTCCAATGTTTCCGATAAATCGTTCATTTCTTTTGGATCATTTTGCAGGTCGAACAACAGCACCTTTTTAATTTTAGGATACACCAAAAGCTTAAACCCATCTTTACGAATCATACGTTGAAGGTTCATATAAGCTCCGTAAATTCCGTTATAATGGCTTTGAGAACGCGTACCATCAATGATATCATGGAAGCTATTGAACTGAACATATTCCGGTTTCTCGATTTCCGCCAATTCTAAGGTAGTCGCCATGATGTCTTGAAGATAAACATCTTGATGGCGAACTTCACCTTTAGGAATACCAGGCCCCATCACCATTAAGGGAATTCGAATACTGTGATCAAAAAGACTCTGCTTACCGATCAATCCGTGATGCCCAACAGAGAGACCGTGGTCGGCACCGAAAAAAACATAGGTATTTTCTAAAGCTCCTTCGGCTTCTAATCTGTCTAGAATTTTCCCAATTTGCTCATCCATATGGCTTAAAAGAGCATAATATTCCTGTCGATGAACTTTAACGGCATATTCCGTACGTGGGTAGGGAGCCAGAGCCTCATCCCTCAAGCTGGGTTCGTTTCCTATGCTGTCTTTGTACGGATACTGGGGCAGAAAATTTTCGGGTACGCGAATATTTTCCAACGGATACATATCTAAAAAACGTTGCGGGGCCTGTCTTGGGTCATGTGTGGCATTGAAAGCCAAATACATAAAGAATGGGCTATTGCCCTTGGTCGCAGATTCAATGTACTGTAGTGCATCGTCTTTTACTACTTCACTCCAATGCTTGCCTCCTTCCCAAAAACCGCCCATCAGCGTATCGGTCGGTGACCAATCCGTATCCTCAGGACCTGTAGGACGACCATAGCCCGATGGCATATAATCGTTCCAGTCTTTCATATCGCCTGACTCTTCTCTCCATTTTTTTATGGCCGCACCCAGTTCATTTCTTCTATCGCCAGGCATACCAGGCCTTACATGCTGCGCCGTTTGAAATACATAATCTGCCTCCGCTTCAACATGCCATTTACCTGTCATAAATGTTTTGTACCCTTCTTTTTCCAGCAACTTTCCCCAAGTTTGTTCAAGAGCTATCGAATCACCCTCAGCCCATAACCGGCTTTTCTTTTGCGCATTCCAAACCGAGGTACCGGAAATTATCATTGCTCGCGAAGCAACACAAATGGCACCGTTCCACCCGCCCATATTATATGCATGGCTGAATGAAGTTCCGTTTTTGACCAAGCGGTCGAGGTTGGGCGTATGGACCTCATCAAAACCTAGGGCAGCAATACTTTCATAAGTCTGATCATCTGCAAAAAGAAAAACAAAATTGGGTTGACTACTAGCGGAATTATCTTCAGAGCTTGAATTTTGTTTGCAGGAGACTAGCAAAAGGGCCAAAACTAGTATTTGTAAAACAGTTTTCATGGTATTATGTAAAAGTGAACTTTGAATGAAGTCAGTTAGAAATACTATTACCGTTTAATCATTGGTCGACATGCTTCCCCACCAATCTTCATTAGGTTTAAAATCTTCTGAAAGAAAAAGCATTCGCTGCTTTTCCAGTTCGGGCCATTTCTCTTCAATCATATACTTATGCCTCCGTTCAGCCAAATCTTTATTATAATTTTCATCGGGTTTTGGGTAACGGGCTCCTACTTCTTCAAGCCAAGCAAGAAGCTTTCCCCTTAACTCTTTGGCAACAACAGGATTCTGATTGGCCACGTTCGACGATTCGCTTGGGTCTTTAGTTAAATTATAGAGCTCATCATTTCCGTCTTCCCAATAGTGGATGAGCTTCCAATTTCCGAGTCGAATTATCGATGAAGGATTCCCTCCTTGATTACCATAGTGGGGATAATGCCAGTAAAGAGGTCGTTCAACACTCATTTGCTTTCCTTCAAGAATTGGCTTTAGGCTCACCCCGTCAATGTGTTGACTTGGCAACAAATCAAGATTTGCCAAATCTAAAAGGGTGGGATAGAAATCGGTGCCAGTGACAGGAAAATCAGTTTCTTTAGTCTTCTGACTCAACCAAGGAACTTTGATGAAATAAGGCTCCCGAATGCCTCCCTCCCATTGATAGCCCTTACCACCTCTCAAAGGAAGATTAGAAGTCGAAAAAGAATCTCCGGAGGCCACGCCCCCGTTATCAGAGGTAAACACAACAATGGTATTTTCATCAAGACCGTAAGTCTTTAAGGCCTCAAGTACTACCCCAACGGCATCATCCATACTTTCTACAAGACCAGCGTAAATGGGATTGTCCTGTACCAGTCTAATGGGTAGAACGCGTTCCATTTTGTACCCTTCGTTTGTCAGGCCTTTCTCATTGGCTTTTTGGCGGTATTTTGCCCATTTATCTTTGGTAGTTTGAATGGGCCCATGCACTGCATAAAAGGAAAGGAAGGCGAAAAAAGTAGTATCCTTATTCTGTTCAATAAACTTTGCGGTTTCCTTGGCGAGACGCATGCTCAAGTTCTCACCTTTCTGTTGGTTGGAAAGTTTTGGGTTTTCCCAAGGAGAAAAATATCCCCCTATGGGACTTCCCTTATCCCATCCGCCTACATTAATATCGAAGCCGTGATCCTCAGGAAAGTTTCCCTGATCACCTAAGTGCCATTTACCCGAGAAAAAAGTGGTATACCCATTTGTTTTAAAAGCTTCAGCAATGGAAATGTCAGATTTAGGCAGTGCATGAACGTAATCTGCGGGTAAAAGCATGTCATGTCTATCATGCTTTCGCCAATCAGCACCATGGGCCGCCCCTATCCAATCGGTGATACCATGCCTAGCCGTAAACCTGCCCGTCATGACGCTGGCCCTAGACGGACTGCATACCCTACTAGCAGCATAGCCTTGGGTGAAGACCGTTCCTTCTTTGGCTATTCGGTCAACATTTGGTGTTTCATAATATGTACTTCCCGTAAATGAGAGGTCATACAGACCTAAATCATCTACCAATATAAAAAGTACATTAGGTTTTAAGGCATCTTGTTTTTTGGAGTCGCCTGCTCTTTTACAGCCAAAAAGGTAGAAAACAGCTATAAAAACTAGAATTTTTGAAATTAGTTTCATAGCTGTCATGTTTCTTATTGAAGGCTTTCTATCATCAATTTTTTATCGGGCCAATACTCATCTTTTCGAAACTCAAACTTTGTAGGCTTGTAATCACCTACCAAATCAACCTTGGCTTTCTCAGGCACCTCAAAGTCTAAAAGCCAGAAAATACCATTGACCAATAAACGACGGGTTCCCTCAATCAACATGTCGTTAGCTGCCCCTACGGTAGTCGTAAAGGCTTTACCCTTATCGCCTTCGGGCAACTGATAACTTTTCACCCAGGTGACCGGCATCATAGGATCGTTTAGTTTAAGTCCGTCATTATTGGTAGTTGCAGGCTCGTCATCGGTCGGCTTCATACCAAAAAATATGTCCGTTTCATCATACTCACCTTTTCGTTTCATTACCTTACCCAGAATTATGGGTTGAGCATCGCCTACCAAAGGCAACCGTACACCATATACATCGCTTGCCCCCCAAACATCACCATCTTCAATACCATTAACAATACCGGTTGCTTCCGCCCCTTCGGCAATAATTCCCTTTGTACTCTGATGTTTATGGTGACCATGGTGATTGATCCATTTTTCACCTAAGACCAATCGCCCGAAGCCGCCATGCCATTCTTCTATATCGCCTTCATAATAATTACCATATTGGGTATACTTAGAATCGGAATCTTTGTCGAAATTAAAGGCATGGGTAGCCGTTCTGATGCCCATCACTGGTTTTCCTGATTTCAGATAATCATCAATATATTTCATTTGAT
Organism: Euzebyella marina; assembly: GCF_003687485.1. Classification (GTDB taxonomy): domain Bacteria; phylum Bacteroidota; class Bacteroidia; order Flavobacteriales; family Flavobacteriaceae; genus Euzebyella; species Euzebyella marina. The sequence goes on along the minus strand of NZ_CP032050.1, from coordinate 1,246,409 downwards.
TATCAGGCAAGGCGCGAAATCTAGTAAAAATCACCATTAAATCAGCACTTTCCAAAGCCTCAAGACCAGGAATATTTTTCAGATAATTGGCATTCACCATACCAGGTTTTGTCTCTTCTTGAGCAAATAATACCGTACAATTAAAACCATGATGTTTTGATAAAATCTTTGCCAATTGCGGAAGGGCCTCCTCGGAACGGTATTCTTCATCCCCAGCAATCAAGACAATATTTTTACCATCGCTCTTACCTTCAAACGTAAGCCATTGCTTTGGCTCATTGGACATCTGTACTTTTGCATCGACAATCTCTTCTTTCTTTTTCTCTTCTTTACAAGATAAAATCAACAGAAAGGCGATTAAGGGCAATATTCTTTTCATGATTTGGTATTAGAGTTTAAGTTCGCTTTTCATGCCTTCTTTTATTAACTGAAAACCTTTGGTGTAGATTTCTTCAGCTGGCGAATAATCTCGCCATACATTAATGGCGTTGGCAAATTCGGGAATAATGGTACTAAATGCTTCAATGGTCAACCAACCGTCATAGTCAATATCTCGCAACCCCTTAAAAGCAGATTCAAAATCGACCTGTCCGCTTCCTGGGGTTCCCCTATCATTTTCACTTATGTGAACATGTTTCAAATAAGGAGCTATGGTCTTTATAGCCTGTTCTTGGCTTTTTTCTTCAATGTTACTATGATGTGTATCGTACATCGCCCCTAAATTGGGGTGATCTACCATTTCTACCATTTCTTTAAGGTCGGCCATGGTATTGTAGAGATAGCATTCAAACCTATTAACCGCTTCAGGTGCCAAAATTATGTTTGATTCCGCTGCATATTCGGCAGCCTTTCTGAGCATCTCAGCGCTCCATTTTTTCTCTTCGAGGGTTGGCGGTTTTCTGGTAAAGAAGGCAAAGGTTGAGTGAAATGGTCCGCATATGACCTCAACATTTGATGCGGCCGACATATCGATGGTCCATTTTAGTTTATCAAGCCCCGCTTCACGAACCTTTTTATCGGGACTAGTGATGTTTTCTTCGGGAGATAGCGCCCCAACAGCGGTGACGCCCATACCGATATCAGTAAAATGTCTACCTAACATGGCATAGTGTTTTTCATTACCCTCAGCCAAAAACAGTTCTATACCATCATAACCGGTACGTTTCAATTTGTCAATTATATCAAAATGTTGCTCCGTAACATGGTTGGTCCAAAGCAGCATGTTCATGCCTATTTTCATATTCAATGGTGTGTTTATAAGTGAAAGATGGTCTCCATTCCATCGCTTGCACTTGAATGCCTTTATTTATTGGTTAATCTAGTTTCTTTTATTTTATGGGAAATGTTACAAAACTAAACTTTAACATATTTCAATAGTTCCTTTATTTTGCCAAAGACCTACATTTTTTTTCAACTCAATCGTTTTCGTTAGACTGGATATTAAAAAACATTTGACGGTATTCGTGCGGACTCAAACCTGTAATGGTCTTAAATTGGCGGTTGAAATTAGACAATGCGTTGAAGCCACATTCGTAACTAATTTGAGAAATATTAAAATTATCTTCCAACAACAATTTTCGTGCATGGCCAATTCTGATCTCATTTACAAATCTGGTAAAAGTCTTGTTGGCTCTAGGCTTGAAATATCGACAGAAAGATGATGTTGTCATGTTCAACATTTCGGCCACCTCATCTAAAGCTATCTTATCTCTAAAATTGCTCATTACATAGTCATAGACCATACTCATTTTTTCAGAATCGCCACCCTTAAAAGAATTGACATAACTAGGGCTTGTCAATAATGAATAATCGTTCGTGTGGGCCAAAATATCAAGAATTTCAAGCAGTTTAAGAATTCGCTTAAAGCCACGCTCTTGCGAAATTTGCATCAACAGTTCATAAATTTTTGCGGGTGTATCACCATAGAATTCGATACCTCGATTTGAATTCTCGACCAACTTGTTGATAGCATAAAACTCTTCGTGCTCTAAAAGGGTTTTACTAAAAAGGTCATTATCAAAATAAATGACCAAACCTCGAGTCTGAAGGGTACTGTCTGGCTCGAAATAAGGGTCGTAACTCCTCCATAAGTGAGGTAAATTCGGTCCCGTCATGACCAGGTCACCGACTGTAAAATTATGAACATGATCACCGACAAAACGGGTACCTTCACCTTCGGCGATGTACGAAATTTGAAATTCTGGATGAAAGTGCCAAATAGGATTAAAGTGCGGCCCTACGAGATCTTTGAAGATAAAAGTCTCTTTTGCCGTCAGTGTTTTTTCGATGCTTGGAGTACTCATAAATTTCTCTTAAAATTCAAATTCGGATAAATATATGACAAAAAAGTACCAACCTTTAGCAAGAAACAGGAAATCTCTATTGAAAATCTGTTTTAATTTTACAACATTAAATTAGGAATACGTGTATTATTATGTGAAAAATTACGAATTTAACAATGCAAACGTGTTCAGAATGGGCTTTTTAAAGAATCTGGTAATCGGAGAGAAATCCCTTTCTAAATCAAGTATTATTTGTTCTGAAATAGTTATTGAAAACACCAATCTCATACATAAATCAAACTAAACGTACCGAACCGAAAAAATTCAATCCTAACCCTCACACCACTTTCTTTTAAACCATGAAAATTTTTAAAAGACCTTTTACCAAAATACTTTTTCTCGTTCTCCCAGTCGTTCTTTTATTCTTGGAAAGCTGTGACAATGATGACAAAAAAGCCGGATTACAAATCAATCCGAATTCGCACATCGTTCTTATTGGCAATAACCTTTGTTCAAGAATGATCAATTTCGGTCATTTTGAGACTGAATTACAAATGCGTTTTCCGGCTGATTCCCTTTTTATAAGAAATATGTGTGATGGGGGTAATACTCCGGGTTTCAGACCTCATTCTTCGAGAAACTCCCCATGGGCTTTTCCAGGAGCCGAGAAATTCCATCAAAACGAACATGCCAACGACTCTGGTAGTATCGGCCATTTTCCAACGGAAGATGAATGGCTTACCGAACTAAAAGCAGATGTTATTTTAGCGTTCTTCGGCTACAACGAATCGTTTGAAGGCCCTGACGGTTTAGAGAATTACAAGGCCGAGCTAAGAGCTTTTATTGCCCATACCAAAAACCAAAAATATAACGGGAAGAGTGCTCCGCAACTAGCCCTTATTTCTCCGATAGCGTATGAAGACCTATCCTCAAAAATGGATTTACCGAATGGTGAAGAGGAAAACAAGAATTTAAAACTGTACACTGATGCCATGCGAGAAGTGGCCCAACAAGATAGTGTGCTTTTCGTTGACGCCTTCGCCTCTAGTCAAAAATGGATTGCTGAAGAAAGTGAAGACATTACCAATGATGGTTTTCAACTTAATGATTTCGGATACAAGAAATTGGCATCCCTTTTAGCTTCAGAAATTTTTGGTGGTGAAGATGGCAACGAATCAAACCGACTTCTAGTCAATGAAGCGGTCAATGAAAAAAACTGGTTTTGGCACAATGACTTTAAAATACCGAATGGCGTTCATGCATATGGTAGAAGATATGATCCTTTTGGGCCAGATAACTATCCGTTCGAAATCGAGAAAATTCGCCAAATGACGGCAATTAGAGATACCGCTATTTGGGAAGCTTTACACGGCGAGAAAATGGACCTGGCGATGGCCGATTCCCGAACCAGAACATTACCTCCGGTAGAGACCAATTACAAAGAAAGCGACAAAAACGGAACCCCAAAATATCTATATGGCGAGGACGCCTTGAACGAAATCAATGTAGCGCCTGGCTATAAAATCGAATTGTTCGCCTCCGAGCAAGAGTTTCCCGATTTGGCCAATCCGGTTCAGGTTTCCTTTGACAACAAAGGTCGCCTATGGGTCGGGGTTATGCCCAGCTACCCACACTACAAACCGGGAGATTCAAAACCAAACGACAAACTGCTCATTTTGGAGGACACCGATGGAGACAATAAGGCCGACAAGCAAACCATCTTTGCTGATGGCCTGCATCTTACCATTGGTTTTGAATTCGCTCCTGAAGGGGTTTATGTATCTCAGGGTACCAATTTAATTCTATTAAAAGATACCGATGGCGATGACCACGCCGATGAGCGTGAAATTATCTTAAGTGGTTTTGATGACCATGATACCCACCATGCCATCAGCGCATTTACCACAGACCCTTCAGGCGCCCTTTATATGGGTGAAGGTGTTTTTTTACATACCAATGTTGAAACGGCATATGGTACGGTTCGCGCCACCAACGGCGGCTTTTATCGCTATAGCCCTCAGCAACATCATTTAGAAAGAACAGCTCAATTGCCCATACCAAACCCATGGGGAATTGCTTTCGATGATTGGGGCCAATATTTCTTTGCACACACTTCGGGGCCCGATATGACATGGATGATGCCTGGCTCTATTTTTCCTAGGTACGGACAAGCGAATCCGCTACCAGAAAATTTAATAGAAGACAAACATCGCGTTCGCCCCACTTCAGGGCTTGAATTTGTATCAAGTAGGCATTTTCCTGATAATATTCAAGGAGATTTATTGATCAACAACACCATTGGTTTCTTGGGCACCAAACAACACACCATGGTCGATGATCCCAATACAGCAGGCTATCTAAGTAAGCACAGACAAGACCTGGTCTTTTCGAGCGATAAAAATTTCAGACCTGTAGATATGGAGTTTGCCCCTGACGGATCATTATACCTAATTGACTGGAGCAACGTTTTGATCGGGCATATGCAACACAACGCACGGGATCCACTTAGAGACCACGCACATGGTAGAATCTATAGAATCACCTACCCATCAAGACCCTTGGTAGAACCGGCAAAGGTTGACGGTGCAACTATCGATCAATTGCTTGAAAACTTAAAGCTGCCAGAATATAGAACCCGTTACCGTACAAGAAGAGAATTGCGTGCTAGGGATAAAGAAGAAGTTTTGTCCAAATTGAATTCATGGGTCTCCAATTTAGATAAGAACGATAGCAATTACGAACATAACCTTTTAGAAGCCCTTTGGGTTTCGTGGGGATTGAATGACATTGACCAAAACTTGCTCAAAAGTCTAATGAAAGCAAAAGATTACAAGGCGAGAGCTGCAGCTGTTGGCGTCTTACGCTTTAGCGGTAATCAAGTTGCCGATAAAGGAGATTTGCTTATGCAGGCCGCTAAAGATGATAATCCGAGGGTACGGTTGGCTGCTTTGGTAGCAGCCTCTTGGATGGATAAGGAAGTAGGGATACCCATTGTAACCGAAGCTGGTAAAAAAGGCCTCGACAAATGGATGCAAAAACCTTACGAAGCTGCCCTAGCGCATTTGAATGGACATAATTTAGGTGAAGAACCGAAGGAAATAATCGAAACCAGCCTCAAGGGCCGTGACCTTGAACTACTTCTCGCCGGTCAGGAAATTTATGAGCGGGAAGGCTTTTGTGCTACATGCCACCAGCCTGACGGAAAAGGATTAGAGAGTTCAGGTTTCCCACCATTGGCAGGCTCTGAATGGGCCACCGGAGATGAAGAACGCTTGATTAAATTGACCTTAAAAGGAATGATCGGGCCCATCGAAGTAAACGGCAAGAAATTCCCAGGTCAAGTTCCAATGACACCGTTTGGTGGTATGCTCAATGATGAAGAAATGGCTTCGGTACTGACTTTTGTGAGAAATTCATTTGGTAATGAAGCTGTACCTATTTCCCCCGAAAAGGTTAAACAGGTTAGAGACAAGGTGAAGAATAAGCAAGGTTTCTATACTTCAGAAGAGCTGTTAAAGGAACATCCTTTTAAATAGAGTGTGCAAATTTTCGCACATTTATTTATCAATAACACTTTATTGTCGCATTTAATTTAACAACTTCATATTTTAAAGACAAAAAAATAGAACTATTTGCAATGTAAGAGGTGGATTCGAGCTTAGTGCGAATATACCTTTGGATTGATGGTGGATTAGAAGCCATTCGTTTAAACTCAATCCAATTACATTATGAAAAAACTACTATTAACAAAACACTACCTAAGCCTTTGGATAATGGCTTTCAGTAGCGTTTCTTATGGAAACTCATCGAGATTAGATGACGTTTCCTTAAGCAACAATTTTAATTTTGAGAGCTTTTCTTACTTTCAAGAAACCACAATTACCGGTACTATTCTTGACAGTAACAATCAACCGCTGGCAGGTGCCAGTATTGTGGAAAAAGGTACGACTAACGGTACCCAAACCGATTTTGACGGTAATTTTCAATTAGATGTGAGCAACCCAGATGCGGTATTGGTCGTATCATATATTGGATTTGCCTCGCAAGAAATTCCATTGGCTGGAGAAACATCCATTAATGTATCTTTAAAAGAAGATGCGGCCAACCTAGATGAAGTAGTCGTTATCGGTTACGGTACCCAAAAGAAAAGTGATTTAACTGGTGCCGTCGGTTCAGTAAAATCGGAAGAACTTGCCGAAAGGCCTGCTGCTTCGCTTAACCAAGCGATGGCCGGTAGGGTCGCCGGGGTGAATGTAACATCAGGTTCCGGTAGGCCAGGTGGGCGTACCGTTGTTCGTATTCGAGGTAATACTTCGGTCAGTATTGCGAATACCCCACTCTATGTAGTCGATGGTGTTATTTTAAATGCTGTCAATCTACCTAATGGCAGCACACCGATTGACTACATGAACCCAAATGACATTGAATCTATCGAGGTTTTGAAAGATGCCTCGGCAACAGCCATATACGGGGCCCGTGGTGCCAACGGTGTTATTTTGGTAACTACAAAAAGAGGTACTACTACAGGTGGCTCTCACTTAAATTACGATGCTGACTTCAGCTTAGGCACCTTGCCTAAAAAAATTCCACTTTTAAACTCGGAAGAATTCTTAAGGGTCGAAGAGATTGCCTATGCGAACGCAGAAAAGTTTGATCCCGATGGTTGGGCCGGCGGTCGCTATACCGACCCCCGCTTAAAGCGTACCGATCCCCGTTTATTCGATTCAGAGGGCAACCCACTTTACGACACTGATTGGCAAGATGAAGCCATCAGGGCAGCATTTACGCAAAACCACCAACTCTCTTTCACAGGAGGCGATAGAGATTCCAATTACGGGCTTTTTATGGGCTTTCGTGACGAAGAAGGTCTAATAGTCGAATCATGGCTCAAAAGGTTCTCAGGTCGCTTTACTCTAGACACTGAGATTACGCCTTGGTTAAAGGTAGGAGGTAGTTTAAGCTATAACGACCAAAATGAAAAGCAAATCGACCAATTAGGTGGCGGCGGTATCACCACCATGCGCCAAGTGTTAGAAGCTTTGCCTATTATACCGGTTCGATACGACGATGGTAGCTGGGGATCCAATATTGACTATCCAGGAATGGAAGGTGGCGGTAGCCCGGTGGCCGTAGCCAATGACAGGCGCTATTTCTTAAAGACCCAGACAGTATTGGGTAACTTTTACAGCAACATTAAAATTACCGACAATCTACAACTAAGAACAACGGTCGGTGCGAATATCATCAACCAACGTAACGATTATTACGGCGGTCGAGACCTTAGGTACATTGCCATGCCAGACGGTGCAGCCTCTGTTACCAACTCTCGTTTTAACTCGTGGCAATTCGAGAATTATCTAACGTACTCCAAAGATTTCAATGAAGACAATTCTTTGACTGCAATGCTCGGTCTTTCATGGCAGCATGTAGACGAATTCAATGCAGTGGCCTCTACCCGAGGTTTTGCCGACGACTTTTATGGCTTTAATAACTTGGGGGCAGGATCAAATCCGCAAACACCGACTTCCGGTAAAGTTGCTTACGGACTCAATTCTTATTTCGGTCGTGTCAATTACGACTATAAGAACAAATACTTATTGACATTGACCGGTAGGGCCGACGGTTCTTCAAAATTCGGACCTGAAAACCAATTTGCATTCTTTCCGTCGGCGGCATTGGCTTGGCGAGTTTCAGGGGAAGATTTTCTGAAGCAAAACGAAACTATTTCTAACCTTAAGGTCAGGGCCAGTTACGGGGCGACAGGAAACTCTGAAATTCCAGCATATCGGGCATTGGCAGGTCTGCAAAGTGGATCGGTCATCTTTGGTGGCGACCGTGCGGCCTACAGTGTACCACAAAGAATGGCCAACCCGGATTTAAGGTGGGAAAAAACCGAACAGGTTGATGCGGGTGTCGAAATAGGTTTGTTCAACAATCGCATAGCATTGGAGTTAGATTTTTACCGCAAACTTACTTCTGACATGTTGCTCGATGCCCCGGTACCTTCCGCAAGCGGCTTTACCAATGTGTACAGAAACGTGGGTAGTATGGAAAACAAAGGGGTTGAAATCAATTTGAATACCATCAATTTTGACAATGAGATGTTCGGTTGGAGTTCTAACTTTAATATTTCCATCAATAAAAACGAAGTATTGGCCCTATCGGGAGGATCTGACATATTTCTTGGCTCTACCCTAATTCGTGTTGGCGAACCCGTGGGTACGTTCTTTGGCTACATTGATGAGGGTACTTGGAACACTGACGAAGCCGAACAAGCTGCCATTTACGACAGATTACCGGGAGATATCAAATACAGAGACCTAAATAACGACGGAGCCATAAATAGTGATGATAGGGCCATAATCGGCAAAGGTATTCCTGATGGCTTTGGTACCTTCAGTAACACTTTCAGATACGGAAATCTTGAATTGTTGGTAGATCTTCAATTTCAATATGGCAATAGTCTTATGTACCGAGACGAACATTCGGCAGAAGACAGGCAAACCATCGCCAATAGCTTTAAGACAGTTCTTAATGCGTGGACACCTGACAACCAAGACACCGATATAGCCCAAATTAGGCCGATTGCCGCTGGTTACGATACTAATAATGACTCAGGCAAATTGAAAGATGCCTCATTTCTAAGAGGCAGAAACCTAATGCTATCATATGTGTTTCAGCCAGAATTGGTTCAAAAACTTCATTTGAGCCGACTAAGGTTGTACACTTCGGTACAGAACTTCTTTGTGTCTACCAAATTTCCGGGTTACGACCCAGAAAGTTCGAACGGTGGGGGCACTTTTGATCAAGGTTTTTCACTGTATGATTATCCAAGACCGAGAATATTCATGCTTGGCCTTAACGTAGGATTATAATAATATTAAAAGATAAAAGAATGAAAATCTATAAAAATCCCATACGATTTATAGCGGTCTTCATCTCCATTTCATTAGCAACCGCATGTAGTGATTTCTTGGATGAAGAAGATGAGTCGAACTTTACGACAGATACGTATTTCACAAAAGCAGAACACGCTGAAAGTGCTGTCAACGGTATTTACCAACCATTGATTCCTATTACGGAAAGCGGTTTTGGTGGTGGAACGTGGTTAATGCTGGAATTTGCTACAGGTCTTGCCAATACCTCATTAGGCCAAGCTACCAATATCTATTTGGTAAAAGACCTCATTAACAACTCGGATAATGGTTACGGAAGCAGTTATTGGACAGAGTATTACAGGGGAATTTCAAGGGCAAACCTTGCTATTGAAAAAATACCCGACATTAATATGGATGAAACTGAAAAACAAAAGTACCTGGGCGAAGCCAAATTTTTCAGGGCCTATTATTACTTTGGTTTGGTACGTATGTTCGGCAACATTCCTTTAATCACTTCTTCGGTCGATTTAGGATCGGAACAGCTTTTCGCCGAACAAGTAAGTCCTAATGCTATCTACGATTTGATTATCAGCGACCTTACAGAAGCTGAAAATTCTGGTCTACCTTGGAGAGATGATTCAGGAAGAGTTTCGTTAGGAGCGGTAAAAACTCTTTTGGCAGATGTTTATCTAACTACTGCAGGTTTTCCATTGCAGCAAACTGCCAACTATGCCTTAGCCGCGGCAAAAGCAAAAGAGGTAATCGATTCCAATGAATACACTCTATTTGATACCTATGATGATCTCCATAATCCTGCCACCAAAAATACCGGTGAATACATTTTCATGACGCAATTTGCGGCAGGTATTCAATCCGGTAACTGGCAACCCGCCATTTTACCTTACAATCTTGGTATTTCGGCTTATTCGGCCCAAACCGGAGGTATCTTTTCGACCAATGAATTTGCCGAATCTTATGAAGTGGGCGATAAAAGGGCGGAGGAAAAGCAGTTCTATTTTAGAAGCTATTCGTTGGAAGCTGACAGAAACGATAGCATTAATCTTGGAGCACCCTATATTTTTAAACATTTTGATGTGGCGGCCAATGAAGAATCGGCCCAGTCAGACCTTAACTGGAGTCTTTATCGCTATGCAGATGTGCTTTTAATGTATGCGGAAGCAGCAAATGAAGCCGAATCGGGGCCAAGTGCCGACGCTTACGAAGCGGTCAATTTAATAAGGCAAAGAGCTGAAATAGCCGATCTAGAAGGCCTTACACAAGAATCATTTAGAAATGCAGTTCGAATCGAAAGAGTTCATGAGCTCAGTTTTGAAAACAAGACCTGGTACGATATGGCACGTTGGAGAAAGGCCTATAATCCTGAAACCAACCTATTGGAAGATTTTGTCGGCCATACCTTCAGCTATCTTCCAAATAAAGCCTTAACGGAAAGAGAACTATTGTTTCCGATACCAACAGGTGAAATGCAAAATAATCCAAATCTAGAACAGAACCCGGGTTACTAAAATCTAGATTTCACGATAAGTAGTTAGTTAATAGTGAGAACAACCTTCGGTTTCGGCTGAGGGTTGTTTTTTTATTAGAACACCTTTTTATTCTGCCTTTCGTGCGCCCAATATAAAAACTTCAACAAGTGAAGCCGTAATTAACGTAGCGAAAAGAATTAATTCTGATTGTATGCCGAAAAATTGGGTCGGCATAACACTCAATTTTGAAAGGATAAAAAAGAGTAACCCCCCTAAAGTAACCAATGGCATGAGTGAAGTTAGCTTTTTCGAGCTTAAAATACCGGTCAAAATCATCGGAGCCATGATAGCCGTTCCAGTAAAACTGGTTCGTGCCAATAGAACTAAATGTTCTGTGCTAACAATGCTAAAAATTAGGGCCAACAAGCCAAATACTACAATAAAAAAACGTGTAATCTTAATTGATTTGGCATCCTCCAAATTAAGAAGCGACCGTAGTTCGGAACCTAAAGCAAATATTTGAGAATCTGAAGTTGATATGGCCGCCGCCACTAACCCTATCAAACCTAAAGTAGCTATGGCAGGAGCTTGATCATAAAGCAACACATGCCCTATAAAATCTTGAGTGGAAGAATCAGGGTAGAGTATGGCCCCATACATACCCATAAACAAAGTAGGTAGAATGACCAAAATTGCTACAACGCCTAGGCCAACGGCCATTTTTTTGAGTGATGCGCTATTTTTCATGATAACCACCCGTGTGGAAATCTGGGGTTGAGTAAAGGGTAGACAAATAATTGCTATCGCAGAAATGATAAAAAACTGTGCGGTAAAAAGACCCTTTGGTCCTGGTACCGACAACAACTTTTCATTAAGCACCTTAACTTCTGCGAACATCGATTCAACACTTCCGAAATGGGCAATACAATTGTAACCTACTACCCAAATAGTAAAAAAAAGTAAAATACCTTGAAGGGTATCATTATACATAATGGCCCTTAACCCGCCAGTTTCACTATAGACGACCATCACAGCGACTATGCCCAAACTCCAAGCCCATACGGGTAAGGCTTCGGGAAAAGCAGCATTTAAAAAAATGGATATACCACTGATTTGAACGGCAATATAGGGAATGAGAAAAATGACAGCACCACCAAAGGCTACATATCCGGCAAGTTTTGATTGGTAGGTCGAAGCCATCAAACCGGACATCCCCTTGAAATCAAGGTTTCTTGCTTTTCTTCTCAACACCTCACCTACGCGTATAAGGCCGTATACCATCATTGTATCGGAAACCGCCAGAAATATCCATGCACCAACACCGTGCGTTCTAAAAAAATCGGGCATACCCACTACGGTAAATGCACTGAACAAAGTAGCAGCTGTAGTGAACAACCCTATGACAAAGCCTATATTCCCTCCACCTAAAAGATAGTTACTCGTCGTCTTTTCTTTAATTCGGGTACGTCTGACCAAAAAAATCAATATCGCCAGATAGACGGCACTTGCTATAATAAAATTAGTCAGCATGCTGATCTTTCTTTTGAAGCAATGAGACACAATAGGTGAGAACCACGAAAAAAACACTTAACAAAAAGCTTGTCCACATGGTGTACGGTAGGCCAAAAAGCTCTGGCTCATTTGTACTTGTCGGAATAATCAGGGGCGTAAACGTGGCCACAAATGCGATTATCGCCAATAGGTCGATTACCAATAAATTCTTTTTCTTTGGTTTCACTATTCCAGTTATTTATAAGGTCGGAATTGACATTCCCCCGTCAATTTTGATCACTTGCCCCGTTGCATAAGAGATTCTTTTTTCTACCAATGCTCTTACCGCCATGCCCACGTCTTTAGGTGTTCCTAAACGAGGTTCAAGGGTCAGCCCTTCTTCTACGAGTTTTTTATATTTCTCTAAAACGGTAGCGGTCATATCGGTTTCAATAACACCAGGCTGTATTTCATATACGGGTATACCGTGTGGAGCCAATCTGACAGCAAAGAGTTTACTCATCATATGTAGGCCCGATTTTGAGAGACAATATTGCCCTCTTGAAATTGAGACCGTTTCAGCGCTTACCGATGTTATGTTGACTATACAGCCATCAAAAGCGTTGTTTTGAGTCTTACTTTCAATCATTTGGCGTGCCACTTGCTGTGTTAAAAAGAAGGGTCCTTTTAAATTGATATCCATGACCCTTTCATAACTCTCCAAAGACATTTCCAAAAGGTCGTTTCTCTCTTTTGGGGCCACTCCCGCGTTATTGACAAGCACGTTTAAAACGCCTAAATCTTTATCTATTTTTGATAGTATGTCATTCCGCCCACTCGTTTGAGATATATCGCCTTGGCAGTAAATCACCTTCGGGCCATAACTTCTCAAAGAGCTCAATACATTGTCAACCTCTTGCTCAGACCTCATGCCATTAATGGCTAAGTTGTAGCCTGCTTCTGCCAACTCATTAGCAATACCCAAACCGATACCTCTGGAGCCACCCGTTATCAAAATATTCTTTCTCATAGCCGAATGGCTTTTTTAATTTCTTTTAGCTCGGCTGCCTCAGGCATTTTTTTGTAGTAGGAATCTAGTGGAAAACATCCGGAAAGCATTCCTTTTCGGGGAGCCGTTGTACAATCGGAAAAAGTTCTGCAGATACTACCCCTGGCCAGCTTACGGCCTTGTAAAATGTCGTCAGGCATTTCCGGGTAACTAAGAACCATTCGGCCCAACCCGATAAAATCTGCCATATTTTCATCTATCACCGCCTCCGCAATATGGGGAAGCCATTCTTGCAAATAGGAATAGCCAGAACCAACAATTTTTAAATTTGGAAAGCGCTTTTTAATCTGTGCGGTTATATCGATATGACGAGCTACACCGACCAATGGATCTTCCGGAGGAAGATATCCGTCTGAAGGAGGAAAAATAGCAGGCCTTGTTAAATGCGGGGTATAGTATGGGCTTCCAGCAGTAACACATACCATTTCAATACCCAGTTCTTCAAAACTTCGAAGTAATTCGAAAACTTCTGTCATGTCAATTCCGACACCCGTGCCATCGCCACCGAATGCCTCGTTATAGTCGCTGCCCAAAGCTTTTGGAATACCAATATTCTCCTCATCTTTAACAAAAGGAATAAAATCGAATGCGCTCAAGCGTACACCCACAGCTATTTTAGAGGTCTTTTTAATTCCCTCTACAACCGACCTTAAAAATCTTAATCTGTTTTGAAGGGTACCACCATATTTACCTTTTCTAGTT